>DATFRR010000001.1:0-16221 GCA_035263025.1 Micromonosporaceae bacterium
GGTGCCGACGGCGGCCGGCACACGCGCCGCCCACTTGGCCGGCATGGCCCTGGATGCGCCGCGGTTTCTGCAGCGCGCCGCCGCCCGCCACGGTCGGCTGGTTCGTCTCAAGCTCGGCCGCGGGCCGGTCGTGTTGCTCACGGATCCCGACGCGACGCGAACCGTGCTGGTGGATCAGCACGCGTTTCCCAAGGGTATGGGCTTCGGCATCGCCGGCGGCGAGCCCGGTGACACACCGTTGCGTGCGGTGCTTGGCAACGGACTGCTGACCAGTCGCGGCGAACACCACAAGCGGCAGCGGCGCCTGATCCAGCCGGCGTTCCACCACGCACGCATCGCGTCGTACGCGTCCGTGATGGCCGAGGAGGCAGCCGCGATGACGGACGGCTGGCGCGAGGGCACGACGGTCGATCTGCACGCCGCGTTCGCCGCCACGACGCTGCGAGTGCTGACCCGTACGGTGTTCGACGTCGAAGTGACCGGTGCCGACGCCGAGATGATCGCAACCGCGGTGAACTCGACGATGCGAGGCCCCGGCGCGAACGTCATTCTCGTCGCGTTCGCGCGCCGCTTCGGCGACCGAGCACTCGCGGCGCGACGGGCGGCGCTCGGCGACATCGATGCGATGATCAACAATCTGATCGCCGCACGGCGCGGCTCTGACATGCCGCGGCACGACGTGTTGTCGTGGTTGCTCGAGGCGCGCGATGTCGGTGCCGCCGATGGCGCGGATGGCGGCGGCATGACCGATCAGGACGTCCGCGACGAGGTGCTGACGTTGCTGCTGGCCGGTCACGAGACGTCGACGAATGCGCTGTCGTGGGCGTACCACCTGTTGGCCGGCAGTCCCGACGTCGCCGCGACGCTGCATGCCGAGTTGGACTCGGTGCTCGACGGCGGTCGTTTGCCAAGCGTGGACGACATCGCTCGGCTGCCGTACGCGCGTGCCGTGGTGGACGAGTCGATGCGGCTCTACCCGCCCGCCTGGATCCTCGTCCGGCATGCCGCCACCGATGTCACGCTCACCGGATTCCACGTCCCGGCCGGTACGACGATCCTGATGAGCCCGTTCGTCGTACACCGGGATCCGGCGCTGTGGCGGGACGCGACGGTGTTCGAGCCGGCGCGATGGTTGAGCCCCGGCGGCGACTACGTCGGCACGCCCGAGACGCGACACGCGTTCTTCCCGTTCGGCGGCGGGCCACGCATGTGCATCGGCAATACGTTCGCGTTGATGGAGATCGCCCTCGTGCTCGCGCACACGTCCAGGCACTGGGCGATGGCGCCGGTCCCGTCGCACCGGGTCGGCATGACGCCGCGGGTCACGCTTCGCCCCCGCGGCGGCATGCCGATGGTTGTTCACAGTCGAGCATCCGGCGCGCGCGAGGACGTGACCGGCGCAACCGTCACCGTACGCCGGCCAGCGGCACCGGCTCCGGAGCCACCGACGGAGCCGGCTCCGGCGTAAGCGTCGCGAAGTGCCGCGCGTGCCACCGGGCCAGTGGCCGTGGCGCCCACCAGTTCCACTTGCCGAGCAGCGTCATCGTCGCCGGTACGAGTACGCACCGTACGAGCGTGGCGTCGATGGCGATCGCCGACGCGAGACCGAGCCCGATCTGCTGCGTGTTCGACGTACGGCCAACCAGGAAGCACCCGAACACGATGACCATCAGCAGTGCGGCCGAGGTGATGACGCGACCGGTGCGCTGCAGCCCGCGCCGCACCGCGACGTCGGTCGGATCGCCACGGTCCACGAACTCCTTGATGCGCGACAGCAGGAACACCTCGTAGTCCATCGACAGGCCGAACGCGAACGCGAGCACGCCGACGATGACGAACGGATCGAGGCTGCCGGTAGTGAGCGTGTGCAGCAGGCCGCTGCCGTACCCGTGTTGGAACACCAGGTTCATCACGCCGACCGTGGCGCCCAGCGACAGCATGTTCATCACGATCGCCTTGAGCGGCACGACGAGCGAGCCGGTCATGAGGAACAGCAGCACGAACATCGCCACCACGGTCACCGCGATGGCCAGCGGCAACCGCTGCCCGATCAGCCCGAGGATGTCGTCGAGCAACGCGGCGTTGCCGGTCACCCAGGACTGCACGCCGGCCGGTCGATCCGCACGTACCAGCCCGACGAGCTTGCGGCCGGCGGTGCCTTCCGGGTCACCGGCCACGTATATCTGGACGGTCGACAGGCCGGGTCCGACCTGCGTCGCCGGCGTGACGTCCACCACGCCCGGTGCGTGCTCGAATCGGGTCGCCCAGTCGTTCAGCGGGCCCGGATCGGTGCGCGCCACCACGATGACGGCTGGGTCGCTCGCTCGGCCGTACCGACTGGAGAGGTCGTTCGCGACCTGCACCGAGGACAGCGACGGCGGCAGACCCTTGACGTCCCCGATGTGCGTCGTGGTGCCCAACAGCGGCAGTCCCATGGCAAGCAGCACGAGCGCGGTCGCCACGAACGTCACGAGCGGGCGGCGCTGCACGATGCGCGCGAGGCCGGCGAAGAATCCCTTCTCGCTGAGATCCCGGTCGTTGCCGTCCGCGCTGTAGGCGCGGGCGATCGGTGTCGCGGTGCGAGCGGCGTGGCGGGCGGCGCGCGCAAGAGCGCGCTTCGACGGGCGGATCCGCTTGCGTCCAAAGCCGATCAGCGCGGCCGAACCGGTCAGTGCCACCAGCATCGCGACGGCGGCGATCGAGACACCGGCGACCCCAAGTGCCGTCATCGACGTGACTCCGAAGACGATCAGGCCGCACAGCGATCCGGCCACGGTCAGCGCGGAAAACGCGATGGTACGGCCGGCCGTCGACCAGGCGCGTCCGATCGCCTGCTCCGGGGCGTACCCGTGGGCCAACTCCTCGCGGTAGCGGGCCACCAACAACAGTCCATAGTCGATGGACAGTCCGAGTCCGAGCAGCGTCACGACGATCGTCGCGTTGTCATCGATGTTCGTGATGTGCTCGAAGCCGAGCAGCCCGAGCATGCCCGCGAACACCGACAGGATCGCCGCGATGACCGGGATGCCGGCCGCCAGCAGACCGCCGAACACGAAGACGAGCACCACGAGCGTGAGCGGCAACGACAGGCCTTCGGCCAGCGACAGATCGCGGCTCACCTGCTTGTTCACCTGATCGTTCAGCACCGCGTCGCCACCGAGCAGCACGCGGGCGTCCGGCGCTCGGGCTCGCAGCGTGGTGCCGAGCGCGTCGAGTTGCTTGGAGACCGCGTCCACCGCGGTCTTCTGAGGCGCGTCGTCGAGATCGGCCAATGTGACGTCAACGAGCAGGCCGCGGCCGTCGTTGGCGAGCAGATGCCGCGACTGCGCGGCCGGCACCCCGGCGTCGTACGGCGTGGCCACCGACCGTACGCCGGAGATGTGGCCGATCGACGCGGCGCTGGCGAGCACCGCTGCGCGTACGTCCGTGGTGGTCGGGTCGACGCCGGTGACCTCACCGAGGACGTCCGGACCGACCTGACTGTTGTTGTTGAGGATGTTGTCGCCCTGCACCGACTCGAGAGAGTTCGCGCCGGGCTCGTCGGACAGACCCGCGGAGACCGGTCCGCTGGCCAGGAATCCGGCGACCGCGATCGCGACCCACGCGACCACCACGAGCCACCGGTAGCGGAAGCAGGCGCGACCGACCGCTGCGATCGCGCCGCGACCGGTCGGCGAATTCATCCGCGCCGGTCTCGATGTGCCAGCCGCGGCGCCACCGCGCGCCGCGGACGAATTCGTTGCCATGAACGACCTCCTGCAAGGTTTGTGATGGCAACAGACTCGTTGAAACGGCAACGATGATCGATGCGGGATGCCCCCGATTTCGGGGTGGGGCCAGCCCTACCCCGATGCGGGATTCCCCCGATGTCGGTTCGGGGACTAGGTGCCCCCGCTTCGCTCCGTCGCAGCGATGCGCACCTGGTCAGCGTGCTGGCCTGCCCCCTACGCCGCGGTGCGATGCTCGGTGTCGACGGCGGCACCGTGCCGGCCGGACGTGCTGCACGACATGGAACGTGTGCGTCGGGCAAATCGCACCGACGGTTAGGAGGCGGCATCCGGCGGCACGGACGCGATGCCGGGCGCGAGGAAGCGTCGGCCCGTGACGCGCTCGGCGATGCCGGTCCGGTCCAGATAGGGCGTAATGCCGCCGTTGTAGAACGGCCAGCCGGCACCAAGGATCATGCACAGGTCGATGTCCTGCGGCTCGGCGACGACGCCCTCGTCGAGCATCAACCGGATCTCGGCGGCCAGCGCCTCCAACGCTCGACCGCGTACGTCGTCGGAGGTCATCGGCGTGTCGCCGACGTGCAACAGAGCGACAACGTCCGGGTCGATCTCCCCGTCGCGAGTGAGGAATCCGGGCTTTCCGGCGTCCACCAGCCGTGCCAGGTTCGCCGACACTCCGAACCGCTCGGGGAACGCGTCGTGCAGCGTCTCGCTGACATGCAACGCGACCGCTGGGCCGACCATGCCGAGCAACGCAAGCGGGCGCATCGGCAGGCCAAGCGGATCGAGGGCCTGGTTCGCGACATCGATCGGGGTGCCGCCGTCGACGGCGCGATAGACCTCGCCGAGGAAGCGCGTCAACAGTCGGTTGACCACGAATGACGGAGCGTCCTTGACGAGCACGCACGACTTGCGCAGGCGTTTGCCGACCGCGAAGGCAGTGGCCAACGCGGCGTCGTCGGTACGCGCGGCGCGCACCACCTCGAGCAGCGGCATCACGGCCACCGGGTTGAAGAAGTGCATGCCGACCACGCGCTCGGGATGGGCCAGGTCGGCGGCCATCGCGGTGACCGACAGCGACGACGTATTCGTGGCGAGCACGCACTCCGGCGTCACGATCTGCTCGACCTCGGCCCAGACCTGCTTCTTGACGGGCAGGTCCTCGAACACCGCCTCGAGCACGAGATCGGCGTCGGCGAACGCGGCCTTGTCCGTCGATCCGGTGACCAACGCGCGCAGCTTCGCCGCCGTCCGGTCGTCGATCCGGCCCTTGGCGAGGAGCTTGTCGATCTCCCCGTGTACGTATGCCACGCCGTTGGCGACCCGTTCCGCATCGAGGTCGGTCAGCACGATCGGAACCTCGAGCCGGCGCGCGAACAGCAGCGCGATCTGGCCGGCCATCAGACCCGCGCCGACGATGCCGACCTTTGTCACGTCGCGCGCCATGGCTGGCGACGGCGCACCGGCCGGTCGCCTTGCTCGCCGCTGTACGAGGTCGAACGCGTACAGACCGGCGCGCAACTGATCCGAGACGACGAGGTCGCCAAGCGCTTCGTCCTCGGCGGCGGTGCCGTCAGTGAACGATGCGTGCTTCGCGAGCGCGAGCAGATCGAGCGCCCGGTACGGTGCGGCGGGCGCGCCGTGCAGCCGTTCGTCGAGCGTGCTACGCGCAAACCCGATCACCGCGTCCCACATCCCACTGCGGTCGACCTCTGGCCGCTCGACCACGATGTCGCCGCGCACCACGCTTGCGGCCCAGGCAAGCGACCGCTCCAAGAAGTCGGCCGGTTCGAATATCGCGTCGAACATTCCGAGCTCGCGCGCCTCGGCCGGGCGGAGCATCTTGTTTAGCGTCAAGGGGTTCTCGACGATCACCTTCGCGGCACCGATGACGCCGATCAGGTTCGGCAGCAGTTGCGTGCCACCCCACGCCGGCACGAGGCCGAGCGAGACCTCTGGCAGCGCGATCGCCGCGGCGCCCGACGAAACCGTGCGGTAGTCGCAGTGCAGCGCCACCTCGAGCCCGCCACCCATCGCCGCGCCGTTGACGAACGCGAACGTCGGCACGGCGGCGCCGCCCGCAGCCCCATCGGCGGCACCGTCCGCGGCCCTGTCGACAACTCCGGCGCCGCCGCCGTCGACAGCCCGGTGCCGCAGCCGGCCGAAGACCCGATGCCCGAGCCGGCCGACGTCGACGGCTTGTTCGCGGGTGGTGATGCGCGGCATTCCGGTGACGTCGGCGCCGACGCTGAACACGAACGGCTTGCCGGTCAACGCGATGAACGCGGGCGACGCGGCGAGCGCCTCGGTGATCGCGGCATCGAGACTCGCGAGTCCGCCGGGTCCGAACGTGTTCGGCTTCGTGTGGTCGAAGCCGTTGTCGAGCGTGATCAGCGCGGCCGGCTTGTCGAGCCCGGGCACGCGTACGAATCGGAGCTTCGCGTGCGTGACGACCTCGTCGGGAAACGCGCCGGGGTCGGCCACCGTACGGCCGGACGGGCCGGTGTCGATGCTCATGCCGCGCTGCCCTTCTCGGTCCACGCGGGGTTCTCCCAGATCACCGTGCCGCCCATGCCGATGCCGATGCACATCGCGACCAGGCCGTAGCGGACCTCCGGATGCTCGGCGAAGTGGCGCGACAGTTGCGTCATGAGCCGTACGCCAGACGACGCGAGTGGGTGCCCGACCGCTATCGCACCGCCCCACGGATTCACTCTCGGGTCGTCCTCGGCGATGCCGAAGTGGTCGAGGAATGCGAGCACCTGCACGGCGAACGCCTCGTTCAACTCGAACATGCCGATGTCGTCGATGGACAGGCCGGCAAGCCGCAGCGCCTTCTCAGTCGACGGGATCGGGCCGATGCCCATCACCTCCGGCGCCACACCGACGAAGCCGTAGCTCACCAGCCTCATGCCGATCGGCAGGCCCAACTCACGCGCGACGTCCTCGGCCGCGAGAAGGCATGCCGTCGCGCCGTCGTTCAATCCGGCCGAATTGCCGGCAGTCACCTTGCCGTGCGGCCGGAACGGCGTCCGCAGCTCGGCCAGTTTCGCAAGCGACGTCTCGCGCGGCGACTCGTCGACGGTCGCCAGGCCCCACGCGCCGTCCTCGTCACGGATCGCGACCGGCACCAGATCCGGCTGCAGCTTGCCGTTCACGTACGCCTTCGCGGTCTTCTCCTGTGAGGCAAGGCCGAATGCGTCGGCGCGCGCCTTGGTGATGTCCGGCGCGAGGTCGTGCAGGTTCTCGGCGGTCTGGCCCATGACCAGCGCCGAAGGGTCGACGAGCTGCTCAGCGATGATGCGCGGATTCGGCTCGACGCCCTCGCCCATCGGGTGGCGGCCCATGTGCTCGACGCCGCCGGCGATCGCGACGTCATAGGCACCGACCGCGATAGCGGACGAGACCGTGGTGACCGCGGTCATCGCGCCCGCGCACATGCGGTCGATGGCAAAGCCCGGCACGGATTTGGGCAGACCGGCAAGCAGCGCGGCGGTCCGGCCGATGGTGAGTCCTTGGTCGCCGATCTGCGTGGTGGCCGCGATCGCGACCTCATCCACGCGTTCCGGTGGCAGGCCGGGGTTGCGCGACATCAGCTCGCGGATGCAACGGATCACGAGGTCGTCGGCGCGAGTGTTCGCGTACATGCCGCCGGCTTTGCCGAACGGCGTACGCACACCGTCGACGAACACGACGTCGCGGACGGATCGGGGCATGGTGGCCTCCTGCGGTCGCGCGGTGGGATGCGCACCGGCTATGTTACTCACGAGTAACGGGCGCTCGCGACCGACCTCGCTTGTGGTTCCCGCCACACGCCGGCGTCAGGTTCGGTGCGCCGACAGATACGTCGTTGCCAACCGAATCTCGCGACGGCCGGCAGCGAGTTCGCGCGCGATGCGTTCGCGGAACGCGGCCTCCTCGGCCGGCTCGAGCGCCGCCGACACAATTTCACCCAACGTGGGTACGAGGGGATTGGGCGCCATCGCGAGTAGCGAATCCACTGTGTATTCGGAACGTGTGTCACCAGCGTGTGTGTTGTTGTGCTGGCGCGTGATCTCGGCCTGGTACGTCATCCGGATGTCCACGAAACCCGCCGCCTCGGCCTCGCGGATCAGGTCACGTTCGTCGAAGCCGAGCATGGTGCCGAGGTCGTACGTGTCGTGTTCCGCTCGAACCTTCGCCGCGATCGACTCCATGCCGGTCATGTCGAATCCCCAGCCCCACAGGCGACTCGGTCGGTCGTCCACGCCGAATCGATTGATCGGCTCGAAGATTGACAGCCGGCCGCCCGGCCGCACCACCCGATGCAACGCGGCGAACGACGCGGCGATGTCATCCACGTAGATCAGCACGGATCGTGTGGTAGCGACGTCGACGGACTCGGACCCGATCGCGTCGAGGGCCGGCAGTCCGGTCTGTACGAACGAGAACCGTTGGTTGTCCGTACCCACGGAAGCGGCGCGCATGGAGGCGGCGATCTCGCGACAGACGGCGAGCAGGTCGGCGGAGATATCGCTCAGCACGACGTGGCCGGTCGGACCGACGAGATCGGCGGCACCGAATCCGATCAGGCCGTCGCCGCACCCGACATCAAGCAGCGTGTCGCCCGGCCGGATCTGGGCACGCCGGAGCACCTCCTCGCGAACGTCCGCCAGGTAGGCAAGCGTCCGTTCGCGCTGGCCAGCGTCGCCGCCGAATCGCTTCTCCAACAACCACGACGCCCAACGATCTCGAGCGTGACCTTGGTGCTGCGGGCCGGTTTCGGTAGTCATCGCGCCGGCATCCATACGTCGCGTACGTCCTGTGCGACTTGCGCAGCCTGCCGTCGGCCGGCTTCGGCGGACGGTGCTCGGCGGGACGGATCGAGGACGTTGCCGCCCATCGCCGCAGCCGAATCGGCGTCCGGGACGACGACGGCGACCGATGCGGTCTCGCGCAGCATCGCCACCTGTTCCGCGACCGGCCGCATCGGCCCGCCGCCTCGATACATCGGCGCGATGACGACAACGCGGTCCACGCCAGCGGCGAGATCCGCGTTCGCCCACGACCGTAGCCCGCCGTCCATGAAGCGCCGGCCGCCGATCGGCGTGCACGGCCAGATCGTCGGCACCGCACAGCTCGCCGTGACCGCGTCTACGAGCGATACGCCGGAGTTCCGGTCGAACACCGCGTCCGCGCCGGTCACCGCGTCGACGGCGACGATCAGCAGTCGACGCTCCGGCCAATCGCGGGACGGCAGCCGGGTCGCGACCACCTCACGTCGACGGTCCGCGGGAATCGTCTTCGCTCGCAACGCGCGCACGCCAATGCGTTGGCGGAATCGAACCGGGTCCGACGACCGCAACACGGCGGCGGTGACCATGAGCCAGAACCGAACGCCGATCCGCGCGGCAATCTCATGTGTTGGCGGCGCGAGCTGATCGGCGTAGAGGCGTTCGACCGGCACGCCGGCGCGGATCTGCGCGCCGACCACCGAGCCGGCGGATGTGCCGACCACCGTATCGGCATCGGTGAGATCGATGCCCTCGTCGGCGAGGCCGGCAAGGATCCCGAGCTCCCATGCGGCACCGGTCTGGCCGCCACTGCCGAGCACGAGCGCGGTCGTCGTCATCACTGCCCCCGTTTGTTGCCGTGCCGCGGGTCTGCCGCCGGTATATCACGTGACGGCGCGCCGGACGGTCCGCCACGATGGACCATGCTCACCGATCACTACGCGGCGTACCGCATCCGGTTGCGTACCCCGAGTCTCGAACTCCGTCTGCCCGACCTGGACGACCTGGCTCAATTGGCGGATGTGGCCGCGGATGGCGTACACGATCCGAGCTGGATGCCGTTCGTCGTGCCGTGGACGGACGCGACACCGGAGGTACGCGGACGGTCAGTGATCACGTACAACATGACGGTCATCGCTGCGTCGACAACGGCCAACTGGCACCTGCCGTTCTGCGTCGTCGCGGACGGCGAGCCGGTCGGCATCCAGGACATCGGGGCGACCGACTTTGGCGTGCTGCGTGAGGTGCACACCGGTTCGTGGATCGGGCAACGCTTCCAGGGCCGAGGCATCGGGACCCAGATGCGCGCCGCCGTGCTGCACCTCGCATTCGAGGGTCTCAGTGCCCGTGAGGCGACGTCCGCCGCGCACCAGGACAACGCGGCGTCGAACGCGATATCGCGCAAGTTGGGATACGTACCCGACGGCATGGACCGCCTCGTCGCGCGCGGCGAAGCCGCGGTGCACGTTCGCTACCGACTCGACCGCGAAGCGTGGCATGCCCACCGTACGGTGCCGGTCACGATGGACGGGCTGACCGACACATGCCTGGCCGACCTCGGCGCCGTCGAGGCTGTGCAAATGACAGGGTAGGCCGCGGGCTACCTCGCGGCCGGTTGGCTTGTGGTGGCCGCGACGCGAGTTCGGCGCGCGCCGGCCGCCACCGGCAGACGGATCGGTCCGCGGATCGTGGTGGCGTTTCGGCGGCGTACTGCTCCATTTCGGCGCAGCCGTGGCATGCGCTCGGCGAGCACCTGCAGCGCGATGGTCGCCTCCAGCGTCGCCAGCGGTGCGCCGACGCAGTAGTGGATGCCGCTCGAGAACGCGAGGTGGTCGGTCGTGTCGACTCTGTTGATGTCGAACACGTTCGGGCGGTCGTACACCTCTGGGTCGCGGTTTGCCGCGCCGATCAGCGTCACCACGAACTGGTCCTTGCGCACCGACTTGCCCTCGAGTTCGAGTGGCTCTAGCGCGACGCGGCCGGTCCGCTGGACCGGCGGGTCGAAGCGCAGCACTTCCTCGACCGCCTTTGGTGCCATCGCCTCCGGATCCGCGCACAACGCATCCCACTGCTCGTGGTTGGACAGCAACGCCAGCACGCCGTTGCCGATCAGGTTCACCGTCGTCTCGAAGCCGGCCACCAACAACAGCGAGCAGAACGGCAGCATCTCCTCCGGCCGGACCTGGTCGCCCTCGGCGGCGACGACCTCGCTGACGATGTCGTCGCCAGGCTCGACGCGTCGCAGCTCGAAGAGCCGCTCGAAGAGCGCGCGCAGCCGCGTGTCGCTGGCCATGAGCTGGCCGGCGTGACGCAGCGACCGGATGCCGTCCAGGGCGCCTCCGATCAACACGCCGTGGCGCGCGAACTCGTCCGCGTCGGCGTTCGGAATGCCAAGCAGATCGGTGATGACTGCGATCGGGAGCGGAGCGGCGAGCGACGAGACCAGGTCGAACTCGCCGGCCGCCTCGGCGCGGTCGAGCAGGTCGTTTACCGTACGCACGATCCGCGGCCGATATGTCGCGACCATCTTGGGGCTGAACGCCGGCATCGCCAAGCGCCGCAGTCGGGTGTGGTCCGGCGGATTCATGCCAAGAAACGACAGGTCAAGCTCGTCTGGCGCGGGTGTCCCGCGGTCGGCTGGTCGCACCCCGAGCCGCCGGTCCCGAAGCACCGACTTGCACACGCGATGGCTGGTGGTCGACCAGTTGCCGAGCCTCGTCGGAACGAGGGTGCCGGCGGTGCGCATGCGTTCGTAGATCGCGTACGGGTCGTCGCGCCCCGGCCGCAGTGTGAGCAATGCGAGTGGGTCGCGCTTCACGTGTCCGGCGAAGGCGATGTTTGCGCGCTGCCGGTACAACCGCGTCGCGAACGAGACCGTCTGCCCGAGTTGACTCATGTCTGTCCTTCTTCAGCGGTGGGGATGCGAGCCCGTCGCGTCGACGCCGAGTGTCGCCGCGTGGCGGGCGTGTTAGGTCGCCGCGCCGATCCCGCGGAGCAACGTTCGAACGGCGAGATCGGGTGCGTCGCGCGGCGCGAGGTGGCCGGACTTGACCGCCTCCCACGCGGAGTAGATGACTGAGTAGAACGTCTGCAGCAGCCACCAGTCCGGGATGTCGGGCGTGACGACGCCGCGGTCGCGGGCGCGCTGCAACAGCGCGAGGGCACGGAGCTCGACGGCCGTCCACCGTTCGACGAGGTCGGGCATGTGCTCGAGGATCGGGCTGCGCCAGAGGAATCCGAGTTGGGGACCAATGGCGATCATGGCGTCGGCGAGCGGGCCCAGGCCGCCCTCCGGGTCGTCTGCCACGTTGTCGATTGCGCGCGTCCACAGGTCCACCGCTCGATGTCCGACCGCGCGCAGCAGGTCATCGCGCGTCGCGTAGTGCTTGTGGAGCGTGGTGCGCCCGATGCCGGCGGCCTCCGCGACATCGGAGAGTGATGCCGCCGGATCGGCGACCAGCACCTCGGCGGCAATGTCCAGCAACGACGGCTTCGTCGTCTTGCGTACCGCGACGGTGTGAACACTCATGTTCAGTACCGTACCGGACTGTTCGATGAGGGTCTAGTCTGTTCGATTCCGAACGTGGTCGATCAAGACTCAGAAAGGGCGTCAGTGATGGCGTCGGCGACGAGTGCGATCTGCCACTCGCGCGCGCCGTGTGATCGGAGCGCCGCGCCGATCGGCGTGACGGTCAGATCGGCGGGCGGCTCCCACATCACCCGGCGCACGGTGTCTGGCGTGATCAGGTTCTCGGGCGGAAGGCGATGCTCGGCGGCGATCGCGTTGACCGCGCCGCGCGCGCGAGCCAAGCGGGCGGCCGCGACCGGGTCTCGCTCCGCCCAGCGGTGCGCGGGCGGCGGACCGTCGTTCGCGACCGGCACTGGGAGCTGATCGTTGGGCAGCGCACGGGCCTCGTCGAGGGCGGCGAGCCAGGTGCCGGCCAGCCGTCGCACGGATCGTCCGCCGAAACCAGGCAGCAGCAATAGCGACCGCTCGTCGCGCGGATCCATCTCGGCGGCCGCGATGACCGCCGCGTCCGCGAGCACTCGGCCAGGGGCCGCGTCGCGGCGTGCCGCGACCGCGTCGCGGGCGTACCACATCGCTCGGACCCGGGACAGCGCACGCGCACCCCGGACGCGGTGGATGCCGGACGTGCGCCGCCACGGGTCGGTACGGATTCGCGGCGCCGCCCCGCCGTGCGTGACCAGCGCGTTGAACTCCTCGGCAGCCCACTGCGCCTTGCCCTGTGTCGCGAGCTCCATGGCGAGCAGGTTGCGAAGCTCCACAAGCAACTCGACGTCGAGCGCCGCGTAGGTGAGCCACGACTCGGGCAGCGGTCGCGTCGACCAGTCCGCCGCTGAGTGGTGCTTCTCGAGCGAAAAGCCGAGCAGCGATTCGGTCAGCGCCGCGAGCCCGACCCGCTCGAACCCGGCCAGCCGGGCCGCCAGCTCGGTGTCAAAGAGCCGGGTCGGCCGCAAACCGATCTCGGACAGGCATGGCAGGTCTTGGCTCGCCGCATGCAGCACCCATTCCTCGTCGGCGATGACCGCGGCGAGCGCGCTGAGGTCGCCGAACGGCAGCGGATCGAGCAACACCGTGTCACTGCCGGCACGCTTCAGCTGCACCAGGTATGCCCGCGACGAGTAGCGGTATCCGGAGGCGCGCTCGGCGTCCACCGCCACCGGCCCACTGCCGGCACCGAGCATGTCGATCGCCCGGGCGAGACCGGCGGCGTCGTCCGTCGGTGGTGGAGTGCCGCCGCTTGGCACGGTCAGTGGCACCGCGGGTGGCGCTAGGGTGTGGTCGTTGTCGATGGGCTCGGTAGCATCGGAGGAACTCGACCGACGGGACAAATCGCCGTCAAGGCGGTGCGCGTCGTCGGTCACCCCTCCAACTTACGGTGCCGGCCCGTGCCGTAGGCACAGCCGGGTCGGCGCGCCGATCACGGTGGTCGGGCTCGACGAGCGTCGACTCACGGGCGGACGAGCCGCCGACGCCGCAGGTATGGTGCCCGGGCCGGTCTTGAACGACCGGCCAGCTCAGCCGGAGGTGTCACGATGCCGAGGTGCCGCGATGTCGGAGCCTGAGATGTCGGAGCGTGAGATGTCGGAGCCTGAGATGTCGGTGCCGGAACAGCCGGCGGCCGACACGGCGGCAACGGACGGCGGCGCCGCCGTCGACCCCGCCGGAGCCACGCAACGGCTGGAAGCCGCGGCCGGCGGAACCGATCCGCACGCCACCGCCGAGTCACCGGCCAAATCCACGGCCGAGCCGATAGCGGAGTCTGCATCGGAGTCGAGCCCTGCGTCCGGGGCGAAGACTGAGCCGATCGGCAGCGCTGCGTCCACCGGCACTGCGTCGACCGGCACTGGGTCCACAACCACTGGGTCCACAACCACCGGGTCCACAACCACCGGGTCCCCAACCACCGGGTCCCCAACCACCGGGTCCACTAGTAGTGCCTCCACGGCGAAGTTGGGCGCTGCGTCGACGCAGGACGCGGTCGTCACGACGGTTATCCCGAGCCGGGTTGTGGTTGGCAGGTCGGCCGGCGCGAGCGGCACATCGCACGTACCGGCCGCGTCCACGACCAGCACAATGCCGACGGCGACCCTCCCGACGGCCCGGCCCACGGCGACTCAGCCGACAGGGAGTGAGCCGACAGCGACTCTCCCAACCGTGACGGCCGACCGCGACTCCGCGGTATCCAGTCACGTGGCGCCGAAGGTCCCCAAGCGTTGGCCGCTCGTCGTGGTGAGCATCGTCGCGTCGGTGATGCTGGTCGGCGCCGGTGTCATGTCGTACCTGTTCGTGGACCGCTACAACGCGTACCACCGCCAGGTCGGCGTGGTTCGCGATCGCGACGCGACGATCCGCGCGAACGCGGATCAGATCAAGCGGCTCAACGCTGCGCTGGCCGCGGCGACTGCCAGTGAGGCCCAGCTCCAGCAGCAGGTCAGCGCCTCGAGCGGTCAGGTCGCCCAGCTGCAACAGGAAAAGGCCGTGCTCGGCACGTGCATCAACAGCATCGACGCGTTCTTCGCCGCGGTCGGCGAGGGTAGCAGCACGATCTTGCAGAATGCGGCACAGGCCAAGATGGAGACCGACTGCGCGGCGGCGCAGAAGTATCTGAGCTGACGCTGGGCAGTTCGACTCGGGCGAGGCGGTCAGCCGCCGTGCGTCGCGCCGCGGCTGGTCAGCGCCGTCACGCCCGGCGGTGGCAGGCCGGCGGCGGACGAGAGCAGCGCATACCAGGCGCGCATGTGCGCCGCGAACCGGTCGTCGACCGGCGACCAGGATGCGCGGATCTCGACGTCCGCGGTATTCGCCCCGCCGGCGAGATCACCGAAACGCGTCGAGGTGGTCGTCGTGACCGTACCGCCGGGGGCGCGGTACGCCGCGTCGTGCGATTCGAGAGCGTCGGTGAGCCAACTCCAGGCCACCGCCGCAAGCAGCGGATCGGTCGCGATGTCGGGCTCGACTTCGGCGGTCACGTAGGTCACCAGTCGCTGCGTGCCGGCCCACGCGTCGTGGCCCGCCGGGTCGCACAATAGGATGAGCCGGCCGCTCGCGACCTCCTCGCCAGCGCGCTGAACCGTGCCGCTCAGTGCGAACGCGAACGGCGCGAGGTTGGCCGGCGGGCGAGTGTCGGCGACGACGATCTCCGGACGCGGTACGACCGACCTCAGCTCGGCGATCGCTCGGGCGAACGCCGGCGGAGGGGTGCTTTCCGGAGCCATGCCGGAAAGCCTATGGCCCGGCAGCGGGGGCGCGTACGCACGGCACGCCGAACGGATCACGTACCGGCGGCGCGGTGCGCCGGATGTCCGCTTCTGCCCTCTTTACGGGTGGCCTGCGTCGCTTGCGCCCGCGCCGCGACAAGGCGCCGGATATGGCGTGTCATGATGGCGCGCGTGGGCACCGAACCGTCGCCGGGCCACTCGCTGGGTCACTCGCCGCTGGGTCACACACCGTTCGTCGCCGCGTGTCGTGGCGAGCCGGTGTCGCGTACGCCGGTGTGGTTCATGCGCCAGGCCGGCCGTTCGCTGCCGGAATATCGCGCGCTCCGTACGGGCGTCGGCATGCTCGAGTCGTGCCGCCGGCCGGAATTAGTCTGCGAGATCACGCTGCAGCCGGTGCGCCGGCATGGCGTAGACGCCGCGATCCTGTTCAGCGACATCGTTGTCCCGCTGTCCGCGGCCGGTGTGGACGTCGAGATCCAGCCCGGCGTTGGGCCGGTCGTCGCCGACCCGGTCCGAGCGTTGGCCGACCTTGACCGCATACCGGAGCTCGCGCCGGACGACGTGCCGTACGTGAGCGAAGCGGTGCGGCTGCTCGTCGCGGAACTCGGCGACGTACCCCTGATTGGCTTCGCCGGCGCGCCGTTCACGCTGGCGAGCTACCTCGTCGAGGGTGGACCGTCCAGGCACCACGTGAAGACGAAGGCATTGATGTACGGCGCGCCCGACGTGTGGCACGCGCTCTGTGCTCGGCTGGCGCAGATCGCCGCCACCTTCCTTCGCGTACAGATCGACGCCGGGGTGAGCGCGGTCCAGCTGTTCGACTCGTGGGCCGGCGCGCTGTCCGAAGCGGACTACCGCCGGTACGTCCTGCCGCACTCGACCGCGGTGCTCAGTGCCCTCGAGGCTGGGCATGACGGCCAGCTCGGTGGTAGCTCGGTGCCACGTATCCACTTCGGCGTCGATACGGCAGCCCTTTT
>DATFRR010000002.1:0-16222 GCA_035263025.1 Micromonosporaceae bacterium
CGCGCAGGCGAGCCAGTTCGTCCTCGCCGGTGTGCACTATGTCGAGCCGGTCGGCGGCTACACCGGACTCGTCGACACGCCGACGCTCGACCGGCTGCGCGCCGAGATCGCGGGTGGTCAGATCGCGTACGCGGTGGTGCCCGGCCAGGGAGATCCCCGTGCCGCCGATCCCCGGGTCGCAGTGATCGAGTCGATGTGCCGGTCCGTTAGGCCGGCTCTTGCCGGTTCGGCCGAAGCCGGCATCTACGTATGCCCGGCGGTCGCGCCGCCCCGGACAGCACATGCCGCGCCGGTACCTGCGGGACCGACCGCACCGCCGGGCTGACATGCAACGACCCCCGAGGCTCCGCGTTTCCGCGGCCGGCTGGACGGGGCCGGATCACCTCGGGGGTCGGGGTTTGCTGTCTTAGTCGCGGAGCCGCTGCACACGGTCCGGACAATGAGTTTGTCCAGAACAGCGGCTAGCGGACAGCCACCTCATCAGTCCTATTGCCGTTCAACGCTGGACCACCTCCTTTCGCCGTGTGTAGCGCGACACTATCGCCGCCCTCGACCGCGCGGCAAGACCATTTGTCGGCGTTTCGCGTCGTTGGATCAGGTGTTTGGGCTGGTCAGGGCCATGGGAATCGAGATCAACACGGGTACCCCGAAGGTCAGGGTGCGCAACGTCACGGCCTACCCAGGGCAACTCCGGCCCGCCGTACCCACGTTTGCCGGACCTCGAACGGACCGTGATCAGGGGTCCCGCGTGACCGGCCGACACGGCAGGATGTGGCCGTGGATCGCACCGATCGTGCCCGCCGCGTGGGCGGACTCATCGCCCTCGCCGCGCTCGCCGTCCTGGGTTTCTTCAGCGTGTGGACGGTGCTCCCGCCGTCGCCCGCGCCGGGCAGCGCGCCGGCCGACCAGTTCAGCGCCGCCCGCGCGTTCGCACACGTGGAGCGCATTGGCGCCGCGGTGCACGTGGCCGGCAGCCCAGCCGCCGCCGACGTGCGGTCCTACATCGAGCAGACGCTGCGCAGCTACGGCCTGCAGACGCAGATCCAGGACGCCGTCGGCCAGAACGCCGGCGACAGCCAGTTCGCGATGGCGCACGTCCAGAACGTGGTGGCGGTGCTGCCCGGCACCGCGTCGACCGGACGGGTGTTCGCGGTCGCGCACTACGACTCCGTACAGGTCTCCTACGGCGGCAACGACGACGGCGCGGGTGTGGCGTCGCTGCTGGAGACCGCACGTGCGATGGCACAGGGGCCGCGACCCCGCAACGACACGGTGTTCGTGTTCACCGACGCCGAAGAGGCCTGCCTTTGTGGTGCCGAGGCGTTCGTCGACCAGGATCCGCTCGCGTCCGACGGCGGCGTGGTGCTGAACTTCGAGTCGCGCGGCTCGAGTGGGCCATCGATCATGTTCGAGACGTCGCGGGACAACGCGAACGTGGTCGGGGTCTACGCCTCCGCCGTGCCGTACGCCGTCGCGACAAGCTTCGCGGTCGAGGTGTACCGGCGGCTACCGAACGACACGGACTTCACGATGTTCCGAGAGTCCGACCGGTTCACTGGACTGAACAGCGCGTACATCGATGGATCCGCGGTCTACCACTCGCCCGAGGACCGGCCGTCCTATATGGACCATGGGAGCCTGCAACAGAACGGCGCCAACGCACTCGCGCTCACCCGGGCGTTCGCCGGTGCCGACCTGGCGGCGTTGTCGAAGCCGGCGGCACACGACGACACGTACTTTCCCGTGCTGAGCGTGCTGGTGCGCTATCCCGGCTGGCTTGTGTGGCCGTTCGCGGCGCTGGCCGTGGTCGGGGTGCTCGGTCTGGCCGCGGTGGCACGGCGGCGCGCCGAGGTCCGCTACGGCCGGATCGCGGCCGGCCTCGCACTTGCGCTGATCCCGCTCGTGCTGTCCGCGGTCGCCGCGCAGTTGTTGTGGTTACTGCTCGTCGCGCTCCGGCCCGGGTACGCGAACATGATCGATTCGTGGCGACCGGGCTTCTACCGAGCCGGTGTCGTCGCGCTGGTCGCGACCGTGGTGCTCACGTGGTACGGACTACTGCGCCGCCGCTTCGGCGGTTGGGTGTTGGCCATCGGCGGCCTCGGCTGGCTTGCGCTGCTCGGCGTCGTACTGGCCGCGTTCACGCCTGGCGGTTCGTACCTCGCGGCGCTGCCGGCGCTCGCCGGGTCGGTGGCGGCGATCGTCGCGCTCACGCTGCGCGGCTCGGGCACGCAACCCGCCGCCGCGCCCGCGATCGGTAGCGCCGTGCTGGCGATCGGCGCCGCCGTCGCAGTGGTGATCCTGGTGCCGACCGTGCTCTTGTTCTTCCCGGCGCTCGGCCTCGCCACCGGTGGCGCCGGGGCATTCTTCGCAGCGATGCTCGCGCTCGCCGTGCTGCCGCTGATCGAATCGCTATACCCGGCCGCCGAGCCCGCGCCGGCGAAGACCGCCGGGCCCGCGCCGGCGAAGGCCGCCGAGCCCGCACAGGCGGACGCTGTCGAGTCCGGTCCGGCGGCGTCCGCCGCGCCGGCGAGGCGGAGGCTGCGATCCGCCATGCCGGCGCTCGTCACCGGTGCGTTGACCGTTGCTTTTGTTGCCACCGGCCTTGCCGTCGACACGTTCAGCACCGTGCATCCGGCGCCCGCTCAGCTCATGTACGCGCTCGACACCGACACCGGAACGGCGCAATGGGTCAGCACGGACTCGAGCCCTGGCTCGTGGACCCGCCGGTACGTCACCCACGCCGGCAGTGTGAGCACCGAGTTCCCGGTCATCACGGACTCCGCCGAGGTCGGACCCGCGCAGGCGGCCAACCTTCCGGCGCCGACCGTGACCACGACGTCGGACACCACAAGCGGCGGTACCCGCACGCTGAGCCTGCTGGTGACGCCGCAACGCACCGTCCGGCTCGTTTACGTCGCAGTCGAGAACGCGCGCGTGACCGCGGCGACCGTTGACGGCCGGCGGGTTCCGGCATCGGAGCTCGGCGACCACTTCTCGGTGCTGTTCCATGCGCCGCCGGCCGATGGTCTGCCGGTGACGTTCACACTCGCGGCGACCGGTCCGGTACGTATCCGCGCGATGGATGGCAGCGACGGCCTCACCGGACTGCCGGGCTTTACGCCGCGGCCGGCCGGTGTCGGCGTCGAGGGCTCACACGAGTCGGAACTCGTCGTCGTCGCGAAGACCTACACGATGTGACGCTTCAGTCGTCGCCCCAGACTTCGGCGGCCGTCTCGACGATCAGGCGCAGCTTCGCGACCTCGTCGTCGTAGCTCAGCACGTTGCCCTCCACGGTGGACGAGAAGCCGCACTGCGGAGACAGGCAGAGTTGTTCGAGCGGCACATAGCGGCTCGCCTCGTCGATGCGGCGCTTGAGGTCGTCCTTGCTTTCCAACGCACCGCGCTTCGTCGTGACGAGGCCGAGGACGACCATCTTTCCCGGGGGTACGAATCGCAGCGGCTCGAAGGTGCCCGACCGCTCGTCGTCGTACTCGAGGAAGAAACCGTCGACCTCAAGGGACGAGAACAGCGCCTCGGCGACGAAGTCGTAGCCACCGGCCGCCGCCCACGAGGAGCGGAAGTTGCCGCGGCACATGTGCGTGGTGACCGCCATGCCCGCCGGCCGCCCGGCGATCGCCTTGTTGACCTGAGCGATGTATCGCTCGTGCTGATGCAGCGGGTCACCGCCCTGCGCCGCCATGAACTCGCGCTGCCGAGGATCGTTGAGGTAGGCCAGGCTCGTGTCGTCCAGCTGAAGGTACCGGCAGCCGAGGTCGGCGAGCGCGTGCACTTCCTGGGCGTACGCGGCGGACAAGTCGTCCCAGAACGAGTCGAGGTCTGGGTAAATGTCGGCCGAGATCGCAGCCCGGCCGCCCCGGTAGTGCACCATGCTCGGCGACGGGATGGTGAGCTTTGGCGTCGCGGTGGTCACCTGCTCGGCAAGATACCGGTACGCATCGGCGAAAATGGTACGCGGCAACGTGATCCGCTCGTCCACGCGCAGCGCCGCCGACGCGAAGTCGAGCGAACCAGCTTCGTTGTAGAAGTGCACGGTGAGCTTCTCGTCGGCCTGATGTACGCCACCGAGCTGGTAGATGAAGTCCATGTGCCAGGACGTACGGCGGAACTCGCCGTCGGTCGCCGAACGCAGTCCGACGTCTTCTTGCATGCGTACCACGTCTGAGATGGCGCGATCCTCGACGGCGCGCAACGCGTCAGCGGAGATCTCGCCGGCCGCGCGCTGTGCCCGCGCGTCGAGCACCGATTGCGGACGCAGCAGGCTGCCGACATGGTCCGCGCGGAAGGGTGGGGTTGATCGAGACATGCCCCTAATATGCCCCGCCGCGCGACCGCGCGCAGGCCCAAGTTTCGCGTCGGGGCATGCCGGATCGTGACGCACAGCGGAGTCAAAGGGAGCGCGATCCTTTTGCAAAACCGCTCCACGATGTACCTTCACCCCAAGCGTTTGCATGATCAGCGCCGAAGCGTAGCCATTGCCGCGAGGCGCCATTGTGGCGGCCGAAGCGTAGCCATTGCCGCGAGGCGCCGGTGAATACCGTCTCCCGTGTGAGGTCACTCATGGTCGATCAAGCAGCCCAGGCCCCCGTCACGCTGCGTCGCGACGCAATCGGGCTCCGGGAAGTGCTGTTCCAGAGCATCACTGACATGGCTCCCGGCGCCGCGATCGCGGCGTCCATCCCCGCCGGTGCCGCGTTCGCGGGCGGCGCCTTGCCGCTCGCAGTCCTCTTCGCGCTGATCGCCTGTCTGTTCTGCGCGGTGTCGATCGCCGAACTCGCCAAGCGCATCCCGTCGGCGGGCTCGCTCGCGACATACGCGGCGCAGGGCCTGCACGACAGCGTTGGCTTCCTGGTCGCTTGGGCGTACGTGTTCGCCGGCGCCCTGATCGGCCCGCTCGTGCTGTTGCAGTTGGGCTTCACCGTCGCCGGCACGTTCCACGACGAGTGGTCGAGCTATCCGGCGAATCTGTGGTGGCCGTGGACCGTCCTCGGTGCAGTCATCGTCGCGGTCGCTGGTCTCTACGGCGTCCGCACGTCCGCGCGGCTTGGCACGGTGCTCGGCGTGTTCGAGATCGCGGTCTTTTTGGTCCTCGGCGTCCTGTTGGTGATGCACGCCGGCAAGGCCAACACGCTGTCCGTGTTCGGCACCGGCCACACGCCCTCGTCGGGCACGTACCACGGCATCAGCGGAGTGATCGCCGGCTCGGTGTTCACGACTCTCGCGTTCGGCGGGTTCGAAGGCGCCGCTCCGCTCGCCGAGGAGACACGCAACCCGCGGCGCACCATCCGTCGCGCGGTCCTCGGCGCCACGCTCGGTATGGGCGCGCTCTACATCTTCACGACGTACGCCGTCGACGTGGCGTTCGGCCCGGGCAAGTTCTCGACGTTCGGCGCCGCGACGTCACCCGGCTGGGAGGGTCTGGCCCGCACGTTCTACGGGCTGTTCTGGATCCTCGTGTTCCTCGCGATCGTCAACTCCACAATCGCGAACGCCAACGCCGGCGTGAACGTCACGACCCGAACCGCGTTTGCGATGGGTCGCATCGGTGCGTTCCCGTACATCTTCGCCCGGCTCGCGTTGCGGCACCGGTCCCCGTACGTCGCGATCGGTGCGGTCTTCGTCGTGACAGTGGCGGTCTCGCTCGGACTCGGTTTGCATTACAACCCGTTCGTCGCGTTCAG
This sequence comes from Micromonosporaceae bacterium, assembly GCA_035263025.1. Classification (GTDB taxonomy): domain Bacteria; phylum Actinomycetota; class Actinomycetes; order Mycobacteriales; family Micromonosporaceae; genus DASQPR01. Next base: position 5,700 of record DATFRR010000002.1, read on the forward strand.
CATGGTGGCGACCGGAATCGTGATCCTGCTTGTCGGGATCTACATCTTCGCCAACATTTCGTGCATGGGCTACTTCCTGCGCCGGGGCCGCGGTCGGTCCGAGTTCAACGTCGTGCTGCACGTGATCGTGCCGATCCTCGGCGTCGTCACGTTCATCCCGGCATGGCTGACCGCCGCCGGCATCGAGGTGTCGTTCTTCAAGTTCATCGTGCCGCTGCCGAAGCCGTTGAATTACGCGGGTTACGCGGCCGGCATCTGGATGGTGCTCGGCCTGCTTTACTGCCTGTACCTTTACGCGCGGCACCCGGAGCGCGTGGCTGACGTGTCCCGCGTGCACCTCGACGAGGAGCCGGCCGTCGCGGCACCGTCCGGCTACCAGCCGCCGGCACAGGCGGCCACCGGTTCGGCCGCCGACGAACCCACTCCGATCGCGTGAGCGTTTCACCGACGCTCACGTATCGCCCACCGGCCGGGGCGTACGCCTGGACATTCGGCGGCGTCGCCCCGGTCGCCCGGGTCGCACCCGGCACCGTGCTGGAACTGTTCAGCGAGGACTGCTTCGGCGGGCGGGTACGAGGCACCGACGACCTCGTGTCGCGCGTGATCGAGTTCCCGTTCGTGAACCCGCAGACCGGCCCGTTCTACATCGAGGGCGCGGCGCCCGGCGACACGCTGGCGGTGCACTTCGTGTCGATCGAGCCGGCGCGCGACTGGGCGGCGTCGACGACCGTACCGCTGTTCGGCGCGCTGACCTCGACGCACGCGACGGCGACGCTGCAGGACGCGCTTCCCGAAGTGGTGTGGATCTGGCAACTCGACCGCGCCGCGCGGCTGTGCCGGTTCGAGTCGCGCTTCGGCGACTACACGGTGGATCTGCCGATGGACCCGATGCACGGCACGGTCGGCGTCGCGCCAGCGAACTTCGAGGCGCGCTCGTCGCTCGTACCCGACGCGCACGGCGGAAACATGGACACGCCGGAGATGCGTGCCGGTGTCACCTGCTACCTCGGTGTGAACGTCGAGGGGGCACTGTTCTCGCTCGGCGACGGTCACGCGCGCCAGGGCGAGGGTGAGACGTGCGGCGTCGCGGTGGAGTGCGCGATGGACACCGTGGTGATCGTCGACGTCATCAAGGGCCAGCCGTGCGCGTGGCCGCGGCTCGAGTCCGACACGCACATCATGACGGCGGGCTCGGCGAGGCCGCTCGAAGACGCGTTCCGGATCGCACAGGTCGACCTCGTCCAGTGGCTGGTGTCCGATTACGGCTTCGAGACCCTCGATGCGTACCAGCTGGTGTCTCAGGCGGTCGAGGCGCCGCTGGCGAACGTCGTCGACCCGAACTACACGTCGATCGCGAAGCTTCGCAAGCAATGGCTACCGGCTCGCCAGACGATGGGCGGCACGCACGCCCGACTTCGCGAGCAAGCGGCCGCGTACCTTTCCGAACGCTGATCTTCCGAAGCTAATCCTTCGGAGCGCCGACAAATGGCGGGCCGCCCGGCTGATGCCGGGCGGCCCCCTCGCTAATGGCAGATGAGCGACCGATCCGCTCCCGCCACCTTAATAATATCGATCGGTCAAGCCATCCGAATCCCCCTGGATACTGATTTTTCTTCCCGGATCGGCACATATTCTCGAAGGCCGCGACGAGTCGTGTCCGACCAAGGGAGCCCCGTGTCTGAAGCAGAACGTCAGATCGCCATCGAACAACAGGTCGTCGACAAGGTGTACGAGCGCCTGGAGATCATGCGTGGGCAGGCGCGCCAGTTGACGGACGAGGGACACCGCCGCGCCACGGCGGGTCCGCGCACCGGCCTGGTCGAGCGCGACGCGATGGTGCTGAGTGCCGCGGCGCGGATGTCCGATCTGGACAGTCAGGAGGAGGGCATCGTCTTCGGCAGGCTGGATTTCGATGACGGTGACACCTATCGCGTCGGTCGGCTCGGTGTTCGCGGCGAGGATCGGGAGCCGCTCGTGGTGGACTGGCGCGCGCCGGCCGCCGCGCCGTTCTACCGGGCCACTCCGGGCGAACCGCTTGGCGTGGATCGCCGACGCGTCATCATCTGCGACGGCCCGAAGGTGGTCGGTCTCGATGACGACGTGTTGTCCGAGAAGGACGTTGACGGCGTCGTCGGCGAGGGCGCCCTGCTGCGATCGTTGACCAGGGAGCGCGGCGAGCACATGCGCGACATCGTCGCCACGATCCAGCACGAGCAGGACGAGGCGATCCGGGCACCTGCCCACGGCGTCACGCTGATCACGGGTGGGCCCGGCACCGGCAAGACGCAGGTGGCTCTGCATCGCGCGGCCTACTTGCTCTACACCGATCGCGGCCGGTTCGCCGACGGCCGTGTGCTGGTGGTCGGCCCGTCGACGGTATTCACCGAATACATCGGCCGCGTGCTGCCCGGGCTCGGCGAGGACAGTGTGCATCTGCGCGCGATCGGTGAGCTGTTCGAGGGCGTCACCGCCACCCGCCGCGACCCGGCCAACGTGGCCCGTACGAAGGGCGATCTTCGCATGGTGCAAGTGCTCACCGATCTCGCGTGGGATACCCCGCCGGGTGCGCCGGACCACCTTCGTACCCTCGATGCCGACGACCTCGCCAGAGCCCGCCTGGAAGTCCGGAAGCGTTGCGAGGCAAGCGGAGTCAAGATCAACGGCGCCCGTACCGTCGCGGCGGCGGTGCTGTCCGAAATGCTGGACGGCAAGGCGATCCCGGATTCGTTTCTCAACGCATGGTGGCCGCCGCTGACGCCACAGGAGGTCCTGCCTGCACAGCACGGGGAGTGGACCGTTGATGACGTACCCATGCTCGACGAGCTCGGCGAGATCCTTGGCGTGCCGGAAAAGCCGAAGGCCGCCGAGCCGGAGTGGCAGCGTCGTGAACTGCGCAGCGGGCCTCGCATGGCGGAGACGTTCGTGCTGAGCTTTAGTCTCGAGGACTGGCAGCTGTTCGCGCCGGGCGTGTCGACGCCGATCTTCACCGTGTCCGGGCAATCCATTGGGAACACGGATTACCTGTCCGCGCAACGATGGGCGGCCGCGATCATCCGGCGCGAGGGTCACAAGGTGACCGGGTGGTACGACGGATTCGACCCGTACGGCGAGGAGGGGTACGTGCCGGTGCTGGCCGAGCCGCTGCCGGTTGCCGAGGCGGAGGAGCCGGTCGAGGACGCGTACCTGCACGTGATCCTCGACGAGGCACAGGATCTGTCGCCGATGGAGTGCCGGATGATTGCCCGTCGCGCGGCGCACGCTTCGATGACCATTGTGGGCGACCTCGGTCAGGCCACCCATCCGCTGGGCGTCGACTCCTGGCCGGAACTGGTGCAGCGGCTGGGCAAGCGCGAGGTCAGGACACTTGACCTGCCGACCGGATATCGAGTGCCCCAGGTCATCGCCGACTTCGCGGCCCGCGCGGTCGCGCCGGGCATCGAGCCGACCCGCTCGTTCCGACCCGGCGGCAGCTTGGAGATCCGGCAGGTCGACGACCTGGCGGCGGCGGTGGCGGACGAGTCGGGTGCGATCATCGCCCCCGACCAACTCGCCGAGTCGTTGCACGCGATCCCGGTCAGCCAGATCAAGGGCCTGGAGTACGACCGCGTGGTGCTGGTGGAGCCCGCTGACATCGTGGCCGCCGAGCCGCGTGGCATGAACCGGCTCTACGTCGCGCTGACCCGAGCGGTGGCGGAGTTGGTCATCCTGCACACCAAGCCGCTGCCGGCGAACCTCACGGTGTGAGCGTCGAGCGGAGCGCCGCTGTCGGGGGCGCCGGCTAACGTACGACGGCATGGTGACGATCGACGCAGGTGCGAATATCCTCGTCCCCCTGGTGCCCGACCATCTAGACCGCATGTGGGACGCGATGCAGGAGTCCAGCGCCGAGTTGCGTGTGACGATGACCTGGTGGCGGGACGAGCAGACCCGTGACGACATGGCCGGTTGGATAGAGTTCGCCAAGTCCGCTTGGGACAGCGGATCGCTGTTCGCCTTCAGCATCGTCGACCGCGACGGCCGCTACCTCGGCGCCTGCTCGCTCGAGGGTGTCAGCCAACACACCGGCTCAGCGAACCTGAGCTACTGGGTACGCACCGGCGCGACCGGCCAGGGCATCGCGCGCACGGCCGCTCGCGCACTCGCACGATGGGGTTGCCTCGACCGGGATCTGCGCCGTGTCGAGATCAGCATCGTCAGCAGCAACTCCGCGAGCATCGCGGCCGCCCGCGGTTCCGGTGCCCATTACGAGGGATGCCTGCGTAACAAGGCCATGTGGGCGGAGCACAGCTACGACATGGAGGTCTTCTCGTTCATCCCGGACGACTTCGGGTGAGGAGCCCAGTCTCCTCGGCTTGACCTTGCCGTAGCGGAAGCTTCTAGCGTGTAACGGGTGAGCGGATCCGCAGCCGGATGGTCGATCCAGCAGGTCGCGCAGATGTCCGGGGTGACGGCGCGGACACTGCGCTATTACCACGAGATCGGTCTGTTGCTGCCGGCCCGGGTCGGGGCCAACGGGTTCCGTTATTACGACCGTCTGGAGTTGCTGCGCCTGCAGGAGATCCTGGTGCTGCGGGAGTTGGGCCTGGACCTGACCCAGATCGGGCAGGTGTTGGCGGGGGAGCGGGACAGGGTCGAGGCACTGTCGGGCCACTATCAGCGGCTGGTCGCGGAGCGGGACCGGGTGGACCGGTTGGCCCGCACGGTCGCCGCCACGATCGAGAGTTTGCGTGAGGGGACGGCGATGGCCGTGGAGAAGATGTTCGAGGGGTTCCCCTTCGGTCCGGAGGTGCTGGACGAGCTTGAAGCCCAACAGATCGAGCAGACCGGTACGGGATCGCCGTACTACGACCAGGTCCGGGCGGCGACCGCCGACTGGAGTGACGCGGACTACCGGCGGTTCGAGCAGGACAGCACGCAGATCGAGCGGCGTCTGCTGGAGCTGCTGCGGGCCGGCGTGCGCTGTGACGACGAGGCGGTGTTCGTCGTGCTGGACGAGGACGTGGCCATACAACAACGGGTCCTGACGCTCGATGCGGACACCTACGTCAAACTCGGTGCGGCGTTCGTGGCGACGCCGCAACTGCGCGCGCACTTCGACAGGCAGGACCCTCGGCTGGCCGAATACCTGCGCGACGCGATGGCCGCGTACGCACGGACGCGGATGGAGTGATTGACATGAGCATGGAGAAAGATCTGCCGGTCAAGCTGTCCGACGGTGCCGTTGTCCTGGTCGACCACCTGCTCCCCGACGGCCCTGGCCCGGCGGCCCGGGTGGTCGTGTGGATCCGCAGCCCGTACGGCCGGGTGAGCCTGCGCGGGTTGGCAAAACGATTCACACAAGCCGGGGCGCACGTGCTGATCGAGGCGATGCGTGGTACCGACGGGTCCGGCGGAAGAGTCGACGGATTTCACTACGATCCTGCCGACGCGGCCGACATGGCCGCCTGGCTGCGTGGCCAGTCGTGGTTCCCGGGCGTGATCGTGACGTGGGGGATCAGCGCGATCGGGTACGCCGGGGTGGTGCCGGCGGTGGCTGGGGTACCGGAGTGGCGGCTGGCGGTCCTTCAAGACTCCTGCCTGTCGTTGCGGTCGGTGGTCTACCCAGGTGAGGCATTCGCCGCCAAGACCATGCTCGGCGGCCTCGCTTCTCTCGACCTGGCCATCCGTCGCCCAGGCGCGGGTTTCGTCCGCGGCCTTGTCGTATCGCTGCGCGCGGTACGCAAGGCGAACAAGATACTGACGCGGCTGCCGTTGGGCACGGCTGACGCGCGGTTGGTCGGGCACCCCGTCGACTGCTGGCGGCAGTGGCTGGCCAACGAGCAGCCCGGCCCGTACTGGCAGGAGCGGGATCTCGGCCCGCATGTCGACGCGATGCCCCCGCTGGTACACCTGGCCACCGGCTGGTACGACTTGAACTTGGCGAGCACGCTGGACGCGTACGCGACATTGCGCGCGGCCGGAAAGCGTGTCCGGCTGGTCATCGGACCCTGGTACCACGGCCGCGGCGCAATGGATCCGGACTACCGCACCGACGTGGACGCCTGGATCACCGCCGCGGCCGACCCCACCGCCCCCGGACCGGCCAGCCTCACCCCGGTGCGCGTCCACGTCGGCGGCGTCGACGAGTGGCGGGAGCTGCCCGACTGGCCGCCACCGGGTATTACAACCGCTGAATGGCACCTGCACCCCGATGGGCGGCTGGCCACCGAGCCCGCGCCCGACGGCGCGCCCGCGCAGCGCTACCGCTACGACCCGACTAAGCCGACGCCCGCGATCGGCGGCGCCATGGAAAACTTCGACGGAAAGGCCGGGCCCAAGGACAACCGGCGTCTCGAACAGCGGCCCGATGTCCTCACTTACACCAGCGACCCGCTCGCCGCCGACGTGGAGACGATCGGCCCGACGTCCGCGACGATCACCGTCCAAGCCAGCTCGGAACACCTCGACGTGTTCGTCCGCCTGTGTGACGTGCACCCCGACGGCCGGTCGATCAACATCTGCGACGGCATCCAGCGCCTCCGCGCGCCCGGCACCTGGCCCCGGACCGTCACGGTCGATCTCGCCGGGCTCGCCCACAAGTTCTCCGTCGGCCACCGGATACGCGTCCAGGTCAGCAGCGGAGCCCACCCACGCTTTGCCCGAAACACCGGCACCGGACAACCACTGGCCACGGCGTCCGTCCTTCACCCAGTCGACGTCCAGATCGGCCATCCGTCCAGGATCCTGCTGCCGGTAACGCGATGACTCCGACATCCGTAGCACTGCTGGCGTGTCGATCGGAACGCTGTCGGGTGTGAGAGCGCCGCTGATAGCCCCTCAGGTCAGGTCGGCCGAGAGCAGCTTGCGCACGCCGACCACCAGCGGCACGACGACCCACAGCCCGAGGCTGACGGCAAGGTGCGCCCAGCTGGACGTGGCGAGCGGATGGGCCGACTCGAACGGTGCCTCTCCGTTCTGGAACGGTTGCTGCGCGGCGGCCATATCGATCCATGGGCGGAGATGGGTGCCTGCCCACGGCACCAATGAGCCGAGAAGCGTCCATGCGGTTGGTACCGCCAGGAACGCCACGATCGCGACAGCCGTGGTACGGATGACGACTGCGAAGGCGAAGCCCTCGAGGATTCGGGCGAACTGCAGCAAGGTGAGGTTGCGAACGATGTCGCCATCGAGGCGCCAGCCCGGCGTGCCGGTCCGCAGGCTCACCGCCGCGACGGTTGCGAGTGCCGCGAACAAGGCGGTCACCGCCAGAACGGCGACCGTCAATGCCAGGCTGGTGGCGAGCTTCGCCGCGACGACCCGTTCCCGACGTGGCTCGAGCGCAAACGTGACCGCGGTGGTGTGCTGGGTCCACTCCGTCGTGACCAGCATGATCGCGAGGATCGGCAGCAGGTAGCTCATTGGCAGGTTGAGCATGCCCCACATGTTCTGGAAGCTCAGATGCTCGGCGCCACCGGTGGTCACCATCGCGACACACATCAGCGCGGCAAGACCGACCAGGCCGTAGGCGAACCATGTTCCGGCCCGAGTGTCGACGAGTTTGCGCAGTTCGGCGGTGAACAGTCGGCCGGCCGGACGGTTCATGACGTGGACGGTGCTCATGCGGCTCCTTCGAGGTACGTGTCGCGGCGGCCGGCACTCGTGAGGTACAGGTACACGTCCTCGAGGCTGGCCGCGGATGAGCCGAGCAGGTCGGCTCGACTGCCGTCGGCGACGATGCGGCCGCCGCTGATGATGACGAAACGGTCGGCGACTGCCTCGATCTCGGTGAGCTGGTGGGAGGACAGCAGCACGGTCCCGCCTTCGGCGGCGTACCCGCGCAGAAACCCGCGCAGCCAGCGAATGCCGGCCGGGTCGAGGCCGTTGGCGGGCTCATCGAGCATCAGCACGTCCGGCCGGCCCAGCAGCGCGTGCGCCAGCCCGAGCCGCTGGCGCATGCCCAGCGAGTAATCGCCGATGCGCCGCCGCGACTCCGCGGTGCTGAGGCCGACGGTATCCAGCATCTCGCCGATGCGATCGGCGGTCAGCCCGAGCTGGAGCGCTGTGACGGCGAGGGTCTCCCGGCCCGTCCGGCCGCGATGCAGCGCTGACGTGTCGAGCATGAGGCCGACCCGCGTCGCTGGCTCGGGCAGGTCACGGTAGCGGCAGCCGTGAACGGTCGCGGTGCCGGACGTTGCCGCGGTTAAGCTCGCGAGGATTCGCAGCACAGTGGACTTGCCGGCGCCGTTCGGGCCGAGGAAGCCGGTCACGGTTCCCGGCCGGCAGCCAAACGTCACCTGGTCGAGGACCAGTTTCTTCCGGTACCGCTTGGTCAGATCGCGCACGTCGATCACAGTTTCCTCATTCCACGTCGGCGAGGATGCGCTCGATGGCCGCTAGTCGTTGTCTGGTGTGCTCTGACTGCTCGGTCAGCGTGTCGAGCCGGTCCGCGATGACCCGCTGGCTCTCGGCGGACGTCTCGGCGAGCTTGCGGTATTCCGACTCGCGGGCCAGCGCCGCCTTCGCCCGCGCGGTTGCCGCCAGTTGGACGACCACGACGGTGACCACGACCGTGATGAACAGGAACAGCCCGGCGGCGCCGACCACCTCGGCCCAGTCGTTGCCGGTCACTCGCCCTCACCGCTGCCTGCGGCCGGGACAGTCAGCGTTGCGGCCGCCGCCACGATTGCCTGCGGGGTCAGGCTCAGGGTGAACGGAGTCACCTCGTAGAACTTCATCGCTTTGCCCTCCTCGGATAGTTCCATGTGCGCGGACACCAGGCCGGCGGCCTCCAGCTTGCGGAGGTGGACTTGGAGCAACGCTCGGCTGATGCCCAGATCGCGGGCGAGCTGACTGACGTAGGCCCGCTCGCCGGCCAGCGCCGCGATGACCCGCAGCCGGTGTGGGTTGGCCAGGGTGCCCAGGATGACGACGAGTTGATCCCCCGTCGGAACCTTCATCGGGTACACCAGGCTTGGCACATGCCAACTATTATTAGCATGTGCCAAGCCCGTGTCAATGATGGAACGGCGCGGCCGATCATCGGGAACTGCTGTGCGTGTCCTGTTGATCCCTGTCGCGCATGGAGTCACCTACGACGAGATTCGGTCGGTCAGCCCGCTCCTCGGCTTCCGCAACGGGCTGAGCACAGAAGAGGACTCCATGGGAGACATCGCCAAGAAGATCGCCGAACTGATCGCCGTGTAACATCCCGGCGCTGCTGGACGGGCCTCCAGTACTTGCAGTGCACGGTTATGGCGGGGCTCCTAATGTTGCTCGCCCGATGCTCGGCACCAATCAGCCACTAGGGCGACCGCCCCATGGCTAAGGGCCGCCCCGTTCTACCGACGAGCGATCGTGCCGTACAAGCATCGCTCGACGGGCTTGCCGCTCGACCGCTAACGCTCTGATCATTTGTTGATGAACGAGACGCCCGCCGCTGCCAGGCTAAGACGTGCCGTCCGGGCGGTCATCTTGGCCGACGATGACTGTGTCCTGCTGTGCCGCTTCGGCTTCCCGCATCCAGCTGTACCCACTGGCGCAGCGGCCGTCTGGGCGGCCCCAGGAGGCGGCATCGAGCCCGGTGAATTGCCGCTGACGGCACTGCGACGGGAGTTGCGCGAAGAGACCGGGCTTGTCATTGACGCCGACCCGCCTCATGTCTGGCACCAGGAGGTCATTGCTCCAAACCATGCCGACGGCTACGACGGGGTGGTGAACGACTACTTCCTCGTCCGTACGCCGCGCTTTGATCCGTGCGGTGCGCTGTCCGATGACGAACTCGCCGCCGAACACATCAGCGAGATGCGATGGTGGCGGCACCAAGACATCGCCACATACGGCGGAACCGACCTGTTTTCACCCCGTGACATCGCCACACCGCTTGCGGCGCTGATCGCCGGCGACCTCCCAGGCACGCCAATGACGCTCGGCCTCTAACCTCCCGGCGCCCGCAGCCGGGTCACTGCCTCCGGCGGGTTAGAAACCCGTTATCGCGGCAGGCCCTGACGAATAGGCTCGCGTACATGACCGCCGGCGACTGGAGGGATGGCGGGTTCAGGCAGCGTCGGCCCTCCATGGAGACTCTCGCGTGGGTTGCGGCGTCGATGGGTCGGGGCAGTCGCATCGTTGGCTTTCGCCGATTGACCGGTGGCGTCTGCTCCGCCGTGCACCGGCTGACCGTCGAGCGACGAGGAATGCGAACGTTCGTCGTACTGCGGCAGTACCCGGGCGGGCTTGGCCTGCAGCCGAGCTTGGAGAACGAGATCGCCAACCTTGGTGTGGTGGCGGGAAGCGGGCTCCCGGCACCGGCCGTCCTGGCTACTGATGTTGCTGGTGCTTCTACAGGCGGCGCGCCATCGTTGCTGATGACACGGTTGCCGGGGCATGTTCACCTCGATCCGGCGGAACCTCGGTCGTGGCTGACGAGGATCGCGGAGCTTGCAGTATTGCTGCATTCCCTCGATCTCCCCGCGACGTTGCTCAGACCCTGGACGGACTCTTGGATCGCTCCGCTAGACGGGTTTCAGGTGCCCGTCGACGCACAG
>DATFRR010000003.1:0-15530 GCA_035263025.1 Micromonosporaceae bacterium
AGCCCTCGGTACGACGTCCGGCCGCCGCCGCGGGCGATCGACTTCGAGATGATCGTCGACGACGTGTGCGGCGCGGCGTGCACCATCTTCGCGCCGGCGTCCTGGTGCTGACCCTCACCGGCCATCGCGACCGACAGCACCTCGCCCTTGGCGTGCTCGCCCAGCATGTAGACCGACGGGTATTTCATCGTGACCTTCGATCCGATGTTGCCGTCGATCCACTCCATGGTGGCGCCCTCCTGGCACGTGGCGCGCTTCGTGACCAGGTTGTAGACGTTGTTCGACCAGTTCTGGATGGTGGTGTAGCGGCAGCGGGCGTTCTTCTTCACGATGATCTCGACGACCGCGGAGTGCAGCGAGTCGGACGAGTAGATCGGCGCCGTACAGCCCTCGACGTAGTGCACGTAGGCGCCCTCGTCGACGATGATCAACGTACGCTCGAACTGGCCCATGTTCTCGGTGTTGATCCGGAAGTAGGCCTGCAACGGGATCTCGACGTGTACGCCCTTCGGCACGTAGATGAACGATCCGCCGGACCAGACCGACGTGTTCAGCGCGGCGAACTTGTTGTCACCGACCGGGATCACCGTGCCGAAGTATTCACGGAACAGTTCCTCGTGCTGCTTGAGACCGGTGTCGGTGTCCAGGAAGATGACGCCCTGCTCCTCGAGATCGTCGCGGATCTTGTGGTACACGACCTCGGACTCGTATTGCGCCGCGACGCCGGCCACCAGGCGCTGCTTCTCCGCCTCCGGGATGCCCAGCTTGTCGTACGTGTTGCGGATGTCGGGCGGGAGGTCGTCCCAGCTCGCCGCCTGCTTCTCGGTGGACCGTACGAAGTATTTGATGTTCTCGAACCGGATGTCGGACAGGTCCGCGCCCCAGGACGGCATCGGCTTGCGGTCAAACAGCCGCAGGCCCTTCAGGCGGAGGTCGAGCATCCACTGCGGCTCGTGCTTCTTCGCCGAGATGTCCCGGACCACCGCTTCGGACAGGCCGCGCTGCGCGGACGCGCCGGCGGTGTCGGTGTCCGCCCACCCGTACGCGTAATTGCCGAGCGCGGCGAGCTGCTCATCTTGCGTGAGCCGCGGCGTGACGGTCTGCTCGGTCATCTATTCGTCCCTCACAGTCTTGACGGTGGACACGGTCTTGGGGCTGGGCATCGCCACGGCTCGGCCGCGGCCTCGCTCTGCTGGCATACCCAGCTCTTCCGCAACGCCCACACGGCGGCGCGGAATGTGCGTGGTGCAAACGCCGTCGCCGTGCGCGATCGTGGCGAGGCGCTGAACGTGTGTGCCGACGAGCTTCGAGATCGCTTGGGTCTCCGCCTCGCACAACTGCGGGAACTCGGCGGCCACGTGAGCGACCGGGCAGTGGTGCTGGCAGAGCTGGCCACCGGTGGCGATCACCGAGGCCGAGGCAGCGTATCCCTCGGCGGTCAACGCCTTCGCGAGCGCCTCCGCCCGGGCGAGAGGCTCGTCACCCGCGCCCTCCATGGCCGTACGGCAGCGTGTCTCGAGCGCGGCGACCTGATCGGCGGCGAACTCGGCCACGGCCTGCGCGCCGCCGTGCGAGGCCACCCACCGCAGCGCGGACGTGGCCAGGTCGTCGTAGGTGTGCGGCCCGGTCCGCAGGCGCGCCGCGTCGGTCAACACGAACACCCGGGCCGGCCGACCGCGACCGCGGTGGCCGTAGACCACGCGCTCGCGCGAAATGACGTCACCGTCGTCGGCCATCGCGTCGAGGTGCCGGCGGATCGCCGCCGGGCTGAGCCCGAGCGCCTCACCGAGCTCCGCGGCGGTCGCGGCGCCGTGGGCGAGCAGGAGCTGCGTGACGCGATCGCGGGTACGCCGATCCGCACCGCCCGCCATCGGCTGGGCCGTGTCGCGTACCTCCGGCGCCGCCGGCCGGACATCCCCGGTCGGGACCGCCGCCGCCTTTTTCACAACAACAGTGTGACGTATTTCGGTGGGGCGGCGCAAACGTACCCGTCGGTGATCCATTTCACGGTGCAACCGGTCCGTGCGGTGTCGGGCCTGGTGCCGGCAGACCCCCAACGGACCGGTCGTACCATGTGCGCGTGAATGCGATCAGTCGGGTGAATGCGATATTCGCCGCGCCGATCACGCTGCGGCGTCTCGCGCTCGCCTCACTGGTCGCCAACGTGATCATCGTGGTCACCGGCGGCGCCGTACGGCTGTCCGGTTCCGGGCTCGGCTGCCCGACCTGGCCGCGGTGCACCGACTCGTCGTACGTGACGACGGCGGCGCGCGGCTACCACGGCGACATCGAGTTCACGAACCGCAGTTTGACCTTCGTTGTCGCCGCCCTCGCCGCGCTCTGCGTGTGGGCCGCCTGGGCGCAGCGCGACCGGGGCGACGCCGGCCGGCGCGGTCGCCTCTGGTGGTCGGTCGCCGTGCTCGCGAGCATTCCGGCGCAGGCGGTGCTCGGTGGCGTCACCGTGCTCACCGATCTGAACCCGTGGGTAGTCGCCTGCCACTTCCTGCTGTCGAGCGCGATCATCACGGCGGCGTACCAGTTGTGGCTGCGGACTAAGGCACCCACGCCGCACGTCCCGGCGCACCCAGCGGTGCAGGGCCTCGCGTGGGTGATCGTCGGCGTGACCGCCGCGGTGCTCGCCGCCGGCACGATTGTGACCGGGAGCGGGCCGCACGCCGGCGACGAGCACGCGCACCGCACCGGTCTTGATCCGGCGATGATCGCGCAGCTGCACGCCGACCTGGTGATGTTGCTGATCGGTCTGTCGGTGGCCGCGTGGTTCGCGCTCCGGGCGACCGGTGCGCCGCTCCGCACGGTGCGGGCCGCCGGTGTGCTGGTGCTGGTCGAGGCCGCGCAGGCCACGATCGGGTTCGTGCAATATTTCACCAAGCTGCCGGTCGTCCTCGTCGGTGCCCATCTGCTCGGCGCGTGCCTCGTGCTGATCGCCGCGCTCGCGGTGTTGGCGGCGGTGCGGCCGGCCCCGCCGACGGGTCCGCTGTCCGTCCTCGACCCAGCCGATCAGCGCGAGCCCGATGTCGCGATCGCGGCGGCGAACCTGTCGGCGGCGCCCGCCGAGAACCCGAGATACAACGACGGTTCGGTCAGCTCGAGCTCGACCACCAGTGGCGCGCCGTCGGATCCGGGGATCACGTCCACCCGCGCGTAGAGCAGTTCGGGCAGATATCCGGGCAACGCGCGCAGCGCCCGGTCGCCCAGTGCGCGCTCGGCATCGGACGGCTCCCGCGCCGTGATCGTCTCCGGCTTGTAGAGCCCCGCCACGCCGACGTAGGGGCCATCCAGCATCGGACCCTTACGGATGGCGTGGCTGAACTCGCCGGCCGCGTAGATCAGCGCGGTCTCGCCGTACGTATCGACCGCCGACAGGTACGGCTGGACCATCACCGTACGGCCGGCGGCCTGCAGGCGCCGTACGTGATCGGCGGCGTGCTCACGATGCTCGTCGATGGTCATGTCGTAGCGGCCGGCATCCTTGCTACCGACGCTGATCGACGGCTTCACGACCCAGTGGCCGCCGTCCGGCAGACGCCACATGTCCGGCGGCTCGACCCACGACGTGGAGACCACGGGTACGCCGGCCGCCGCCAAATCGGCGAGGTAGCGCTTGTCGGTGTTCCAAGCCACCACGCTTGCCGCGTTGGCCAGCCGCGGCACCTTCGTCGCCCACCCGACGAACTCGTCACGACGAGACGCGTAGTCCCATGAAGAACGCAACACGGCGAGGTCGTAGCCCGCCCAGTCGACCTCCGGGTCGTCCCACGTCACCACGTCGACGCGGCAGCCGAGCGCGACGAGTGGCCCGATGAGCAGCCGGTCGTCATCTTCCATGTCGGGCACTTCTGCGCAGGTGACGAGCGCGATCGAGGTGGTCACGGCGAGCCATGCTAGGTAGGCCACAACCCGGAAGAGAAAGGGGGCCCGGGGCAGGTGCCCCGGGCCGCGGTCAAATGATCTTCAGTTGTGCTCGGCGGCGGGAGCCACCCGCCGGACCGTAATCGATGTTGTTTTCCGGGCTACCGCGCGAAGATGCGGCGGCTCATCGACCGCCACAGGTCGTTGCTCGGGCGCATCTGCTCGATCAGTTCGCGCTCCCACTCGTTGTCGACATGGACGCCGGCCGTCGCGCACGCCTCACGCGCCACGTCGGTGCCGTCCGCAAAGTAGTCGGCCCACTCGCCGTCCTCACCCACGAGGACGATCCTTGCCCCACGTCGGCCGACGTACTCAATGACTGCACGTGCGCCGCCGTGCACCGTCACGAACGTCTTCATTCCGGCGACGATGTCGGCCGGCGTGACGCTCGGGTTCGGAGCGGTGGCGGTCGCGACTGCGTCGGAACCATCTGCCATGTCCGTCAGCGTAAGCAGACCACGGTCGGTAATCGTGTTGGTCGCGGCGCCTTTGTGACCGTGGTTACGCACGGTAGGCGTGATCCACGTCACGGCGATCAGCCGATTTTTCAGATTTAACGCGACAAAGGCACCCGGCAAATCCGGCGTGAAGTGTCGGCTGTCTGACTCTCGATCGACCGCAGTACGGATGACCTCGGCGTTTCTGCGCGAGAAACCTCAAAACGTGCCATAGCACCGTTGGAATCCCACTGCGGTCAAGCGGCGCATCCGATCACGGTACGGGCGGATCCGGGCACCGTACCCGCAACCGAGAGCAACCGCAAGTTACGCCCCTCGGGTGCGACGGAGGGTGAGCGCAGACCAGCCGAAGGGGCTCGGTGGGCCGAAGCTCGGTGGGCCGAAGCTCAGTGGGCCGAAGCTCAGAAGCTCAGTGGAACGTGACGAGCGCGTCCGCGAGCACCGCTACAAACACCAGCGTCAGGTACGTCGTCGACCAGTGGAACAGCCGCATGGGCTTGATCGCGACGCCGCGCCGAGCCTGGCCGTGCAACCGGTGCGCCTCGACGAGCAGCGCGGCGCCGGTGGCCATCGCGGTGACGCCGTATATCGGTCCCATGCCGAACGGCCAGAGCGCCAGCGACGCCGCGACCGTGAGCCAGCTGTAGAGCACCGTCTCGGTGGCCACCCGTCGCGCCGACGCGACCACCGGCAGCATCGGGATGCCAGCGCGCGCGTAGTCGTCCCGGAACTTGATCGCCAACGCGTAGAAATGCGGTGGCTGCCAGGCGAACACGATCGCGAAAAGTAGCCACGCCCGGACATCCAGACCGCCGGTCACCGCTGCCCAGCCGATCAACACGGGCATCGCTCCGCAAACCCCACCCCACACGGTGTTCTGCGGCGTGGTCCGCTTGAGCCACATCGTGTAGACGACGTCGTAGTAGGCGATTGCCGCCGCCGTCAGGCCGGTGGCCAACCAGTTCGTGAACGCTGCCATCAACGCGATCGACGTCACGGTCAGCACGACGCCGAAGATCAGCACGTGGCGCGGCGATATCGTGTGCGCCGCCAGCGGCCGACGTGCGGTGCGCTTCATCACCTGGTCGATATCGCGATCCAGGTAGCAGTTGAAGGTGTTGGCCGCGCCGGCCGCCAGCGCGCCGCCGACGACCACCACGACGGTGAGCCAGAGGTTCGGCAGTCCGCGGGCCGCCAGGAACATCGTGGGTACGGCCGTGACGAGCAGCAATTCGACGATGCGTGGCTTGGTGAGCGTGACGTAGGCCCGCACCCGTGTGCGGACATCCGCTCGGACTCGGCCGGTCGCCCGGCCGGTCGCTCGGTCGTCAGCCGCAGTCGGTCCGGCGGGCGCACCGGCTGCCTCGACGGCCGGCGCGGTCACGTCGACCGCGGTCGGATCGATCATCAGCGGGCTGGGCCGGTCGGCAAGCGTGCTCACCCGACAAATGCCACCTTCCGGTTCGGCGCAACACGCGCGGGCCGATCACAAATGCGGCGAGCGCGACAAACGGCCAGCACGCCGGAGCACAGCGTACGCGCCGTTGCTGGCGCCTCCCTCAGCACCCACCGACGTGCTCGCCGTCACAACGATCAGCACCCACCGACATGCTCGGCGTCACAACGAATCAGCACCCGCCGAGGTGCCGGTCCGTACACCATTCGCCGCGCCACGCCGATCGCCCAGCCGGGCACGAATCGGCCGGACGGACGGCCGGCTGAACACTTGGGGTGATCGCGCATCAAGGTGCTGTCGGTGGGTAGGGTTTGGGCTAGATGCCCGCGCGCCGGGCCGCACGCGACCGCATCGGGACGACGCTTGCGGCAGTGCGCCGCAGCGCGATCAGCACGTCGTTGCCCGCACCAGATTCGTCACCCGCACCAGATTCGTCAGCCGCGCCAAATTCGTCAGCCGCGCCAAAGGAGTGCCGTGCCGTGACCGGACCGAAGTTGACCTGGTCGAAGATCGACCGCAAGGCCGTCGACACCATCCGCGTGCTGGCCGCCGACGCCGTGGAGAAGACGGGCAACGGTCACCCTGGTACGGCCATGAGCCTGGCGCCGGCGGCGTACCTGCTGTTTCAGCGCGTGATGCGACATGACCCGACTGATCCGGCATGGCCCGGCCGGGACCGCTTCGTGTTGTCCTGCGGTCATTCCAGCCTCACCCTCTACATCCAGCTCTACCTGTCCGGGTACGGCCTCGAGCTGGCCGACCTGAAGGCGTTGCGGACGTGGGGCTCGCTCACGCCCGGCCACCCCGAGCACGGGCACACGGTTGGCGTCGAAACCACGACCGGTCCGCTCGGCCAGGGCATCGGCAACGCGGTCGGCATGGCGATGGCGGCTCGGCGCGAGCGCGGCTTGTTCGACCCCGACGCCGCGCCCGGCGAGAGCCCGTTCGACCATTCGATCTATGTGCTCGCCTCGGACGGCGACATGGAGGAGGGCATCAGCCACGAGGCCGCCGCGCTCGCCGGCCACCAGCGGCTCGGCAACCTGCTGATGATCTGGGACGACAACCAGATCTCCATCGAGGACGACACGAACATCGCGAAGTCCGAGGACGTCGCGGCGCGCTACGAGGCGTACGGCTGGCACGTGCAGCACGTCACGTGGCGCCATCCGGACGGCTACCGCGAGGATCCGGAAGCGCTCTACCGCGCGATCCTCGAGGCACAGAAGGTCACCGACCGGCCGTCGTTCATCGCGCTCAAGACGATCATCGGCTGGCCGGCGCCGAACAAGCAGAACACCGGCAAAATCCACGGCTCCGCGATGGGCGCCGACGAGGTGGCCGCCACGAAGAAGGTGCTCGGCTTCGATCCCGACAAGTCGTTCGACGTCGACCCCGAGGTGCTGCGCCACGCGCGCGAGGTGGCGGTACGAGGCCGAGAAGCGCGCGCCGAGTGGCAGGTCGGCTTCGACGCCTGGCGGAGGGCGAACAAGGAACGCGCGGCGCTCTTCGACCGGATGGCCACGCGTACCCTCCCGGCCGGCTGGGTGGACGCACTGCCGGAGTTCCCAGCCGATCCCAAGGGAATGTCCACCCGCAAGGCGTCCGGCGACGTGCTGCAGGCGCTTGCACCGGTGCTGCCGGAATTGTGGGGCGGGTCGGCCGACCTCGCGGAGAGCAACAACACGACGATGGAGGGCGAGCCGTCGTTCATCCCGCCCGAGCACGCCACAAAGGAGTTCCCCGGCGACTGGTACGGCCGGACGCTCCACTTCGGCATTCGCGAGCACGGCATGGGCGCGATCCTCAACGGCATCGTGTTGCACGGCGGCACCCGAGCCTACGGCGGCACGTTCCTCGTGTTCTCCGACTACATGCGCCCAGCGGTGCGTCTCGCGTCGCTCATGCAGATCCCGGTCATCTACGTGTGGACGCACGACTCGATCGGGCTCGGCGAGGACGGCCCGACGCACCAACCGATCGAGCAAATCACCGCGCTGCGCGCCATCCCGGGTCTCGACGTGGTCCGCCCGGCGGACGCCAACGAAACCGCGTGGGCCTGGCGGATGGCGCTGGAGCACACCGACCGGCCGACCGCACTGTGCTTGACGCGCCAGAACCTGCCGGTGTTCGACCGCGAGGCGCTTGCGCCGGCCGACGGCGCGGTCCGCGGCGGCTACATTCTGGCCAACTCATCGACGCCGATGCCGCAGGTGATCCTCATCGGCACCGGCTCGGAGGTGCAGCTGTGCGTCTCCGCGCGCGAGCGGCTCGAGGCGGAGGGTGTCGGGACGCGCGTGGTGTCGATGCCGTGCCGCGAATGGTTCGACGCGCAGGATCGGGCGTACCGCGATCTGATCCTGCCGCCGGCGGTGAAGGCGCGGGTCAGCGTGGAGGCCGGCATCGCGATGTCGTGGCGTGACCTCGTCGGACCGGCCGGCGAATGCGTCAGCATTGAACACTATGGCGCGTCCGCGTCGTACCAAGTGCTGTTCGAACAGTTCGGCTTTACGACCGACAACGTCGTCGCGGCGGCGCACGCGTCGCTCGGCAAGGCCGGCGCGATCCAGGGTGAGATCACCGCCAGTTGACGCGCCGGCCGCGTTGCCGGGCGAGGGAGTTCGAGGAGAGGGACATGGCCGATCGACTCGCAGAGCTGTCCGCCGCCGGAGTGGCGGTCTGGCTCGATGACATTTCCCGGGAGCGCCTGGCCACCGGCGGCCTGGCGAAGCTGCGCGACGACCAACACGTGGTCGGCGTGACGAGCAACCCGACGATCTTCGCGAAGGCGCTCGAGGACTCAGACGACTACGCGGGCCAGGTGACCGACCTAGCGCTACGCGAGGTCAGCGCGGAAGAGGCCGGTCGGATGATCACCACGTACGACGTGCGGTGGGCATGCGACGTGCTGCGGCCGGCGTACGACGCGTCCGGTGGCGTGGACGGCCGCGTCTCGATCGAGGTCGACCCGCGGATGGCGTACGAGACCGAAAAGACCAACGCCGAGGCGCGCCAGCTGTGGTGGCTCGTGGATCGCGAAAACCTGTTCATCAAGATTCCGGCGACGGCGGCCGGCGTTCCGGCCATCTCCGCGACGCTCGCGCAGGGCATCAGCGTGAACGTGACGCTGATCTTCTCGCTCGAGCGCTACAAGGACGTGATGGACGCGTTCTTCGCCGGCATGGAGCAAGCCAAGGCAAACGGCCACGACATCTCGAAGATGGCCTCGGTCGCGTCGTTCTTCGTGTCCCGCGTGGACACCGAGGTGGACAAGCGGCTGGACAAGATCGGCACGCCGGAGGCACAGGCCATGCACGGCAAGGCCGCGATCGCGAACGCACAGCTGGCGTACCAGTTGTACGAGAAGGCATTCGCGACCGAGCGGTGGGCCGCGCTGGCCGCCGCGGGTGCCCGGCCGCAGCGACCGCTGTGGGCGTCGACGTCCACCAAGAATCCGGCCTACCGCGACGTGATGTACGTCGAGGAACTCGTCGCACCCGGCGTGGTGAACACCATGCCGGAGCCGACGATCCGAGCGTTCGCCGACCACGGCGAGACGCGTCCGGACGCGGTGACCGGTTCGTACGCCGCCGCGCAGAAGGTTCTCGACGACCTCGCCGCGCTCGGGGTGGATTATCACGACGTGGTCGACACACTCGAACGCGAGGGCGTGGACAAGTTCGAGGCGAGCTGGAACGAAATGCGTTCGAGCGTCGTTTCGCAGCTCACCGCCGCGACGGCCTAGTAGCGACGTCGTAGTGGCGCGGCCAAGTGGGACACGGGGATCACACGGCAGGCGATGACATGTGGCCAGACAGACCGGCGGTAAGGGGCGACACGTCATGACCGGAGTTCCCGTCGTTCGCGACGACTTCGACCACGAGAGCTCGAACCCGCTGCGCGATCCGCGCGATCATCGGCTGCCGCGCATCCCGGAACCATGCGCACTGGTGATCTTCGGTGTCACCGGCGACCTCGCGCGCAAGAAGCTGATCCCGGCGATCTACGACCTCGCGAACCGCGGCATGCTGCCGCCGAGCTTCGTGGTCGCCGGGTTTGCTCGGCGCGACTGGGGCGACGAGGACTTCGAGGCGCTCGCTCGGACCGCGGCGCAGGAGCATGCCCGCACGCCGTGGCGCGACGAGGTGTGGGCCCGGCTGGCCGGCAACATCAAGTTCGTCGGTGGCTCGTTCGACGACGACAACGCCTTCGACCAACTCACGCAGACCCTCGACGACCTCCGCGACACCCATCGGATCCAGGGCAACGCGGCGTTCTACCTGTCCATCCCGCCGGCCGCCTTCCCGGTGGTGCTCAAGCAGTTGGCGCGCACCGGGTTGGCCGACAACAAGAAGTCCGGCGGATGGCGGCGCGTGGTGGTGGAGAAGCCGTTCGGCCACGACCTCGCCTCGGCCAAACAGCTCAACTCATTGGTGGACGAGGTTTTCACCGCCGAGGACGTGTTCCGCATCGACCACTACCTCGGCAAGGAGACGGTGCAGAACATCCTCGCCTTGCGGTTCGCGAACACGTTGTTCGAGCCGCTGTGGAACTCGAACTACGTGGATTCGGTGCAGATCACCATGGCCGAGGACGGTGGCATCGGCTCGCGCGCGGCGTTCTACGACGCCGCCGGTACGGCCCGTGATGTGCTGCAGAACCATTTGCTGCAACTGCTCGCCATGGTGGCGATGGAGGAGCCGACGAGCTTCGAGGCCGCCGAGATCCGAGCCGAGAAGCTCAAGGTGCTGCGCGCCATCACGTTGCCGTCGGACGTCGCCGCGGACACCGTACGAGGGCAATACCTACCCGGGTGGGTGGCCGGCGAGCGTGCCGTCGGGTACCTCGAAGAGAAGGACGTACCGCCGGACTCCACCACGGAGACGTACGTCGCCGTGCGGCTCGGTGTGCAGAACCGGCGGTGGGCGGCGGTCCCGTTCTACATCCGGGCTGGTAAACGCATGCCGCGACGGGTGACCGAGATCGCCGTGCTCTTCAAGCGCGCTCCGCATCTGCCGTTCGACCCGGCGGACGTACGAGCCCTCGGGCAGAACCAACTCGTCGTCCGCGTGCAGCCGGACGAAGGTCTCGCGGTGAAGTTCGGTTCGAAGGTGCCGGGCACCGCGATGGAGTTGCGGGACATCGCGATGGACTTCCAATACGGCGAGGCGTTCACGGACTCGTCGCCGGAGGCGTACGAACGATTGATTCTCGACGTGCTGATCGGCGACCGGACGCTGTTCCCGGACGCGGCCGAGGTGGAGGCGAGTTGGCGCGTCGTGGACCCGCTCGAGGCGGCGTGGGCGGGCACCACGCCCGACCCGTACCGGGCCGGCGAATGGGGACCGCGCGCGGCCGACGAGATGCTCGCCCGCGACGGCCACACGTGGCGGCGCGCGTGAGACGCGCGGGTCGCACCGACGCGAAGGGATGGACCCGGTGATCGGCCTTTGGGATACCACCGGCAACGAGGTGGTCAAGGCGTTGGCCGCGGAGCGGCGCAACGCCGGCGGTGTGACCAGCGGGATCGCTCTGACGTTGGTCGCCGTCGTGGACGAACGACGGGTACGCGAGGCGGAAGCGGCCGCCACCATCGCGGCCTCGGCGCACCCGTGTCGATTGGTGATCGTGGTGCGCGTTGAAACCAGCATCTCGGAGCGAAGCCGGCTGGACGCCGAGATCGTCGTCGGCGGCCGGCTCGGACCGTGCGAGGCTGCCGTGCTGCGCACGCAGGGACGGCTCGCGCTGCACGCGGAGAGCGTCGTGCTGCCGCTGCTGGCCCCGGACGTACCCGTCGTCACGTGGTGGCACGGCGAGCCGCCGCGGAAGATCGCCAACGACCCGCTCGGTGTCTACAGCGATCGTCGAGTGACCGATGCCGCGCAGTCGTCGGACCCGATCGCCGCACTGAAGACGCGCGCTGCCGACTACGCGCCGGGCGACACCGATCTTGCCTGGTGCCGCATCACGCCGTGGCGCACGCTGGTCGCCGGCGCGTTCGACACGATCGAATCTCCGGTGACGAGCGCGACCGTCGTGGCGCCAGCGGCGGATCCGACCGCGGCGCTGATGCGTGGCTGGTTGGGCTCCCGCCTCGGTCACCTGCCGCGGCTGAAGGCGACCAGCGAGTTCCCGCGCATGCGCGAGGTGCGCCTGGTGTGCGAGAACGGCGACGAGGTCTCGCTGACCCGCGACAACGACTCAGCGGTGCTGC
This sequence comes from Micromonosporaceae bacterium, assembly GCA_035263025.1. Taxonomy (GTDB): domain Bacteria; phylum Actinomycetota; class Actinomycetes; order Mycobacteriales; family Micromonosporaceae; genus DASQPR01. The sequence goes on from DATFRR010000003.1 coordinate 12,059, forward strand.
GGCGCACCGGGCAGAACGATCGCGATCTGCCGCTGACCCGCCGGCCGCTCGGCGACGAACTGGCCGAGGAGCTTCGCCGGCTCGACGCGGACGAGATCTACGCCGCTGCGCTCGGTGCGTTCGCCGGCGTGCGGGACCTCGACGACCGGCCGCCGATGCGGGTACACGAGTGGCAGGACCCGGCGGTCGCCGAGCCGCCCGAGGTGGACGCCGGACCGGTGCGACGGCGTCCCGGAAAGACCTCGGTCGCCGCGACATCGTCGCGCCGCGGCACGGTATCGGCGCGTACGGGTGCCGACCGGCAGCGAAAGTCGTCCGCGCCGGCGGGACGGGGCGGCCAGGCGAACGCCGGCACCCGGAAGGCCGACCGATGACCGAGGTGAGCGTCGTCGTGCACGCGAACGCGGACGTGCTGGCGTCCGCCGTGGCCGCCCGGCTCGCGGTACGCATGATCGACGCGCAAGCCGAACGCGGCGTGGCGACCATCGTGTTGACCGGCGGGCGGATCGCGGAGCGTACGTATGCCGCGCTCGCCGCGTCCACGGTGCGCGACGCCGTCGACTGGGGCCGCGTCGACTTGTGGTGGGGCGACGAGCGATTCCTGCCCGGCGGCGATCCGGAGCGCAACGAGACGCAGGTGCGCGCCGCGCTGCTGGAGTCGCTGCCGCTGTCGCCGGATCGGGTGCACCCGATGCCGGCGTCGGACGGGCCGGACGGGGACGATCCGGAGGCCGCCGCGGCGCACTACACCGATGCGCTCGCCGCCTCGGCCGGCGGTGGCCACCAGCGACTGCCGCACTTCGACGTGGTCCTGCTCGGCATCGGCGAGGATGGGCACGTCGCGTCGGTGTTTCCGGAGCATCCGGTGGCGTATGACACGCGGCCATGCTCTGCCGTGCGAGGCAGCCCGAAGCCGCCGCCGATCCGCCTGACGCTCACCTTCGCCGCCCTCAACACCGCCGACGACGTGTGGATCATCGCGTCCGGAGATGACAAGGCGAACGCGGTGGGGCTGGCGCTGGCCGGCGCCGGGCCGGTGCAGGTGCCGGCCGCCGGCGTACACGGCACGCAGCGCACGATGTGGCTGCTCGACCGCGCGGCGGCGGCCGACGTGTCACCACGGTTGCGCAGCCTGCGCTGACGCTAGCGGCGCCGGGCCGCGGCCGGTGCCGGATCTGGCTGATGCCGGCGCTACCGGCGCCGGGCCCGGAGTTCGGCGAGCGCCTCGTCGAGGAGCTTCGCGCCCTCCGCGTCCGAGCGGCGCTCGCGCACGTACGCGAAATGCGTCTTGTACGGCTCCGCGTGCGGCGCGGTCGGCGGCGCGTCGCGGTCCGGCCCACACGGCAACCCGCAGTGCGGGCAGTCCCAGGTCTCCGGTGGCGGGACGTCCATCGCGAAGCACGGCCGGACGCTGTGCCCATTTGCACACCAGTACGTGATGTGCCGGCGCGGTGCCGGCTCGCTCCGTTCGGACAGCCGAACCGGGCCCGCGCCCACGCGGCTGCCCTTGATCGCATTGCTGGCCACTGCTGCGTGCTCCTGTCGTTGGGGGGATCGACGAGAAACCGCACACGTCAAACGCCTGCGCGCAACCGGCGTATCCGGTCGCGCGAACTATCGTAAGCCGATTTACCGATTCCGCCGCCCTGCGCACACGCGAAATTTCGGCGGCCTGAGCGGATGGCGCGCTTCCTGAGACGGCCGCGTCGACGCGGCGCGCCGGCGAGCCCGAGTCAGCCGGTCTACGAGCGGGAGTCAGCCGATCTCGCGGGCCCGAGTCAGCCGGTCTTCAGCCGCAGCCAGAGGCCGTAGCCGATGATGCACCCGAACCAGACGATGCCGACCAGCACGGTGAACATGTCGAGGTTGCGCTCGGCAACCGACGATCCGGACAGGCTGGAAGTCACCCCGCCACCGAACATGCTGGACAGACCGCCACCCTTGCCGCGGTGCAGCAAGATCAGGAGAGTCAGGATCACGCTCGTGATGACGAGCAGCGTGATCATCAGGTACGGAAACCACATTTCGGGTGTCGTGTCCTCTCACCGAGCGGGCGGCCGGCGCGTGCAGCCGGCGCGTGCGGCCCCGGCAAGGATAGCCGCCCTACCGCACGGTTCGGTAACACGGTCCGGCACCCGACCGTGGGGCGCACCCGCGACCGGCACAGCCTGCCCTATCGCAGAATGTGATCTTGGTACCGGCAGATCGACACGAACTCGTCCGCCTTGAGGCTCGCGCCGCCGATCAGCGCGCCGTCGATGTCCGGCTCGGCCATGATCGCCGCGATGTTCGCCGCGGTGACCGAGCCGCCGTAGAGGATGCGCACCTGGTCGGCGGTGGCCGCGTCGTAGCGCTCCGCCAGCCGCGCGCGAATCGCGCCGATCACTTGCTGGGCATCACCGCCAGTCGCGGTCTTGCCGGTGCCGATCGCCCAGATGGGCTCGTACGCCACGACCACCGACCGCATCTGCGTCGCGCTCACCGAATCAAGCGCGGCATCGAGCTGACGCGTGCAGTGCGGTACGTGATCATCGGCCTCTCGCACCTCGAGGCCTTCACCGACGCACAGGATTGGAGAGATCTCGTTGCGCAGTGCGGCGCGCACCTTCGCGTTCACGATTGCGTCGGTTTCGCCGTGGACCGTACGCCGCTCCGAGTGGCCGACGATGACGTACTGGCAGCCGAGCTTCGCAAGCATCGGACCCGACACGTCGCCGGTGTAGGCGCCGCCATCGTGCGGCGACAGATCCTGCGCGCCGAACCCGAGCAACAGGTTGTCCGCGTCGATCAGCGTCTGCACGCTGCGCAGGTCGGTAAACGGCGGCAGCAGCACGACCTCGACGTCGCTGAGTTGCTCCTCGGTGAAGCTGAACGCGAGCTTCTGGGTGTGCGCGATGGCCTCGAGGTGCGTGAAGTTCATCTTCCAGTTGCCGGCCATGAGCGGCCGGCGGCCGTCCGGTCCGTCGCCGCTGCGTCTGCCGTTCGAACCCCGGCCGCCAGTTGAGCCGCTGCCGGTCGAGCCGCTGTTGGTCGAGCTGCCGCGGGCCGAGCCGCGCGAGGCGCCACGCGCTGCGTCCGAGCCGCGCGCACCCAGCCGCCCGAAGGCGACCCGCTTTCCCGCCATGTCACGCCTCCAACGCGGCCACGCCGGGCAGCGTCTTGCCTTCGAGATATTCGAGCGACGCGCCGCCGCCCGTCGAGATGTGTCCGAACGCGTCCTCGTCGATGCCGAGTGCGCGCACCGCGGCGGCCGAGTCCCCACCGCCGACCACGGTGAAGCCGTCCACCTTCGTGATCGCCTCCGCCACGCCGCGGGTACCGGCCGCGAACGGCCGCCGCTCGAACACGCCCATCGGTCCGTTCCAGAACACCGTCTTCGCGCCGGACAGCGCGTCGGCGAACGTGGCAACCGTGGCCGGGCCGATATCGAGCCCGATCTGGTCGCTCGGCATCGCGTCGGCCGGCACCGTCG
>DATFRR010000004.1:0-5291 GCA_035263025.1 Micromonosporaceae bacterium
CTTCTTCAACCCGGGACCACGCAAGGGATTGGCGCGTCCTGAACGAACGGTAACCCCCAACGTCCGTTCCGACGATGGCGGGCTAACGAAATAGGCCCGATCGGTAGGGCTTGTCGTACGTCCCACGGACGTGTCATTCCAGCGCATCGCACACTGTTGTGGCACCATCACCGTACGAATTTGGCATTAACGACCGCCACCGCAAAAGGTAACGAAATGCCCGACCGACGACGCACAAACACACGGAATCGGCATTCTGCCGGCGCTCCGACTTGTGTTTCGCGTAACAGATTGGCTACGGTGACCCGGTTGTCATCCGCTTGACACCTGGACGACAGCGCGTCGCTAATCTCGTCCCCCCACGTTTTTGCGAATTGGCGACGCCCGGACGGCGAAGGGCTTGCGTGTGAGTTCTCGGAAGGAGCGCGACCGTTATATCGGTCGGCGCCGTGTTCCGACCCCGCCACGAAGCCGCTATACGGCGGTGGCGACCACCGCGCTTCTCGGCGCGGGCGCTGTCGCGTTGGCCACCGCGTCCGCCATGCCGGACATGAAGGTCACCGACGCGAGCAGCCTCGCCACGATGGCTGGAAACAACACGTCCATCAGCCGGCTCGCCACCTTCGACCGTGCGAGCCGATCGAACGAGCGGCCGTCCACATCGGCCACTGCCGCCGCCGACATCTGGCGCCTTCCGATGACCAGCTACTCGCTGGCCGCCGCGCCGTTCGGTGAGCGCGCCGGCATGCTGGATCGCGGCATCGACATGATGGCGCCGGTCGGCACCCCGCTCTACGCGTCGCACGACGGTGTCGTCACGCTCGCCCGGTGGTACGGCGGATATGGCTACACAGTGATCGTCGACATCGGCAACGGAGTCCAGCTCGTCTACGGCCACGCGTCGGCGCTGACCGTCCGGGAAGGACAACAGGTCGAGGCCGGTCAACTGGTCGCGTTGTCCGGCAACAGCGGATATTCGTTCGCGCCGCACGTCCACTTCGAAGTCCGGGTCAACGGCACCCCGACCGACGCGACGGCATACCTGCTCGACCACGGCGTCGACATTTCGAAGCACAGTGACGCGCTGAGCAACTGATCGACAGCCGGCCGCGCAAAGTCAAACCCCGCTTCGCCCCTCAGATCTTCTCGATCGGCGCGTGCCGTAGCACGATCCACATCACCTGATCGCCGAAGTCGATCTGAGCCTGCGCGCGCACGCCAGCGCCCTGCACGGCGAGCACATGTCCGAGACCCCACCGCTGATGGTTCACGCGGTCGCCCGGCACCAGCGTCGGCACGTCCGGCTTCGCGAGATCGCTTGCGGTCGCGAGGTTGCCGGCCGGAATGCCCAGTCGCGAGGCGATCTCCGTCGCACGCGGCGTGCCACCCGTAAATCGGCTGGTGCGCGCGCCGGTTCCGCCGCCTCGGCCGCCGACACCACTGCCGGACCATGACGTGTACGCGCTTTCGGTCCGCTCCCATCGCATAAGCGGCTCGGGCAACTCGTCGAGGAAGCGGGACGCCGGGTTGAACTGCGGCTGTCCCCACGCGCCGCGGGTGACCGCCCGTGAGATGTAGAGCCGACGCCGGGCACGAGTGATGCCGACGTACGCCAACCGGCGCTCCTCCTCCAGCTCGTGACTGTTGCCGAGCGATCGAAGGTGCGGAAACACGCCGTCCTCCATGCCGGTCAGGAACACGACGGGGAACTCCAGGCCCTTCGCGGTGTGCAGGGTCATGAGCGTGACCACGCCCTGGTGCTCGGCATCGTCGCTCGGGATCTCGTCCGCGTCGGCCACCAGCGACACCTGCTCGAGGAAGCCGGCCAACGTCGGCGCGGGCGGCGCCGCGTCGGTTGCTTCGCCGGTATCGGCGTCCACGACCGGGGTCGCCTCGACCCGCTCGGTGTATTCGCGTGCGACGCTCACCAACTCCTGCAAGTTCTCGGCGCGCCCGGCATCCTGCGGATCGAGGCTGTCCTCAAGCTCGGCCAGCAGGCCCGACCGTGCCAACACCGCCTCCAGGACGTCCTCCGGCGGCGACGTTGCCGCCATAGTGCGCAGCTCGTCCATCATCGCGACCCAGTCGGTGATCGCGTTGAGCGAGCGCGGTGAAATGCCCGGTGCTTGCGCGGCGCGCCGCAGCGCGGCGCCAAACGAGATCCGGTCGCGGCTCGACAACGCTTCGACGCATGCCTCGGCCCGATCACCGATGCCACGGCGCGGCGTGTTGAGGATGCGACGCACGCTCACCGTGTCGTCCTCGTTAGCGATCGCGCGCAGATAAGCGAGCGCGTCGCGGACTTCCTTCCGCTCGTAGAAGCGGACGCCGCCGACCACCTTGTATGGCAGCCCGAGCCGGATGAACACCTCTTCGAACACTCGGGACTGGGCATTCGTTCGGTAGAACACCGCGACGTCGGCCGGTCGGATCTCGCCGGCGTCGGTGAGCCGGTCGATCTCTCGTGCGACCCAGTCCGCCTCAGCGTGCTCGGTGTCCGCAACGTAGCCGACGATCAGTTCGCCATCGCCCTGATCGCTCCACAGCCGCTTCGGCTTGCGTTCGGTGTTGCGATCGATGACCGCGTTCGCGGCGGACAGAATCGTCTGCGTCGACCGGTAGTTCTGTTCGAGCAGGATGGTCCGCGCGTCCGGATAGTCGCGTTCGAATTCGAGAATGTTGCGAATCGTGGCGCCCCGGAACGCGTAGATCGACTGATCGGCGTCGCCGACCACACACAACTCCGCCGGCGGCACGTCCGGCGATCCGCTGACCAGCTCCTTCACGAGGACGTATTGCGCGTGGTTGGTGTCCTGGTATTCGTCGACCAACACATGCCGGAACCTGCGCCGGTATTTCTCCGCGACCTCGGCGTGCGACTGCAGCATGTGGACGGTCGTCATGATCAGATCGTCGAAGTCGAGCGAGTGGGACTCCTGCAGCCGACGCTGATATAGCCCGTACGCCTCCGCGACGCTCCGTTCCGCGGGGCCCTTCGCGTCACGCGTTGCGGTCTCGTGGTCGATCAGTTCGTTCTTCAGATTCGAGACCGCGGCGGCCAGCGACCGTGCGCTGTAACGCTTGGGATCGAGGTCGAGCTCGCGCGCCACGAGTTGCATAAGGCGCCGCGAGTCGTCCGCGTCGTAGATCGAGAACGTCGACTTGAGGCCTGCGTAGTCATGCTCAGCGCGCAGAATCCGTACGCAGGCGGAGTGGAACGTGGACACCCACATCAGCCGCGCGCGCGGTCCGACCAGCGCAGCCACGCGGTCCTTCATCTCGCCGGCCGCCTTGTTCGTGAACGTGATCGCGATGATCTCGCCGGGGTTGACGCCGCGTTCGGCCAGCAGATAGGCGATGCGATGCGTGAGCACGCGGGTCTTACCCGAGCCCGCACCGGCCACGATCAGCAGCGGCGAACCGCTGTGCGTGACGGCGGCGCGCTGCGGATCATTGAGGCCGGCGAGAAGCTCCTCCGGATCGAGCCGCCGACGACGACGCTCGCCACCGTTGTCGCGCTGGCCATTGTCCGGCTGACCATTGTCCGGCTGACCATTGTCGCGCTGGTCGTTGCCGCTCGCGTCGCCGCGCCCGGAACCGTCGGACACGGCCGAATCCGATCCGGCGCGGTCCGCGGCCGGGGAAGTGTCGAAAAGGGCATGCATCGCGGGTCGAAGTCTATGCCGAGCGCCCGACACCCGTCGGTTGTGCGCGCCGTGCGCCGCGCCGAAGGCGGCCGATGTTCGGTGGCATACAGTGTCGCCGTGCCGGAGTTCCTACGCATCGCGACCGCGGCCGTCGGCGTGGTGCTCGCCGTGTGGGCCGGCTATCGGGCGTGGCGCGACAAGGCTCCGGACCGCGGTCTCATGATCGGCGCGGCTGTGCTGGTGCTGCTCGCGATCGCGCTGGTCGCGACGGCACTGAGCACCGTTGTAGGCGGCCACCACGTGCCGTCGACGGTGACGTTTGTGGCGTATGTCGTCGCGTTCCTGATCATCCCGCCGGCCGGACTCGTGCTCGCCCGCATGGAGCCGACGAAATGGGGCTCGGTGATCATCGCCACGGTGGGCATCGTCGAGGCGATCCTCGTCGTACGCCTTCAACAGGTCTTTTCGTGAGCGGGGCGGACGCCGATGGACACTGAACCTGTGACCACCGAGCGAGACGGCTCGACGCGTGCGATGACGCCGACCGACCGACGACGGCGAATCAACATCGGGCTCGGTCGGCTGCTGATCTTCGTGTACGGCGTCTTCGCGCTCTCCGCGAGCGCCCGCGCCATGGTGCAGATCGCGACGAAGTTCCATGAGGCCCCGCTGGCATACGTGTTGTCCGCTGTCGCCGCCGTTATCTACATCGTCGCCACGGTCTGTCTGGCCAGGTCGACGGTGCGATCCCGGCTGCTCGGCATCGTGTGCATCTCGATCGAACTCGTCGGCGTGGTCGTGGTCGGCGCGTTGAGCCTCACCGACAAATCGGCGTTCCCGGACGCCACGGTCTGGTCCGACTTCGGCTCCGGCTACGGCTATGTCCCGCTGGTCCTGCCGATCCTCGGTCTGTGGTGGTTGCTCCGCGGCGCCCAACCGGCCGGCACCGTCCGTACCAACGCAGTGCGAACCGACCGCGGCTGACCGCGGACCTCTTGCGACCCTCGCGCCGTCCCACATCTCGGCGGGCGCTGGCGCAATGCCGATCCCATGGCATACTGGTCGGCGTGACGCAGACCGTCGCCATCGCGCGATTCTTTGCCTATGAGTCCGGGAGTCCGGCACTCGTAGGTCGCGTCTGAGCGCACCAGACCTTCGAACCGCCCCGGGCTCCTCGAGCCCGGGGCGGTTTTGCTCCGTGCGAGGGAAGCTTGAGCGATCGTGGCCCGGACCCATCGACACCCGGCACAGCGCCGCACCGCGAAACGGAGCACGACACTATGAACGCCATGATCGACGTCAACCCATCGATCTTGTCGGCACCCGCCGACGACGCCACCCCGGCCGGCGGCGGCGCGCCCGGCGCAACCGGGGCCTCGGGCGCCTCGGGCGCCTCGGGCGCCACGGTTGTGGCTGCGAACGCCCCGACGAACGGCCCGGGCGACGACCCTTCCAGCGACCGAATCTCGGGCTTGCGTGAGCGCATCGACGAGATCGACAACGAACTGATCCGGCTATGGCAGGAGCGCGCCGCGATCTCCGCGGAGGTCGGCCGGGTGCGCATCGCGTCCGGCGGCACTCGGCTCGTGCTGTCGCGGGAGCGCGAGATCGTCGACCGGTTCCGTGACGCCCTCGGCGCCGACG
>DATFRR010000005.1:0-4856 GCA_035263025.1 Micromonosporaceae bacterium
GGCGGCCATCGAGTCCGGTCTGGTCCGCGAGCCGGCCGACGGCATCCGCAACCGCATCCAGACTCCGGTGCTGTTACAGGCCGTCGAGACGCACCGCTTCGACGCGCTGTTCGGCGGCGCCCGGCGCGACGAAGAGAAGGCACGCGCGAAGGAACGCGTCTTCTCGTTCCGCGACGAATTCGGTCAGTGGGATCCGAAGAACCAACGCCCCGAGCTGTGGTCGCTCTACAACGGCCGGGTGCATCCGGGCGAATCGATCCGCGTCTTCCCGCTGTCCAACTGGACCGAGCTGGACGTCTGGCACTACATCGGGCGGGAGCGCATCGACCTGCCGTCGATCTACTTCGCGCACAAGCGCGAGGTGGTCGAGCGCACCGGCATGCTGTACGCCGTCAACGAGTTCCTGCCGCTGCGGTCCGGCGAGCAGTCGTATACCGAGCAGGTGCGCTACCGCACGGTGGGCGACGCGTCCTCTACGGCCGCGGTGCGCTCCGACGCCGACACGATCGACAAGGTGATCGCCGAGGTCGCCGCGACCCGGATCACCGAACGTGGCGCGACGCGTGGCGACGACCGAGTCAGCGAGGCAGCGATGGAAGATCGCAAGCGGGAGGGCTACTTCTAGATGTCGGACACGAGCGTGCTGGGCGGCACCGTGGCACCCGTCGAGCCGCGACGTGGCATGGATCTGCTGCGGTTCGCCACGGCCGGGTCGGTCGACGACGGTAAATCGACGCTGATCGGCCGGCTGCTCTACGACACGAAGACGATCTTCACCGATCAGCTCGCCGCCGTCGAGGCGGTGTCGGCGGCCCGCGGCGACGAGTACACCAACCTCGCGCTGCTCACCGACGGCCTGCGCGCCGAACGCGAGCAGGGCATCACGATCGACGTCGCCTACCGCTACTTCGCCACGCCGCGGCGGAAATTCATCATCGCCGACACGCCGGGCCACATTCAGTACACGCGAAACATGGTGACCGGCGCGTCCACCGCGGACCTGGCGCTGATCCTCGTGGACGCCCGCAAGGGTCTGCTCGAACAGTCCCGGCGGCACGCGTTCCTGTGCTCGCTGCTGCGCGTGCCGCACCTGGTGCTCTGCGTTAACAAGATGGATCTCGTCGACTATTCGCAGCCGGTCTTCGAGGACATCGCCGCGGAGTTCACCGACTTCGCCGCGAAGCTCGAGGCGCCGGACCTGAGCGTGATCCCGATCTCCGCGCTGCACGGCGACAACATCGTCAGTCGCGCCGCGACGATGCCGTGGTACCAAGGCCCATCGCTGCTGCACCACCTGGAGCACGTACACATCGGGTCGGACCGGAACCTGGTCGACGTACGGTTCCCGGTGCAGTACGTGATCCGACCACAGTCGTCGAAGGTGACCGACTATCGGGGGTACGCCGGGCAGGTGGCCTCGGGCGTGCTGAAACCAGGCGACGAGGTGATGGTGTTGCCGTCCGGGCTCACCAGCCGGATCACCGCGATCGACACGGCCGACGGTCCGGTGACCGAGGCATTCCCGCCGATGTCGGTCACCGTACGGCTGGCCGACGAGATCGACATCTCGCGCGGCGACATGATCTGCCGCCCGCACAACGCACCGACGGCAGCGCAAGACATTGAGGCGATGGTCTGTTGGATGGACGAGACACGGCCGATGTCGGTCGGCGGGCGCTACGCGATCAAGCACACCACGCGTGCCGCCCGCGCGGTCGTGCGCGAGTTGCACTACCGCCTCGACGTCAACTCGTTGCACCGCGACGAGGCCGCCAGCGAATTGCGGCTGAATGAAATCGGACGGGTACGGCTGCGCACCACAGTGCCGCTGCTCGCTGACGAGTACCGTCGGAACCGGACGACCGGAGGGTTCATCGTGATCGACGAGACGACCAACCGTACGGTCGGCGCCGGCATGATCGTGTCGGCGACCTGATGATCGCGGAGCACAGCATGGCGACGGCGCAGGACATGATGCCGCGACCAGCGATCTCGGAGGCGAGCTGACCCGGTCCGGTGTCCATCGGCGATGAGTCCCCGCCCCCGCCGCGCCGTCGATCGCGCGACGGGCGGCGACGGTTCGTGCCCCCGTACCGTCCGCTGCGTGCGACGCTAGGCGACGCTGACCGCGGCGGAGTCGCGACGGCCGACCGGTCGGCCGAGACCTCGACCGATCCGGGGCCGCGCCGGCCAGTGGTGCCGGCACAGCGACACACTCCGCGGCGACGCGGACTGCACGCCACGCGGAGGGGGCTCGAGGTGCGGCAAAACGGCCGGACTTCCCGGCTGCTCGGCCGCCTCGCGGTGCGGCTGGCCGACGCCGCGAGCCGGTTCGGGACACGCCTGCTCGGCACCAGCCCACCGCCTGCGGTGCGCGCCGGCATCAGCGACGCCGAGCTGCGTGAGCTGATGGCCACCAACGTGGTCATCGACGAGGGTCAGCGCCAGATCATCGCAGAAGTGCTCGCCGCCGGAGCGCGGCACGTCCGCGAGGTCATGGTGCCGCGCATCGACGCGGTGTTCGTGACCTCTGCCGACTCGGTGGCACAGGCATTGCGTGCGGTGCTCGCGACGCGGCACTCACGATTCCCGGTGATCGACGGAAGCCATGACGACGTGGTCGGCGTCGTGCATGTCTGGGACCTGTTGCTGGTTGACACGCCGAACGATGTCACCGCCGGCGATCTGGCCCGGCCGGTGCACCACATCCCAGGTTCGAAACGTGTCCTCGCCGCGCTTTCCGATATGCGGCGCGAGGGCCATCACCTCGCGGTTGTGGTGGACGAATACGGGCTGACGGCCGGCATTGTCACGCTCGAGGACCTCGTCGAGGAGCTCGTCGGCGAGGTACACGCCGAGGGCGTACCCCCCGAGGCAGCAATCGCGCCGGGCATGCCGCCGACCGCGCTCGACGGCCGTACCAACTTGAACGACTTCGCCGAGCGCTGCGGGTTCACGCTGCCGCCCGGCCCATACGAGACGGTCGGCGGATTCCTGATGGCGCGGCTCGGCCGGCTGCCGCGACCGGGCGACGAAGTGGCGGTCGGTGCGTGGCGGTTACGGGTGATCGCGTGCGAAGGGCGACGGGTCAGCCAGGTCGCGGTGCTGTCGTCGCCGGCTGCCTGACACCGCTCGTCGCTTGATGCGCGCCGAGCGTCCCCGCGCATCAGCGAGGCGGCACCACCGGCAACTTGATCGTCGTCCAGGATCGGCCGTCCGTGGAGATCGCCGGCTGGGCGCCGAGCGTCACGTAGCCACCGGGCAGCGAAACGACGTCACCGTTCGGGGCGTACGGCCCGATCACCGGCGTGAACGTCGCGCCGCCGTCCGTGCTGCGGCAGAACGAGACCTCGTCGTCCTTGGTGGCGAGCCATACGCCGACCGAGCCGTCGCGCGGCGTCATCACGCCGTACCGGACGTACGAGTTCCACGCGCTCTCAATCGTTGGTGCGGACCATGTCGTCCCGCCGTCGCTCGACCGGATCAGCAGCATTTGGCCGGCGCTGTGCACCAGTACGTACACCTTCCGGCCGTCCTGAGTGGCAAGCGCCGGCGGACGGTCCGGGATGACGCCAAGCGAACTGGTGTGCCACGTCGCGCCCTCGTCACGGGTCACCGACACGGCGAGTTCGCCGGTCCGCGCGTCGGCACCGGTCACCCACCAGCCTCTGATCGTGCTGGCCAGCTGCGGCGACGTCAGGTCCGGCTGCCGCGCGATGGCGCCGACCTTGCCGTCGCCCGCGGTCACCACGCCGATCGCACCGAACGTCGAGGTCTGCACCGGTACGTCGGACTGTTGCGCGGGCCGGCTCGACCTGTCCGGGAAAATTGGTCCGAGGTTATAGGTCTGATACTGCGGCGCGATGGATTCGCCGACGTCCGCGCTCACCACCACGTCGAGGTCGTCGAGTGCCACCAGGTGTGGATTCGCGAGCACTTGCGATGGGTCAGTGCGGAGCAGTCCGATCCGTTTGGTCAGCGGCGGTGACAACGAGACGAGCTGCAGGCTGCAGGTGTTCGCTGAACACGCGTCGACCAGGCCGTACGAGTGCGCAAGGTCCACACCGCCCGCGGCGATCAGGCGAGCGGAGATCTCCGAACCCGGAGAGGGCTGCGTGACCGTCGTCGTGAGGTTTCCGTCGGAGTCGCCGTCCGCGATGCTGATCTGCACGAGGCTTGGGCGGCCGGAGCCCTGTGACAGCACGAGACCGCCGTAGATCAGCGCCGGCATCAGGACGATCACCGCCGCGATCGCCCCGGTCGTGGTGCCGAGCCGCTTCCGTCGCCGGAGCCGTCGGGCACGGTCCATGACTTCGTTGAACTCCGGCAACACTGTCTGTCGCTCGACTCCGGAGCGGAACTCTGAGAAGCGTTCGTTGCTCATCGACGTCGCCCACGCACCGGTACGAGACCGTCGGCGCCCAACTCGGTGTCGGGCAACGTGGTGTCGGGCAACGTGGAGTCGGGCATCGACTGTTGCACCTCGAGCAGCCGGTCCAGTCCGTCGCTTTGGTGGTCCGGGCCGATCTCGCCGACCGCGCTTGGCTGCGGCGGTGGTCCGGGCACGGCCGGTGCCGCGAGGGTCGAGTCGGTGGCCATCGAACCGGCCGCGGCCGCGGGTCGGCCAGCCGGCCGCGCGGGAAGGATGCCGGTGCGCCGGATCGGCGTGGTGTCGTCGGCAGCCGAGCGCACACTCGGAATCGCCGACGTGCCGGAGACCGGAACGGCCGCCGCCGGCGCCGCCTCGTGCAGGAGCTCGGCGAGCAGCGCGCGGCCGCGGGACAGGCGTGCCTTCACGGTGCCCACCGGGATGCCGAGTTGCTCGGCAACCTCGTGGACGGACATGTCGGCGATGT
>DATFRR010000006.1:0-33633 GCA_035263025.1 Micromonosporaceae bacterium
CGCCGAGTCCACGAAGTCGTGCTGGTAGCGCAGCGGGATGAAGACCTGGAAGCCACCCGTCTCGTCCTGCAGCTCACGCAGTCGCATCACGTGATCGACGCGATGGCGCGGCTCCTCGATGTGGCCGTAGAGCATGGTCGCCGGCGTCTTGAGCCCCTTCGAGTGCGCCAGTCGGTGAATGCGCGACCAGTCTTCCCAGTGGGTGTTGTGGTCGACGATGTGCTGGCGGATCTCCCAGTCGAAGATCTCCGCGCCGCCGCCGGTGAGCGACTCGAGGCCGGCGTCGATCAATTCGTCGAGGATGTCGCTCGCTTCCAGGCCGCTGATCCGTTCGAACCAGTGCACCTCGGTCGCGGTGAACGCCTTCAGATGTACGCCGGGCAGCGCCGCCTTCAACTCCCGAAGCACCCGGGGGTAGTACTTCCACGGCAGCGTGGGGTGCAGCCCGTTGACGATGTGCAGTTCGGTGAGCTGCTCGCCTTCCATCTCCTTGGCCTTGCTCACCGCCTCCTCGACGCGCATCGTGTAGGCGGCCTTTTCGCCGGGCTTGCGCTGGAACGAGCAGTAGGCACAGCTGGCCGAACAGACGTTGGTGAGGTTCAGGTGCCGGTTGACGTTGAACATCACGCGGTCGCCGTTGAGCTCGCGGCGGCGGTGGTGCGCCAGCCGGCCGAGCCATGACAGATCGTCGCTGGCGTAGAGCGCCTCGCCATCCGCACGGGTCAGCCGTACGCCCTCGTAGACCTTCGCCTCCAAATCGCGCTTGAGTGCAGCGTCCACGCCGTAGTGCTCCTTCGCCGTCGTCACCCGTACCGCCCGCGTGCTGTACCGAGGGTACGACCCCTGCCTACGGTGCCCGAGGCCGGCCGCGTTTCGTACCTGCGACGTGTCGGCTCCGGCCGCGCCGCGGTTCATCTGCGCCGCCGTTCGTCACCGCCCGGAACCCTACTTCTTGCCGCATGTTCAATTCGTTGTCTGGCGTAGTAGTGACAGTCGTGACAGATGTGCGGTAGGAAACTTGTGGGGGTCAATTCGACGGACGGGGCGGACGAGTCATGAGTTGGCGTCGACGACGGCTAGCCGACGACGCTGCTCGGCATGACCGCGACCATGGGCAACCACGCCGGCTGTCGGCCAACCGCCCACTGACGATCGGCATTGCGTGTACGGCGCTGTGCGTGCTGGTGGCACGGCCGGCGTACGCGGCGCCCCCTCCGATGACCTTGACGTCCATCGCGCTCTCGTCCGGATCCGGCTCGGTGTCGTCCGGCTCCGATCCGTCCGGCGGCTCGTCGACGCTCCACCTGCCGTTCGCGCCGTTCCCGCCGTCATTGGGCCCGCTGGCCGCGTCGATCTTCGCGCGCGAGGCACAGGTCGAAGGGCTGAGCCAGCAGATCGATGCGCTCGGGGCGCAGATCGCCACGAAGACGGCGTTGACGAACCTGGCGTATGCGACGTGGCAGTCCGCTGTTGCGCTGTCCAACGACGCGGCGGAGCAAGCCGCCGACGCGGCCGCCGAGGAATACGAGCAGAGCGCCGAGCTCGGACCGTTCGCCGCGTATAAGGACGAGATCCAACAGCTCAACCTGCTCGCGCCCGGACTGCTCCCGGCGCCGCCGAACGCGGAGCCGGAGGGCGTTGACCTCGTCCAAGCCCGGCAGAACGAGCAGGCCGCCTATACGGCTTATACGACGGCACTCACCGACCAGGAGAATCTGCAAGCGCAGCAGGCGTCGATGCAGATCACGTTAGCGTCCGAGAACGCCGACCTCACCAGGCTGAAGACGCAGAACGCCGCGGCGCTGGCGCTGGCCACCGCCGAACAGGAGCGGATCGACTCGAACCTCGGCGCCAACTTGCCGATCAGCACGAACGTGAACGGCGAGTCGCCCAACCCGAAGGCGTTGCAGGCGCTGGCCTACGCAGAGGCACAGATCGGCAAGCCGTACGTGTTCGGGGCGGAGGGTCCCAACGCGTTCGACTGCTCCGGGCTGGTCTGGGCGGCGTACCGGTCGGCCGGCGTCACGCTGCCCCGGATCGCGCGCGACCAGGAGCACGCGACCACCCCGGTCAGCGTCAGTGACCTGCTGCCCGGCGACCTTCTGTTCTTCTCGACGACAAGCAACACCGACTGGCACCAGATCACGCACGTCGGCATGTACGTCGGCAACGGCAAGATGATCGAAGCTCCGATGACCGGACAGAACGTGAAGATCGCAACGGTGTGGTGGTCCGCGTTCTTCGGCGCCACGCGGGTCGTGCCCGCGGTTCCGGCGCCGTCACCGTCACCCAGCCCGTCGCCGTCTCCATCGCCGTCTCCCTCGCCGAGCCCGTCACCCAGCCCGTCGCCGTCACCAAGCCCGTCGCCGAGCCCGTCGCCATCCCCGTCGCCGAGCCCGTCGCCGTCCGAGTCGCCGAGCCCATCACCGACCGACAGCACGTCGCCGCCCGACACGCCGGCACCGCCGCCGGACTCATCGGCGCCGCCGGACACGCCGTCGCCGAGCCCGTCGCCGTCGGCCACCGCAGCCACGACGTCGGACGAGCCGTCGCCCACCCCCACCGGAACATCGTCCTCGTGACCGGCCGCGGCATTCCGCGCCGACCTGGTGCGATGTAACCTCGGCTACCCCGTTGCCGCAGTATGTGGCACCTTTGATGGGGCAGGTACGCAGCCGTCGCCGGACGCTCGGCGTCGCCAGGGGGGCTCGCCATGAACGACCGCGCAGTCGACGCGGAGACCGGGCGGACGCACGACAGTGCATCCGGCGAGTCGCCGAGCGTTGACGTGCGGTCGCGCTCCGCGCCGGGCGATCAGCCACGCGATCCGGCTACCAGACCGTCGTCCCGGCACGACTATTGGTCGTCAGGTAGCGATTCCGAGCCGGTGTACGGCGACTGGTCAGCGAACGCATCCGAACACGACGACGACTGGGCCGACTCCTCGACCGGTGGCTCGGTCGAGTTCGAACTCGGCGGGCTGTCGTTTCCGGCCAGCGCGCCGGGCACGTCCTCACATGACGAGCAGCCGCGGGTGAGCCCGGACGAAACGCTGCTAAGGCGGGTACGAGCGGTGTCGCGGGTACGCACGCCGTCGGCGTCCGGCGCATCAGACGAACCACCGGAACCGGCCCGGCCACCCGAGCCACCGTCGCCACCGCCCCCGCCGTCGCCGCCATCGCCACCGGAGCCATCACGACCCGCCGCACCACCGCGACCCGCCGAGCCTCCGACGCCACCCGCGCCGATCGAACCTGAGCCCGGGCCACCGCCGCCACCGCCCTCGCGCCCAGCACCGGAACGGCGGCCCGCGCCAGAACCGCGTCCGGTCCCCGAGCCCGAGCCGTTCCCGGCGCCGACACCATTTCCTGACCCGACGCCGGGGCCGATTCCCGCGCCGCAGCCACCCGAGCCCGAGCCGGTTCCGCGACCGCCCGGTCCGGCGCCGACGCCACCGGAACCCTCACCGATCCCGACGCCACCGGAGCCGACACCGGTGCCGCGCCCACCCGAGCCCTCGCCCATCCCGGCGCCCCCGGAGCCGCCACCCTCGCCGGGACCGATGCCACCCGGACCGCCGTCACCGTCGCCGCTGCCGCCGATTCCGTCCATGTACGGCCGTGCTGCCCCTCGCGTCACCGATGGCGAGGAAGACCTCGATCGCCCGATGCCTGTGGTCGAGGCGATCGGGCTCGATCCGAATCGTCCGGCTCCGTTCCGACTGCCGACGCTCGCGAACCGTGGCGACGTCGCCGCTCGCCTCGCCGCCCTCAACGCGATGGAGCCGGACGAGGACGACGAGGTCGCCTCGCGTCGCGTCGGCGTAGCACGGGATGCGGCTGATGACTTCGACCCGGCACCAACGTTGGCCTTCGGCACCGATCCGACCTCAACGCCCGTTACGACCTGGCCACCAGGTCCGGCGTCGCACGCCACGGACGCGCGGGCAGCCGGTCCGGTGGCCATCGGGCGCGCAACGGTCACCCCGCGGGCCGACATAGAGCGGCCGGCGCCCGACACAGACCTGATGCCCGACACAGATCCGGCGACCGACACAGATCCGGCAACCAACACAGAGCGGCCGGTGACCGTACGGGCGGCCGCCGCAGTACCCCCGCACGCCCGCCTGTCAACCGCCGGTGGCCATGCCACGGTCGCGTACGGCGTCGACGACTGGCGCGGCACCATCAAGGGCTCGCCGCTTCGCGCGGAAGGTCGCGTGTATTCCACGGTCGCCGATCTGACCCCGGCAGTTGCCCAGCCCGCGATCGCCGATCTGGTCGGTGGCCCGACTTCGGCCGGCGGGGGTTCGCCGGCCGCGCCCACCGCGCGGGCCGACTCGCCGCATCCGCCGGCCGGCTTCCCGCATCGGGATCAGCGCAGCGCTGCGATCCCAGGGCACGGCGCGGACACATCGCAGGACCCGCCCGCCGACGAGCCGCCACCGCTGTCACGCGCCGATCGCGTTGCCCGCATCGCGGTCGTGCTGGGCATCGTCGCGGTCTTCGTGGTGCTGTTCCTGTTAGGCCCGAAGATCAACCAGTGGCTGAGCAATCTGTAGCAGTCGTCCGCCCGGCTGCGACCTAGCGGACGGCCTGCGCGATCCGGCGTACCGCCTCGTCTATCAGCTCGGGATGGGCGGCGAAGTTGAGGCGGACGAAGCCGTTGCCCGCGGCGCCGAACGCCGGACCTGAATTGAGCGCGAGCCGGCCACGGTCGAGGATCGTGCGGGCCGGGTCGTCGCCGAGACCGAGCGCCCGACAGTCGAGCCATGCGAGATAGGTGGCCGCCGGCGGCACGTAAGCGATCTCCGGCACGTCCTCGGCGAGGCGTGCGGCGAGCCGCATGCGGTTGTGGTCGAGCCCGGCCATCAGGCCCTCCAACCACACCAACCCTTCGGTGAACGCGACCTCGCCGGCCAGCACGCCAAACAGGCTGGCGGAGACCTCGAGGTCTTCGGGTAGCGCGGCAAGTGCGTCGACCGCGCCGGGGCCGGGAATCGCCAGCGCCGCCTTCAAGCCGGCCAGATTCCAGGCCTTCGACGCCGACGCGAAGGCCACCGATGCCCGCGCCGCTGGCGCGTCCAGGCTCTGGAACGGCACATGCGTGGCACCCGGGTAGGTGAGCGGGCCGTGGACCTCGTCGGCGAGCACACGGACGCCGTACTGATCCGCGAGCGCCGCGATCGTCTCCAGCGCCTCTCGCGTAAACATCGCGCCCGTTGGGTTGTGTGGGTTGCACAGCAGGTAGGACCGGGCGCCCGCGTCGAAGGCTCGAGCCAGGCCGTCGAGGTCCGGCACATAACCGGCGTCCGTGCGCACCATCGGGTTTTCCACGACGGTGAGCTGCGCCGCGCGGAGCTTCACGAAGAACGGCGGGTACGCCGGAGTGTCCAGGACGATCGCGTCGCCCGGCTCGGTCACCACCCGCGCCACCTCGTAGATGCCGATGTTCACGTCCGGTACGACATGCATCGTCGACGGGTCGGGTGCCCAGCCGAACCGCCGTTCGGCGAAGCTTGCGTAGGCCGCCGCGAGCCGGCCCGCGACCGCGTAGCCCGTGTCGCCGAGTGCGATGGACTCGGCGAGCGCGGTCGCGATCGCCGGTGCGAGCGGGGTATCCATCTCCGCCACCCACATCGGCAACACGTCTGCGCGAAACGTCCGCCACTTCATGCTGCGGCGGGCACGAAGTTGCTCGAGGCTCAGCTCGGTAAGGGGATTCACGCGACCATCTTCGCGTCACCGGGCCGGCGCCGAAACCATGCAGCCGGGCAGTAGGTGTGCCGCGGGTCACGACTGACCTGGTATCGGCCGAACGTCGCATACACTTGCCACGCTTAATTCACCGACGCGTACGTCATCGGACGGCTTTCCAGTCCCAGACGGTGAGCGCGTTCGGGCGTTCTGCGGCAGTGGCCAACACCTCCACGTCGACGGCGTTTACGCCGCCGCCTGGCCACGCGGGCACGAGACGCCCCCACCGCTGGAAGGCCCAACGAAACATGACGCACGCCCGCGCCCGCCATCACATCGCGGACGGTCGGTCACTCCCGTCCCGATCCCGCACGACGAAACCCCGACGAGCCCTCGAGTCGACCAATCGGCTGGCCGAGCGCCCCCGGCACACTGACCCGACGCCGGCTCGGCACGCCGGACCCTCGCGTACGTTCGCCGACCTCGGCCTGCCGCCGAAGCTCGTCACAGCGCTCGGCCGCGACGGCATCACGGTGCCGTTTGCCATCCAGACCGCCACGATTCCGGATGCCATCGCCGGACGTGACGTGCTCGGTCGAGCCCGTACGGGCTCCGGCAAGACGCTCGCGTTCGGCCTCGCCGCCATCGTCCGGCTCATGGCGCTCGGCAAGGCGGCACCCGGCCGGCCTGCCGCGCTCGTGTTGGTGCCGACGCGTGAGCTCGCCATGCAGGTCAACGACGTCATCGCACCGCTGGCACGCTCGGCCGGGCTGTTCAGCCGCACTGCGTTCGGCGGCACACCGTATGACAAGCAGATCCGCGACCTGCGACGCGGCGTCGACATTCTGGTCGCGACGCCGGGCCGGCTCGGCGACCTCATGAAGCGGGGCGAGTGCTCGCTGGCCGACGTGGCGATCACCGTGCTCGACGAGGCGGACCAGATGGCCGACATGGGATTCCTGCCGGACGTGACGGCGCTGCTGGATCAGACGCCATCGGACGGCCAGCGCCTGCTGTTCTCCGCGACGCTCGACGGCGACGTCGATCGGCTCGTTCGGCGGTTCATGCACGACCCGGTGACGCATTCGGTGGACCCGGTGGCCGCTGCCGTGTCGACGATGGAGCACCACATGCTGCTCATCCCGCCACGGCAGAAGACCGAGATCGTCGCCTCGATCGGTGCTCGGCACGGTCGCACGATCATGTTCGTACGGACGCAAGCCGCCGTCGACCGCATCGCCGAGCAGTTGGCGTCGGTTGGCGTACGGGCCGGCGCGTTGCACGGTGGCAAGACACAGCGGGTACGCACGCGCACGCTGGCCGAGTTCCGTGAAGGTCGGTGCAACGTGCTGGTCGCGACGGACGTGGCGGCACGCGGCATCCACGTGGACGGCGTCTCGCTGGTGCTGCACATCGATCCCCCGGCCGACGCGAAGGACTATCTGCATCGGGCCGGACGGACGGCTCGGGCCGGCGAGGCGGGTGTGGTCGCGACGCTCGTGATGCCGAAGCAGCGCAAGCCAATGGATGCGATGCTGCAGCGTGCCGGAGTCGCTCCGGCCAGAACCGAGGTGGCACTCGGGGCGCCGGGGCTCGCAGAGTTGACCGGTGCGCGACAGCCGAGTGGCGTACCCGTGGCGCGCGCCGTGGCGGCCGACGGCCATGACCGGCGGCCACACGTCAGCGGTACGCGTTCGGATCGCTCGCCACGCGGCGAGTCCCGGCCCGATCGCCTCGGCCGTCCGAAGTACGGCCGTCGCCCGCGCATGCCGCGGCGCGGATTCGAGAGCTGATCAACGGCGCGGTGCGTGTCACGCGCCACTCGGATCGACCACGGTGAAATGCATCGCCGGATCCGTGGACGGCACGTCATGCGCATCGGCG
Source organism: Micromonosporaceae bacterium (assembly GCA_035263025.1). Classification (GTDB taxonomy): domain Bacteria; phylum Actinomycetota; class Actinomycetes; order Mycobacteriales; family Micromonosporaceae; genus DASQPR01. Next base: position 7,581 of record DATFRR010000006.1, read on the forward strand.
GATGGCGCGTCATGCGCCTCGCGTCGCGAACTGGGTTGCGGTCGGCCCTCCCATTTCGTGGACAGCACGATCGTGGTACGAGTGCGCTCCACGCCCGGGATCTTGGTCAGCCGTACGATCAGCCGCTCGAGGTCGGCAACCGTGGCGACTCGCACCTTGAGCATGAATGACTCCTCGCCGGCCACGAAGTAGCACGCATCCACCTCGCAAAACTCCTCGACGGTGCCGACCAGTGCCGTCTCGTCTGCGCGAGCCGATTGCACGATGCCGACTAGCGCGGTGATATCGAGGCCGATCGCCTCCGGCGCGACGTCCGCGCGGTACGCCCGGATCACCCGCGACTGTTCGAGCTTTGTGACCCGCTCGTGCACTGCCGGGGGCGACAGTCCGACTTGTCGCGCGAGTTCTGCGAACGACACCCGTGCGTTGTGTCGCAACATTTCCACGAGGCGCATGTCGATGGCGTCCACGTCATTGCCCCGTCCCGACCGATTGCGTCATTTCCGCCCATCCGCGAGAAACATTCGGAATGATACAAGGGAGCGGGTCAGAATCGGATGATTTTTCCGTTTCTGGGAATCGGCTCCTACTCGGGTGTTTAATGGTGCTACGTCCCAGTTACCGACGAAGGCCCAGGTCAGCCTGCTGATCCATTAGCTCTCGATGACGCAAGGAGGGGGTCGTGGACACTGGTGATCGTCTGCTGACGCCGGGCGAGGTGGCCGCGCTGTTCCGCGTCGACCCCAAGACGGTCACCCGCTGGGCGGCGGCCGGTCGGATCGGCAGCATCCGCACGCCCGGCGGTCACCGCCGGTTCCGCGAGTCCGAGGTCCGAGCGCTTCTCGAGGGCGAAGGCCTCGCCGCCTTCGAAGAGGACGGGGCCGCGCCGCATCCGCCGAACGGTCACCGACCGCACTGATCCGCGCCCGGCTGACACGCTCCCCTGCCGCCAGCGCGCGCCGAGCCCGTGCCGCCAGCGCGCGCCGAGCCCGTGCCGCCAGCGCACGCCGAGCCCGTGCCGCCAGCGCACGCCGGGCCCAGCAGGCGTCAGCCAATGCCGCCGGCCCACCGTGTGTACAACGTGTGTGGCACGCCGGCCGCGTCCAGGACTTTGCCGGCGATGAAGTCGATGAGCTGCTGAGCGTGCGCGTGCGCGCCCGCCGAGTAGAAGCCGGGACTCGCCGGCAGCACGGTCGCGCCGGCATCGATCAGCGCCACTAGATGCAGCAGATGACTCCGCGACACGGGCGTCTCCCGGGGTACGACGACGACCGGACGTCGCTCCTTCAGGTTCACCTCGGCGGCGCGTTGCAGCAGGTCCTTCGACAGCCCAATGGCGATGCCCGCGCAGGCGGCGGTGCTCGCCGGTACGACGATCATGCCGCGCGACGGGTACGACCCGCTGCTCGGACCGGCCGCCAGGTCGCCGGCCGGCCAATGTCGCACATCCGTGCTTGCCACATCCGAGCCGAGCCACTTCGCCAGATCCTCGTGCCAGTGACCGTCCCGGAACGGTGCGCCAGTCTCGTCGAGGATGGTGAGCCGCGCGGCCCGGGACACGATCAGGTCCACCGATTCGTTCGCGGCGAACAATGCCCGCAGCACGGCGGCCGCGTACGGGGTTCCGGACGCACCGGAGACGCCCACGATCCACGGCCGGCGAAGGCCGTCACCCGACAAGGGCCGTGCCAACGTTTCGACCGGCCGCTCGACTTCGGGCGCGTTCATCGCGTCAGCCCCGAAGGTGCAGCCGCACCACGAGGTCCACCAGCGCGAACACGAACAACACGATGCCGACGAAGCCGTTGGCGGTGAAGAACGCCCGGTTCACGCGCGACAGGTCGGTCGGACCCACGATCGCGTGCTCGTACCCGAACGCGACCGCCGTGACCGCGAGCCCGACCCACCACGGCCAGCCGTACCCGACGAGCACGCCGTACCACGCGAACAGCGCGAACGTCACGGCGTGTGCGATCGCCGACGCCCACAACGCGAAGCGCACGCCGAACCGGGCCGGCACGCTGTGTACCCCGATCTCCCGGTCGATCGTCACGTCCTGGCACGCGTAGATCAGGTCGAAGCCGCCGATCCACAGGCCTACCGCGGCACCGAGCACCCACGCCGGTCCAGAGCCTCGGAACGTCCCGGTGACCGCCAGCCACGCTCCGACCGGTCCGATGAGTTGGGCGACGCCAAGGATCGCGTGCGGCCAGTTCGTGAACCGCTTCGCGTACGGGTAGACGACGAGCGGGACGAGCGCGAGCGGCGCGAGCGCGAGGCATAGCGGATTGAGCAACGCGGCCGCGCCGAGGAACACCACGGCCGCCACGATCGCGCCCGCCCACGCGGTGCGGAGCGTCATCACGCCGGTCACGAGTTCGCGACCGGCCGTTCGCGGATTCCGGGCGTCGACATGCCGATCGAGGATGCGGTTCGCGGCCATCGCGAACGTGCGCGCGCCGACCATTGCGACGGTCACGAGCAGCAGTTTGACCCAGTTGACGCGCGGCACCATCGCGGTGAGCGCGGCCATATACGCGAACGGCAACGCGAAGATGCTGTGCTCGATCTTGACGAGCCCGAGGAACGCCCTGACCGGATTCGGGACCGGCGCCTCGGCCGGCGCAGTCATCGCGGTCACCGGCGACGCCTCCTGTCCACGGGCGCGTCCGGCAACCCGTACTCGTGCCATCTTGCCGAAACCTTGGTCACGACGTCGGGCGACATGACCGCCTCGGCCGGCCAACCGCGGTGGTAGCCCTCGGCGGGCGTCTTGCGCGTCGCGTCGATGCCGGCCTTGCCGCCCCAGAACTGTTGGTACGACGCGTGGTCCAGGTGGTCGACCGGGCCGGCCGTGACGACCAGGTCGTGCGTGTAGTCGACGTTGCCGAATGCGCGGAACGCCACCTCGTGGTAGTCGTGCGGATCGCAGTCGTCGTCCACCACGACGATCAGCTTCGTGAGGCTGAGCAGGTGCGCGCCCCAGATCGCGTTCATCACCTTCTGCGCGTGCTTCGGGTAGCGCTTGTTGATCGACACGATCAGGCAGTTGTGGAAGACCCCGGGTTCGGGCATCGCCAGGTCGACGATGTCCGGGATCAGGAGCTTGATCAGTGGCCGGAAGATGCGTTCGGTGGCGTGGCCGATCGGGCCGTCCTCCTGCGGCGGCTTCGACGTGATGATCGAGTGGTAGATCGGCTCGCGCTGTGTCGTCATGCACTCGATGTGCAGCACTGGAAACTGCTCGACCGGCGTGTAGAAGCCAGTGTGATCGCCGAACGGGCCCTCGGCATGGCGCTCACCAGGCTCGACGTACCCCTCGAGCACGATCTGCGCCGTCGCCGGTACGCGCAACGGCACCGTCAGGCAGTCGACCATCTCGACGCGCCGGCCACGCAGGAAGCCCGCGAACATGTACTCGTCGATGTCGCCGGGCAACGGCGCGGTCGCGGCGTAGCTCACCACCGGATCGCAGCCGATCGCGACCGCCACCGGTAGTCGTTCGTTGCGGCGCTCCGCGACAGCGTGGTGTGCCGTGGAGTCCTTGTGGATCTGCCAGTGCATGCCGAGGGTGTTGCGGCTGTGCTGCTGAAGGCGGTAGAGCCCGAGGTTGCGCTTGCCGGTCTCCGGATGCTTCGTGTGGGTCAGGCCGAAGTTGTGGAAAACCCCGCCGTCGTCCGGCCACGTCTGCAGCCCGGGCAACATGCCCAGGTCCACGTCCGCTTGTCGGTAAACCCGCTCTTGGCAGGGCGCGTGCTTCGTGCGTTTCGGCGGTACGGACTTGAGCTGCATCAACTTGCTCAGGCCGTCGCGGATGCCGGCCCATCCGGGTACGAGTTCGGGTTTGACGAGCTCGCCGAGCCGGGCGCCGATCTCGTCGACATCGTCGACTCCGAGCGCCATTGCCATGCGGCGCTCGGTGCCGAAGAGGTTGATGGCGATCGGCATGTCGCCTCGAGTCGGCGTCTCGAAGAGCAGGGCCGGACCTCGCTCCTTGACGATGCGGTTGACGATTTCGCTGACCTCCAGCGTCGGGTCCACCGACGTGGTGACCCGACGGAGTTCACCGGCATTCTCCAGCGCGACAAGGAACTCGCGCAGGTCGTCGTACGGAAACCCAGTCTGCGTCATTGCGCCTCGCGGCTGTCGCTACTCTTCGGCGGCACGTCGTCAGTCTGCCAACCGCCCACGCGAGACCCCGCGCCACCCCGTCGCCCACTCGCGCCACGATGATCCACTCTGAGGTGGAATCGCGACGGACTGGCGACCACGATTCCACCGCACAGTGGATCAGCCGACACGCGGCCGGCGGCGCGCGTTGTAGACACCCACCCTCGCTGTCCACTGCGGTCATGATCAGTAGCCGATGCGCGCACATTGGCACCACACACTCTGCTCGTGCGTACCTTGCCGGCTGACGACGCAAGCGATATGGCTTGGCTGTTGTTTCATCAGGACGATGTGATCAGCCGTCGTCAGGCGCTTCGTTTCCTGTCTGCCGCGACCCTCCGTCACCTCGTCACGTCGGGACGTTGGACCCGCGGTCATTTCGGCGTGTACGTCGCACATAACGGACCCGTCACCAACGAGCAGCGCACGTGGATCGGGAGTCTGGCTGCCGGCTCGGGTCGGCCCGCACCGCTGGCCGGAACTACCGCATTGACAACGGCCGGCCTGCGTGGATACGAGTCTGGTCTCGTGTATGTATACCTGCCGCATCGCATGAGGGCCACGAGCGTGCCGCACTATGTCGTGGCACACCGGACCACCGAGTTGGCTCGCGCCGACCTGCTCAGCGGGTATCGGCCTCGCACCATGCCGGCACGGTCAGTCATCGATGCCGCGCGGTGGGCGTCCTCCGACGACCAGGCGCGTGCCATCATCACAGCCGCCCACCAGCAACGCCTCGTCGACGGCGACGCGCTGCTCGCGGCGCTCGGCCGGCTGACGCGCGTTCGCCGCCGCGGCCTGATCACGCGGACGATCCATGACGCGTCCGGAGGTACGGAGTCCATCTCCGAGCAGGACTTCCTCCGGCTGTGCCAGCGCGGTCGCCTCCCGACGCCGACGCGTCAGAGCGTGGTCGTCGACGCGGCGGGCCGGAAGCGCTATCGAGACGCCCATTTCGAGCCGTGGGGTGTCCACGTGGAGATCGACGGTGGCCACCACATGGACGTCGCGTCGTGGTGGGCGGACATGCGGCGCCATAACGACCTGGGCATCACCTGCGACCGCGTGCTCCGATTTCCTGCCTGGGCGGTGCGGCAGCATCCGATCCAGGTGCTCGAGCAGCTTCGTCGCGCCCTTATGGCAGCCGGATGGCGACCATGATCCATTGCACGGTGGAATCGCTGTCGCTAGGCGGTCACGATTCCACCGCAGAGTGGATCATGACGCGCCAAGATATCAGAGCGGCAGCGCCGAAACCGCGAGTCAGCCGACGCCGGCGTACGAGTGCAGACCCGACACCGCAAAGTTGATCACAAAAAGGTTCACCATCATGACGGCGAACCCGCCGACCGCGAGCAGTGTCGCGACGTTGCGCTTCACGCTCGGCGTGGCACGCGCGTGCAGGTAACCGGCGTAGACCACCCACGCGATGAACGACCAAGTCTCCTTCGGGTCCCAGCCCCAGTAGCGGCCCCACGCGGCCTCCGCCCAGATCGCGCCGCACATGATGGCCAGTGTCCAGATCGGGAAGGTGAACGCGTGGATGCGGAACGTCAGCCGCTCGAGGTTCGTCGCTACCGGCAGCCGTGGACCCAACGTGTACGGGAAACCAACCGGCCGCCCGTCCCCGGCCCGCTTCTCGTACCCGGTCCGGATCAGGTATAGGGCTGCGACACAGAACCCGGTCATGAACAGCCCGGACGCGGTGATCGCGAGGGTGACGTGGATCTTCAGCCAGTACGAGTTGAGTGCGGGTACGAGTGGCTCGACAGCGGTACGCAACACGATCAGATCGAGACCGAGCAGCACGACGAGCACGAGTGTCACGACGAGACCGAGTGGCCGGATCGCCGGCCTGCGGATCGCGAGCACCATCCATGCGATCGAGCACACGAGCGTGACCGCGATCAGGAACTCGTACATGTTGCCCCACGGCACCCGGCCGGCCGCAATGCCGCGGGTGACGAGGCCGGACGCGTGCAAGAGGGTGCCGATCCCGGTGACGACGACGGCGAGCCGGCCGTAGAACGGCAGCCACCGTAGGCCGCGGTCAGCGTGCGCGGACGACCCGATAGCGGCCTCACCGCTGAGGCCGGGCCACTGGATTCCGGCCGGTTTGGCTCCCGATGCCGGTGGCGACACCGGTGTCGGGTCGTCGGCGCCGGACCGTGCGGCGATCGGCGCGCCCGCGCCGACCAGCTCGCGATCGCGGACGCGCGCGCCGAGCAACGCTCCGCCCGGCGCGCTCACTCCGATCACGAACTCGGCCGCGTAGCACATCATCGCGATGACGTACGCGACGATCGCGCCGAACAGCAGTTCTCGCGACAGCTCGGCCACTACCTACCCTCCCTTGCGGCACCGCCGTCGGCGGACCCGTCGCCGTCCGACTCACGCGCCGCGTCCACGATCCCGTCGAACTCGACCGGGAAGCTTGCGTATTCGGCGCGGGCCAGGCCACCGGCCGATGCCACGCTGACGGTACGCCCATCGCCTGAGGCCTCCGGCACGACCCGGAACCACACTCGCCGCCGGCGTCCGGTCAGCGACAGCAGCAGCCCGATCACCAGCGCGATCGCGCCGCCGAGCACTAACTTCTCGCCCGGGTCGTAGCGCAGCGACAGCGACACCCACTGCCGCGTACCGAGGAATTCGACGGTCGAGCCATCGTCGAGCCGCGCGGTCTGACCGGGCCGAAGGCGCAGCGGACTCGATGGGTCGATTGCGGTCAGCCGGCCGGAGTCGATCTGCGCCTGGTCGAGGGTGTAGACCGATTGCGATACGCCGTTGTCGATGCCCAGGTCGCCCCGGTAGGGCACGAGGACGAGCATCGGGTTGTCCTCGGCCGGGTAGACGGAGCCGGACGCGTCCGTCGGATCGGACGTCGACACGGTCGGGTAGTAGAAACCGGCGAATCCCATCTGTTGCTTGACGTACGTCTTGGGGTCGACGTTCGAGCCGGTCGCCGGGTTGATGTTGACGTCCGGGAACATGATCGCGCCGGTGCTCGTCATGTTGCCGTCCTGCGGCAGGAACGCGGCGACCTGAGTCACGCTGTGGCCGTACTTGTCGGTGTACTTGACGATCGGCGCGTACCCGTGCCCGATCAGGTACACGTTTGCGTCCGGCAATCGCAGCGGATGGTTGACGCGCAGGTTGTCCGTCGTCGTCGGGCCGTTGCCGGTACCAACCGTGTAGGAGACATCGGCGGAATACTGCACCGGCTGGCCATCGGACAGGTAGGACGCGTGGAACCTGTTCAACGTCAAGCAGAACGGTTCCAGATCGGCGGCGTTCATCCGCGCACCGAGGCTCAGGTCGTCGAGCTGGGAGACGGTGTTGCAGAAGCCGCTGTCGTTGCCGGCCACCAGCAGCCGGCCGCCATGCCAGCCGAACCACGAGCCGTACGCGACGCCGATCAGCAACGCGAGCAGCGCGAAGTGGAACAGCAGGTTGCCGGTCTCCTTGAGGTAGCCCTTCTCGGCTGACACCGTCAATGAGCCGTCCGGCTGTGACCGAACCACGGTGCGGTATCGCCTCGATCGCAGCAGCACGCGCAAGCGCTCGCCGGCCTCAGCGGGCGTACCGCCCAACCGCAGATCCGACCGAGACACCGGCAGCCGGTGCAGTCGAGCCGGCGCGTCCGGCGGCACCCGACGGAGGTTGACGATGTGCCCGCGCAGCCGCGGCACAAGACAGCCGACCAGCGAGATGAACAGCAGCAGGTAAATCGCCGAGAACCACGGAGATGCGAAGACGTTGAACGCGCCGACACGGTCGAGGAACGGCCCGATCGTCCGGTGCTCGGCGAGATACGCCGCGACCTTGTCGGCATTGAGCTTCTCCTGCGGCAGGAGCGAACCGGGGATGGCCGCGATCGCGAGGAGGAACAGCAGGATCAAGGCGGTGCGCATGCTCGTCAGGCCGCGCCACGAGCGCCGCGCGAACGAGATCGCGGCGCGGACGCCTATGCCGCCGTCATCGCTCGGTGCGGTCTCCGGTGTGCGATCTTGGGTGACCGTCCAGTCGGCGTCGTCCGGGTCTGGCGCCCCAGTCGCGGCCGCCTGCTGTTGCACGTCGGTCATCAGACGATCACCGAGCCCGGACCGACGGTGGCACGGAGCCAGTTGATGAAGTCGGTCCATCCGCCGGTGACCAGCGCGATGCCGATCAGGATCAGCAGGACACCGCCGACTCGCGTGACCCAGCGACTGTTGCGCCGGACCACCGCAAACACGCCGAGAATCCGGCGGTAGCCAAGCGCGAACGCAAGGAACGGCAGGCCGAGTCCGATGCAATAGGCGATCCCGAGCGTGACGGCGCGTCCCGTCTGCCCGCTGAGGGTAGCCAGACCGAGCACCGCGCCGAGCGTCGGCGAGATGCATGGCGTCCATCCGAGTGCGAACACCGCACCGAGCACCGGCGCGCCGACCAGACCGGCGTCCGGTAGCCGGCGGATGCGCATGTCGCGCTGCAGTCCCGGGATGAAGCCGAGAAACGCGATGCCCAGCACGATGGTCACGACGCCGACGTAGCGCTGCACGGTTTCGGTGTCGGCCAGCAGCGTTCGTCCGAGATTGGCGGCGAGCACGCTGACCAGGGTGAAGACAACGGTGAAGCCGGCGATGAACAGCAGTGATCCGGCGAGGATGCGGCCGCGTACCCGGCGACGGGACGGTGCTGCCGCCTCGGTCGGACGGATCGCGACCGCGGTGCCACCGGCGGCTGCGCCAGTCGTACTCGCGATCTCCGCGGTCGGCATGGCGTCCCGCGACTCACGGGAGTCGGGCGGCAGAACCGGATTGCCCTTCGGGTCGGTGCCGAGCGCGGCGTCGAGGTCCGCGCCGGCAAGCCCGGTGACATAGGACACGTACCCGGGAACCAACGGCAGCACGCACGGCGACAGGAAACTGACGAGCCCAGCGACCGCGGACACGCCGACCGCGAGGATCAGCGGACCGTCCGAAGCGATGCCGGCGAAGCTCACGACGACGCCGCGCTGATCATGTCGGTGAGCTCGGCCGCGGACACCGAGCCGAGGTGAATGGCGGCGATGTGACCGGTCGCGTCGATGACGATCGTGCTCGGGATGTCCGACGGCGGCACCTGACGGAACTGCAACGCGACACGGCCGGCCGGGTCGTTGATGCTCGGGTACGTGATGCCGTGCGCCTGCTCGTACGCGTTCGCGGCGTCCTTCTCGTCACGGATGTTGACGCCCACGAAGTCGACGCCCTGCGCCGCGGTGGCCTCGTGGACGCTCTGCAGATCGGCCGCCTCGACGCGACACGGCGCACACCACGATCCCCAGAAGTTCAGCACCACGACGTGCCCGCGGTCGTCGGCGAGATGGAATGTCGATCCGTCGAGAAACGTACCCATGACGGCCGGCGCGGTCGGCCGGTCGCCGGGCTGGTAGACCTTGGTGGCCGCGGCGCCGGCGACGAACCCGTTGTCCGACCCGTTCATCTGGTCGACAGCGTCGCTACCAGTGGTGCATCCGGCGACCGCCGCCATCGCGCCGCTCGCGATCACCGCCGCCACCCAGATCCGCGCCCGCATCTCAAGCGCCCTTCGCGGTCCGCGCGGTCGGCGACAGCGAGACCAGGTGTGCGGCCGGCTCCGTGTATCCGACGCCGGTGACCCTGGTGCCCACGAAGTGAAACGACGTGATGCTGGCCAGCGAACACTGCCGGCGCCGCGGGTCATGCCACAGGCGCTGGTGCTCGACGTAGCGGCGGAGCATCCAGACCGGCAGTTGATGCGAGATGCATACCGCCTCATGGCCCTCGGCGCGCTCCCGAGCGGTCTCCATCGCGGCGTACATGCGCAACGCGACCTCGCGATAGGGCTCACCCCACGACGGCGTGAGCGGGTTGCGCAGCGCCCACCAGTTGCGTGGGTCGCGCAGCGCGCCGTCGCCGACCGCGAACCGCTTGCCTTCGAAGAAGTTCGCGCTTTCGATCAGGCGGTCGTCGATGGCGATCGGAAGCTTGAATTCGGCGGCGAACGGCTCGGCGCTCTGCTGCGCGCGTTCCAGCGGACTGGCCACCAGATATGTCACATCGCGGCCAGCCAGCGACTCGGCAGCCGCCTTCGCCATCTGGATGCCGAGCTCCGACAACCGGTAGCCGGGCAGCCGGCCGTAGAGAACCTTCTCCGGGTTGTAGACCTCGCCGTGGCGCATGAAATGCACGATCGTTCGCGGCTCGGTCATGCCGAAACTCCCGCGCTCACGACCTCGGCGGCGGCCCGTGCCGCGATCGGCACCGCGGCCGCGAGGCGGTCGAGCGCCTCGTCGTCGATGGCGGTCGACACGAACCACGCCTCGAACGCGCTGGGCGGCAGATACACCCCGCTGGCCAGCATCGCGTGGAAGAACGCCTTGTACGCGGCCAAGTCCTGAGCCTTCGCGCCGTCGTAGTTCGCCACGTCGCGATCGGTGAAGAAGATCGAGAACATGTTGCCCGCGACCGAGAGCCGATGTGCCACGCCCTGGCCGGTGAGGGCATCGGTGGCCACCTTGCCGATCGTTGCCGCGATGTCGTCGAGGCGCGCGTACGTGTCGGCTGTCGCGAGCTTCAGCGTGGCGAGACCGGCGGCGCATGCGAGCGGGTTTCCGGACAGCGTGCCGGCCTGGTAGACCGGACCGGCCGGGGCGAGCTTCGACATGATCTCGGTGCGGCCGCCGAACGCCGCGGCCGGCAGCCCGCCGCCCATCACCTTGCCGAACGTGTAGAGGTCGGCGTCGGCCGGGTCGAGTGCCGACCAGCCACCCGGCGAGACACGGAAGCCCGTCATCACTTCGTCGACGATCAGCAGCGCGCCGTGCCGGTGTGCGATGTCGGCCAGCGCCGCGTTGAATCCGTGCCGTGGTGCGACCACGCCCATGTTGCCGGCGGCCGCCTCCGTGATGATCGCGGCGATGCCGCCTCCGTCCGCGGCGAACGCCGCTTCGACGGCGGCCACGTCGTTATACGGCAACACGATCGTGTCGCTCGTCTCGGCACCGGTGACGCCAGGTGAGTCGGGCAGCGCGAGGGTCGCGACGCCGGAGCCGGCCGCGGCGAGCAGCGCATCAACATGTCCGTGGTAGCAACCGGCGAACTTCACGATCTTCGACCGGCCGGTGTGGCCGCGCGCGAGCCGGATCGCCGACATGGTGGCCTCAGTGCCGGAGTTGACGAGGCGGACCTGCTCGACCGGGGTACGGGCCACGATCTCCTCGGCCAGCAACACCTCGCCCGGCGTCGGCGTGCCGAAGCTCGTCCCGTGTGCGGCGGCCGCGGTCACCGCGTCCACCACGGCCGGGTGTGCGTGCCCGTGGATCAGCGGTCCCCAGGAGCACACCAGGTCTACATAGCGCCGGCCGTCGGCGTCGGTGAGCCAGCACCCGGAGCCGTTGACCATGAACCGGGGCGTGCCGCCGACCGCGCGGAACGCGCGTACCGGCGAGTTGACCCCGCCCGGCACGATGGCGCGGGCGCGGTCGAACAAGAGCGCGGAGGCCGGTGCGTCGGCGGGGTAAGCGCCGACGCCGGCGAAGTCGTCATCTGCCACAGCGTGCCCAGTATGTCAAGGCCATCTGTGCGCGCCCGGCCGGCCCCGGGTAATGCCGGACGTGCGGTGGCCGACCACCGATCGCTCACGCGCGCCACACGTACGGCGTGGTCGTCGACACCTTCATCAGTCCGGCGCGCTCCAGAATGGGTCGCGAAAACTCAGTGGAGTCGCTGTGGATCAGGCGCTTGCCCATGGCGATCGCCGACCGCGCCCGGGCCGCGGTGAGCGCGCGATAGATGCCGCGGCCGCGCCACTCCGGTCGCGTGGCGCCGCCCCAGATGCCGGCGAACTCGGTTCCCGCGACCGGATCGAGGCGACCGGCGCTTACCACCTGTCCACCTGCCTCCGCGACCCACAACTCCAACCCATCGGCGGTGGCAAGCCTGGCCAGCACCGAATCCGCGATGTCGTCCGAGATCGGGTCGCCGAATATCCCCGCCTGCATCTCGCACATCGCCTGGATATCCGGGCGTTCAGTGATGCGCCGGACCGAGACCCCGTCCGGCAGCGGCACATCGACCGCGAGCAACGCGGCCTCACCGATCATGATCGACTCTGGTTCCTCAGGTGCGAACCCGTGGTCGATGAGCGCCTCGTGCAGCCCCGGTGCGACGTCGTGGCCGCGGGTCTTCCACTCCACCTGCCGGATCGCCGGATCACCGCGATAGTGCGCGAGGGTCTGGCCGATCCATGTCGCGAGCGTAGAGGGATCGGCACCGCCGAGGTCCTGGTACGTCACGAAGCCGCGGCCAGCCGGCCAAGTGACCAACAGCAGCGGCCCGAGGCGGGTGACCGCCATCGCACCGGCGGTCTCCGACGCGCGCAGCTGCCGGTCGTAGGCGTCGAGGTAGCTGTTCCGAGCGTCCATCGCGGTCGACACCGCGCTACGCCAACCCGACCTGGTCGAGGATCCACGCGCTGATGAACGCCTCTTCGCGCCAGGAGTTGTAGCGCCCGCTTGGTCCGCCGTGGCCGGCGCCCATTTCGGTCTTCAAGATCACGGTCGTGTTCGGCGATAGCTCGCGGATGCGGGCCACCCATTTCGTCGGCTCGGCGTAGCTCACCCGGGTGTCGTTCAAGCTGCCGAGCACAAGCAACGGTGGGAACTCGTGACCGGTGACGTTCTCGTACGGGCTGTACGACTTCATGTAGGCGTACACGTCCGGATCGCTGACCGGGTTGCCCCACTCCTCCCACTCGGTGACGGTGAGCGGCAGCGACGGGTCGAGGATCGTGGTCAGCGCGTCGACGAACGGCACTACAGCCACCACGCCGCCGAACGCGTCGGGCGCCAGCGTGACGGACGCGCCGACGAGCAGCCCGCCGGCCGATGCACCGCGCGCGATGGTCTTCGCCCGCGACGTCCAACCGGTCGCGGCGAGGTGTCGGGCACACGCGATGAAGTCGGTGAACGTGTTCTTCTTCGCGAGCAACTTGCCGTCCTCGTACCATCGCCGGCCCATTTCGCCGCCGCCGCGGATGTGTGCGATTGCGTAGACGACGCCACGGTCGACAAGTGAGAGCCTCGGGATCGAGAAGTGCGGGTCGATCGAGAACTCGTACGAGCCGTAGCCGTAGAGCAGCACCGGCGCAGATCCGTCGCGTGGCGTACCCGGCTTGCAGATGATCGAGATCGGCACCCGGGTGCCATCCTCCGCGGTAGCCCACTCGCGATGCTGTTCGTAGTCCTCCGTCCGATACGGCCGCCCGTTCGTGTCGGGACGCACCGGCTTGGTCTTGCGAAGGGTCAGTGCGCCGGTGGCCAGATCGCAGTCGTAGATGGAGTCCGGAGTGACCAGCGACGTGTACTCCAGCCGGAACGACGAGCTGTGGTATTCCGGTGTCATGTCCATCCCGACCGTGTAGATCGGTTCCGGGAACGAGATGTCGTAGGGCTCGCCGTCGTTGGGCAACACCCGCAGCCCGGTCAACCCGTTGCGGCGCAACGACACGACGAGGTAGTCGGCGAACGCGTCGACGCCCGTGAGACGCGTGCCCGGCTCGTGCGCTATCAGCGGCGTCCACTCACCCGGCGCGGCGGCCGGCGTGGTCGCGAGCGCATAGTCGAGCGCGCCGTCGTTGTGCAGGATGAGCAGCCGGTCGCCCTGGTGCGAGACGTCGTATTCGACGCCCTCGCGCCGCGGCGCGATCACCGTCGGCTCGTCGAGCGGCCGGTCCGCCGGCAGCAGCCGCCACTCCGACGTGATCTTGCTGCTCGAGCCGATGAGGAGGAACCGCTCCGAACGCGTGAGGTCGACGCCGACGAAAAAGCGCTCGTCCGGATCCTCGTAGACGAGCACGTCCTGGGTGGCCGGCGTACCCACCACATGGCGCCAGATCTGGTACGGCCGCCATGCGTCGTCCACGCGCGTGTAGAACAGCACCGACGCGTCGGCCGACCATGCCGAGCCATGCCCGACGCGGACGATCTCGTCGGGCAACACGTCGCCGGTCGTCAGGTCGCGAACGCGCAGGTTGTAGCGCTCGTCACCGGCGTAGTCGGTGGAGTACGCCAGCCAGTTGCCATCCGGGCTCACGTCGAACGTGCCGAGCGAGAAGAACTCGTGACCTGCCGCGAGCTCGTTGCCGTCCAGCAACACCTGTTCGCCGGGCAACGGGCTGCCGTCGTCCGGCAACGGCGGAACCTCGTCCGAGACGGCCGCCACGCGGCAGTGGATGGCGTACTGCTGGCCCTCGACCGTACGCGTGTAGTACCAGTGGCCATGGTGGCGTACCGGTAGCGACAGATCGGTTTCCAGGGTCCGAGTCTTGATCTCGGTGAACAACGTCTCCCGCAGTCCGGCCAGGTGCGCGGTCGCCGCCTGGGTGTACGTGTTCTCGGCGGTCAAGTAGGCGATGGTGGCCGAGTCCTCGCGGTCCGACAGCCACGCATATTCGTCGGATCGGGTGTCGCCGTGGAACGTCCACTCCCACGGGCGGCGGTCGGCGCGCGGCGGTTCGCTCGGCTCGCCCGATGTCGACGGGGCGGTGGCAGGGGTCTGCGTCTCGGTCACGTCCACGTACGTTACCGGCGCAACCGCGAATGACGGGCACCCGTTATCGCGGCCGGTCCGCGAGGCTCGAGGACATTCGGCACATCCGGCGCTCCCGCGTAGGCTCGGGTGATATCGACCCCGCACCACGACGTGGGGAGCCCGCATGACCACGGCGCTCGACAAGCTTGCCACCCAGCTGCGCGGCGAGCTGGGGTCGGCCGCCGTGATCACCGACCCGGCGCTGCTGCGCACGTACGAGTGCGATGGTCTGACCGCCTATCGTGCGGTGCCCGGCGTCGTGCTGCTGCCCACCGACGCGTACGAGGTGCAGGCGTGCGTACGAGCGTGCCGCGACGCGGGCGTACCGTTCGTCGCTCGTGGTTCCGGCACCGGCCTGTCCGGCGGCGCGCTGCCGGTCGCGACCGGCGCTCTGATCGTCACCGCGAAGCTGAACCGCATCTTGGACATCGATCCGGAGAGCCAACGAGCAATCGTCGAGCCGGGCGTCTTCAACGCCGCGATCAGCCAGGCAGTCGCCGGACATCGCCTCTACTACGCGCCGGATCCGTCGAGCCAGCAGATCTGCTCGATCGGTGGCAACGTCGCGGAGAACTCCGGTGGCGCGCATTGCCTGAAGTACGGCTTCACCGTCCACCACGTGACCGGCATCGAGATCTGCACGCCGGACGGCGAGCTCGTCACGATCGGCGCGGGCAAGGCCGCCGAGGCCCCCGGCTACGACCTGATGGGCGTGTTCATCGGCTCGGAGGGCACGCTCGGCATCGCGACGAAGGTCTACGTCCGCCTACTCCGCCAGCCGGACGCGGTGGTGACGATGCTTGCCGCCTACGACGACATGGAGTCCGCCGGCGCGAGCGTCGCCGCGATCATCGCGGCCGGCCTGACACCGGCCGCCGCCGAAATCATGGATGCGCTGGCCATCAGCGCCGCCGAGAAGGCGGTTGACTGCCGCTACCCGGCCGGCGCCGGTGCGGTGCTCGTCGTGGAGGTGGACGGCCCGGCCGCCGAGGTCGCCGCCGAGCACGCCGCGATCGACGCGATCTGCCGCGCAAACAACGCATTCGAGGTGCGTACGGCGGTGGACGCGACGGAACGCGCGGCTCTGTGGCGCGGCCGCAAATCCGCGTTCGCCGCCGTCGGTCGGATCAGCCCGGACTACGTGGTGCAGGACGGTGTCGTACCGCGAACCGCGCTGGCCACCGTACTGACCCAGATCGAAGCGCTCGCCGCCCAGCACGGCGTACGCGTCGCGAATGTGTTCCACGCCGGTGACGGCAACCTGCATCCGCTCGTGCTCTACGACGCGGCCGTGGACGGCGCGCTCGCCGCGGCCGAAGAGGTGTCCGGAGCGATTCTCAACCTGTGCATCGACCACGGCGGCTCGATCACCGGAGAGCACGGCGTGGGGGTGGAGAAGGCGTCGTTCATGGCGAACATGTTCACCGCCGACGACCTCGACTCGATGCAACTTGTCCGCTGTGCCTTCGATCCGGACAGCCGCGCGAATCCCGGCAAGGTGTTCCCCACCCCACGTCTGTGCGGCGAGCCGCGTGGCGGCCGTGCCGCCGAGGCCGCGTTGGCGAGCGCGATCGCCGCCGCGAAGGCGGCCGGTGCGACTGTCGACGACGAACCGGTGGTGTGGTGATGACCGCGGCCGCCACCGAAGCCGTCGCCGACCTGCTGCGTGGGATCTGTGGGCCGGACGCGGTGCGACCGGCCGGTCATGGCGACGCGGTCGGCGGCCGGCGGCCGACGTGGGTGACCGCACCCGCCGACGCCGCCGAACTCGCCGCGCTCGTCCGCGCCTGCGCCGAACAGGACCTCGCGATTGTCGCGCGCGGCGAAGGTAGCAAGATCGATTGGGGCAATCCGCCGCGGCGCGTCGACGTGCTGGTTGACATGGGTCGGCTGGCCGGCGTGTACCGGCACGACGCGGACGACCTGGTGGCCACCGTCGGCGCCGGTACGCCGCTGCGCGCCGTACAGGCCGCACTCGCCAAACGCAATCAACGGCTCGCCATCGATCCGGCGTCAACCGACGCCACGATCGGCGGTCTGCTCGCGGTTGGCGAGGCAGGTCCGTTGCGGCTGGGCTACGGTACGCCGCGCGATCAGCTGATCGGAGTCGAGTTCGTACGAGCCGACGGCGTGATCGGTCACTCGGGCGGCCGGGTCGTCAAGAACGTCGCGGGCTACGACCTCGGCAAGCTGCTCGCCGGGTCGTACGGCACGCTCGCGCTCGTCACCTCGGCCACCTTCCGGGTGCACCCGAAGCCGATGGCGAGCGCCTATGTCAGCCGGCCGGTGACCAGCCCGATGGAGGCGCACGACCTCGTCATCGCGCTGCTCGGCAGCGGGCTCGCGCCGGCCGCCATCGAGCTCGACCTGCCAATCATCAACCCTGGTGCGCTGCCGCCCATGGTGTCGCGCCCGACACCGGGGCGTCGCGCGATGCCGGGCGGAAGCCTCGCCGAACGACCGCGACCCGCCACCGGCAGCGCGGCGCCCGCAGCAGGATCCGGCGCCACGTCGCCCGAGACATCCGACGCCTCGGCGGCATCACCGGACGTGCCGCGACTGCCCGATGCGGCACGGTCGAGCCGCACCGAGCGCCCCGGCCGGCCCACCACAACGGGTACGGTCGCCGTCCTGCTGGAGGGCACCACGGCCGGCATCAAGGCACGCGCGTCCGACGCGTCCAAGCTGATGCGCGGCGCGACCGTCTCGGAGCGGCCGCCGGACTGGTGGGGCCGATATCCGTTCCACGCCGACGATGTCGCATTGAAGATCGCGACACCGACCGCCGACCTCTACGCGGCGCTATACGCCCTGCGCGATGCGGCGGGATTCCCCGTGTCGGTACGCGGCAGCGTCGGAGTCGGCGTCTGCTATGCCTCGCTTCCCGGCCGGCCGGCCGCGTCGTCGACGATCGAGGCTCCGCGTGGCGACCCGATGCCGCGGCACGCGCGCCAGATCGCCGACGTGATTTCCGCACTGCGAACGACATTGATTGCCCGTGGCGGGTCATGCGTCGTGATGAACGCGCCACCGGCCATCCGCGACGCGGTGGACATGTGGCCAGACGTCAACGGCCTTGAGCTGATGCGGGCCGTGAAGCGACAGTTCGATCCGGGCGACCGGTTGTCGCCCGGTCGCTTCGTCGGCGGCATCTAGGCGAACCGCGCACAACAACGCGCGCCGCGATCCGCGGTTCGCCGCGACAGCTGGGAGGCAGGCAATGACCGACGGGTTGACGCAACTCACCGACGCGTGCGTGCACTGCGGCTTCTGCTTGCCGTCCTGCCCGACCTACCAGCTCACCGGTGAGGAGGCGCACTCGCCGCGCGGCCGCATCCACCTGTTGCGGCAGATGCTCGCCGGTGAGTCGACCGCGGACGACATCGCCGATCCGATCGACACGTGCCTCGGCTGCCTAGCCTGTGTGCCGGCGTGCCCATCCGGTGTCAAGTACGAGGAGATCATCGAGGCCGGCCGCGAGCTGGTCGCCGATGCGCGTCCGATCCGGGAGCGGGCCGCCCGCGCCGCCATGTTCCAGGTGCTGCCGTACCCCCGCAGGTTGAAGCTCTCGACCGCGCCGCTACGCGCGGCGCCCGCGCTGAGCAACGGGCGCCTCGCGGCAGCGCTACGCATCGTCGCCAGCAAGGTGGATCCGCTCTTCGAGGCCGCCGCCGAGCTCATGCCAGCGACCGGCGACCGGCCACCGGCGCGTGCGCTGCCGCGCCGGATTCCGGCCCGTGGCGAGCAGCGCGCGGTGGTCGGGTTGCTGACCGGATGCGCGCAGGCAGCCTTCTTCCGCCACGTCACCGCGGCCACCGCGCGCGTGCTCGCGCTCGAGGGTTGCGAGGTGCTCGTGCCCCGCGGGCAGGGCTGCTGCGGAGCGCTTTCGCTGCACGCCGGCCGCGCGGACCAGGCACGCCATCTCGCACGCCGGGTGGTCGCGGCGTTCACCCGCGCCGGCGTCGACGTCGTCATCACCGACGTCGCGGGTTGCGGTTCAGCCATGAAGGGGTACGCCCGACTGCTCGCCAATGACGACAAGTGGGCCGCGAAGGCGGCGCGGCTGGCGGCAAACGTTCGCGACGTCAGCGAGTTCCTCGTCGATCTCGGTCCGACCGCGGAACGCAGCGCGCTGCCGATGACGGTCGCCTATCACGACGCGTGCCATCTCGCGAACGGGCAGGCGATCCGGTCACAGCCGCGTCAGCTGCTCGCCGACATCCCGGACCTTCGGGTCGTCGAACTTGCCGATGGCGGCCGGTGTTGTGGATCGGCCGGGACGTACAACCTGACCGAGCCGGAGACGGCGGCCGAGCTGGGCGATCGCAAGGCGGCCGCGGTCATGGCGACCTCCGCGAGCGTGGTCGCGGCCGGCAACCCCGGTTGTCTTTTGCAGATCGACGCGGCTCTTCGCCGGTCGGGGTCGCCGATCCGTACGAAGCACACCATCGAGATCGTGGACGCGTCGCTTCGCGGGCATCGGATCTGATACTGCGGCTCGCCCACCGCCAAGTCACCGAGCGCAAGCGGTCGCGACCCACCAATCGGGGTCGACGAAGGGCCGGGACAGCGCGCGCATGCCAGCCAGATCCTGGTCAATGAGCCGGCCGCAGAGTCGGCCAGGCATCCACCGGGTGACGACAGAACGCCGCCAATCGTGTTACCGCAGGTAGCGATGCTGTGGATGAGCTGTGTTCGTTCATAGGGTGGTCTGTGAGACAGACCACGCCTAACATCGTCCTATGCGACACAATAGGACATATTGTGCTGGTTGTCGCACGCCGTCGCGTCGTCGAGCGGTGTGTGTGCGGTGACCGCCCACCAACTCCGCTTCATCGCGCCCGCGCCGTCGCTCAAGCGCGGCGCCGGTCAGTGGGCGGCGGACCTTCGCCACATCGAGGATCTCGGCTTCCATTCGGTGGCCGTGTCCGAACACTTTTCGCGCGGCTGGGCGATGGACGCGCTCACTGCGATGAACTTTGCGATCGCGAGCACCACGCGGCTGCACGCGACGTCCTTGGTGCTCATCAACGATGTACATCACCCGGCGGCATTGGCCAAGGCGGTCGCGACCGCGGACGTGCTCTCCGGCGGTCGTGTCACGCTCGGGCTGGGTGCCGGCTGGCTCGACGAGGACTACCGGGCGCTCGGCCTGCCGTACGACGGGCCGGCGGTCCGCATCGACCGACTCGACGAGGCGTTGCAGATCATCGCGGCGTTCTTCGCTCACGACCACGTCACGTTCGAGGGCACGCATTACCAGATCGCCGGTCTGGAGTCGCTGCCTCGACCGGTACGCCAACCGCGGCCACCCATCCTGATCGGCGGCGGTGGCGTGAAGATGCTCATGCTCGCCGGTCGGCACGCGGACATCGTCGGTCTGCATCCACAACTGGGACCGGCCGGCTTCGACGAGGGTGCCGCCGAAGGGCTGAGCCGGGCCAGCATCGACAAGAAGGTCGGCCTGATCGCTGCGTCCGCCGCCGACGCCGGGCGGCCGCCGCCGGCCATCCAATTCACCTGCTACGACGTCAATCTCGACGGGACACAGTTGACTCGGACGCGCCCGATGTTCTCGGAATACATCGAGGCACACGCGACGGAATTCGCGGACTCGCCGGTCTCGCTGCGCGGCGACGTACCCAAGTGCATCGACGACATCCTTCGGTGGCGCGAGGAGCTCGGCATCTCGTATTGGCATCTCGGCCCCGATGTCAACGCGGTCGCCCCGATCGTGGCGAGGTTGGCCGGCCGGTAACGGGTTTGGCCGGCCGGTAACGCGCTTGGCCGGCCGGTAACGCGGCGCGTTATTCAGCGGCGATCAGCGACGCCAGGTACGCCGGATCCAGGTTGCCGCCGGAGATCACCGCGACGGTACGCCCGACCGGCAGCTCGTCGTGCGCGAAGACGTACGCCGCCGGAGCTAGCGCACCGCTCGGCTCAACGACGAGATTCGCCTCCCGAGCCAGCCGCCCGACCATGATTTCGATCTGCTCGTCGGTGACCGTCACGATGCCGTCCAGCCGCTGGCGCATGTGCTCGAACGTCAGATCCGACAGTCCGGTACGGACACCGTCGGCGACCGTACGGTAGGTGAGTTCGCTCGGCCACGTGACGCGTCTGCCCTCGGCAAGGCTCTGCTTCGCATCGGCCGCATACTCCGGCTCGACGCCGTACACCCGCACCGCGGGGTTGAGTTCCTTGACGGCGGTCGCGACGCCCGACGCGAGGCCACCGCCGCCGACCGGCACCAGCACTACCTCGACGTCCGGAGCGTCGGAGACGATCTCGAGTCCGATCGTGCCCTGCCCGGCGATGACTCGTGCGTCGTCGAACGGCGGCACGATCGACATGCCGCGGCGCTGCGAGATGTCCGCCGTCACTGAGGCACGCTCGTCCGGGTGCACCAGCACGGCCTCGGCGCCGAGCGCCTCCACCGCGGCGATCTTCACCGGCGGCGAGACCTTCGGCATCACGACCACCGCCGGCACGTCGAACGCCCGAGCCGCGTAGGCCACCGCACGCCCGTGATTGCCGGACGAGTGAGTCACCACACCCCGCGACCGTACGTCCGGTGGGATCTGTGCCATCGCGTAGTAGGCGCCGCGAAGCTTGAACGCGCCGACCGGCTGGAGACTCTCGGGCTTCACCCACAGGCGGGACCCGTCTGCGCCGTCCGCCCACGGACACGGGACGAGCGGCGTGTGCACCGCGACGCCGCGCAACACGGCCGCGGCGGACCAGACATCTGCGAGCGAGACGAGTTCCATGCTGGCCATCGTGCCGTACGCGCCGCTGCTCGGTCGCGGGCCAACCATGCAATGGTGGCACCGACCGAGATCACGGCGGCATGGTCGCCGGCGCACTGCCTTGGTTACGCTGTGCTCTCCCGCGGACGGAGGTTCCGATGTCGACGCAGCCGCACGCCGACGGCACCACCTCGGCCGAGCCGGTCGAGCCGCAAGTCTTCCGCCGTCGCTCCACGGTGATCGCCGGCTGGGTCATCGCCAGCCTGCTCGTGGTGCTGTCCGTGTTGCTCACCGTGGACGAGTGGGACCACGGCTTTTTCCCGGCGATCGCCGGCCCGGTGACCGGGCTGACCCTCGCCCTGCTCGCCGTGTTGCTGAGCGTCTGGCCACACGTCATCGTCCGCGACGGATGGCTCGAGCCGCACAACTCGTTCGTCTGGTACCAGGTGCCGTACCCAGCCATCACCGAGATCGGACCGGTACGCATGGGCCTGATCGTGCGTACCCACGGCCGCAAGGTGATCCCACTGACCGGCTACGCGAGCGGCTTTGCGGGTCGAATGCTCGGACACCAAACCGCGGCGAATGCGGTCGTGAACGCCGTAGAGGCGAACATGGCTCGTCACAAGCGGCCGGGCGACGAAGACGCGGAGATCACTCGCCACTGGGACGCCCGCAACACGTACGCCCTGCTGGCCGCCGCGATTGTCAGCGCGGTCGTCATCGTGGTCGCGGTCCAGACGTACCACTAGCCGGGTCGAGGCGCCGGGCGAGGACCGCGCCGGCGCGCTACGACCGCGCGCGCTACAAGCGAATGAGCCCCGCGTCGGTCGGGCGGAACCCGCACGCGTCGAAATAGAAGTCGCGCAGGTGCGGATCGAAGTCGACGTGCAGCCATTCGCAACCCGCGGCGCGCGCGTGCTCGGCGGCGACCTCGACAAGCCGGCGACCGATGCCACGCCGTCGATCCGATGCCGCGACCAACGTGTCCAGGATGAATGCGTGGCTGCCGCCGTCCCACGGGACGTTGACGAACCCGACGAGTCGGTCACCGTCGCGAGCGCATACCCAACCGAGGCTGTAGCGGTTCACCGGCGTCCACCAGTCGTCGTCGGCGAAGACCGGGTGCTCGAATCCCTCGGCGTGCAACGCGTTGAGTTCGGCGTTGGCAAACTCGCCGCGCCACAAGTATTCGATCGGCATGGACGGCTAGGCGCGTGATCGAAGAGCGGCGAGTTGGGCGGTGATCCGTTCGATCTCGGCGCTCGCGATCGCGGCGCGGTCGCGGATGTTCGCGACCACGTGATCCGGCGCCTTCGCGAGGAAGTCCGCGTTGCCGAGCTTGGCCTCGGTCTGCGCACGTTCCTTCTCCGCAGTAGCAAGGTCGCGACCGAGCCGCGCCGTCTCGGCGGCGACGTCGAGCGTGCCGGACAGGTCGAGTTCGACCGTCACGCCGTTGGCGATGCCCAGCGTCGCGGTCGGCGCGAACCCGTCCGTCGGCGCCTCGAGCCGGGCCAGCACGCGAATCGCCGGCTCATGCGGCGCGACACCGGCAGCGTCCAGGCCGCTCAGCCGGGCCGGCACGCGTTGACCCGGTCGAAGGCCCTGGTCGCTACGGAACCGACGGACCTCGGTGACGACCGATTGCAGCGCGGCGACCTCCGCTTCGGCCGCCGCGTCGCGGCGCTGGCCGGTTGCCTGCGGCCACGGCGCGACAACCAGCGATTCGCCGCCGGTCAACGTCGTCCACAATGTCTCGGTCACGAACGGTACGAAGGGGTGCAGCAGGCGCAGACTGACGTCGAGCACCTCACCGAGCACGCGGCGGGTGGTCGCGGCCGCCGCGTCGTCGCCGCTCGTGAGCGAGACCTTGGCGAGCTCGAGATACCAGTCGCAGAACTCGTCCCAGACGAAGTGATACAGCGTCGCGGTGGCCTTCGCGAACTCGTACGACGCCAGATATCCGTCCACTTCGGCGGTGACCTCGTCGAGGCGCGAGCAGATCCACCGGTCCACCGGGCCGAGTTCGGTGGGCAGGTCGCCCTCGACGGTCGCGCCGTTCAGGATCGCGAATCTCGTGGCATTCCACATTTTGTTGCAGGAGTTGCGGGCCGCGGCCACCCATTCCTCGTTTGCCGGCTGGTCGAGGCCGGGGTTGGCACCGCGCGCCAACGAGAACCGAAGTGCGTCCGAGCCGTAGGAGTCCATCCAGTCCAGCGGATCGACCGTGTTGCCACGCGACTTGCTCATCTTCTTGCCGTACTTGTCGCGGACCAGCCCATGCAGCAGTACGGTCCGGAACGGCACTTCGCCGTCCATCGCGTAGAGCCCGAACAGCATAATCCGGACGACCCAGAAGAACAGGATGTCGTAGCCGGTGACCAGTAGCGACGTTGGGTAGAAGCGGGACAGGTCGGCGGTGCGCGCCGGCCAACCCATCGTGGAGAACGGCCACAGTGCCGACGAGAACCACGTGTCGAGTACGTCAGGATCCTGCGTCCAGCCGTCGCCGGCGGGCGGCGTGTCGTTCGGCCCGACGCACAGCGTCTCGCCGTTGGGTCCGTACCACACCGGGATCCGATGGCCCCACCACAGCTGCCGGCTGATGCACCAGTCGTGCATGTTGTCGACCCAGTCGAAATAGCGAGGCTTGAGCGCGGGCGGTTCGATCGTCACCCGCCCGTCGCGCACCGCGTCGCCCGCCGCCTTCGCGAGCTTCTCCACGCGTACGAACCATTGCAGCGACAGCCTGGGCTCGACCACCGTGTCGCACCGCGAACAGTGGCCGACCGCGTGCACGTAGGGCCGCTTCTCCGCGACGATCCGGCCCTCTTCGCGCAGCGCCGCGGTGACCGCGTGCCGCGCGTCCTCGCGACTCAGTCCCTCGAACGGACCGTGCGCGGTGATTCGTGCCGCCTCGTCCATGATGTTGACCATCGGCAGTGAGTGCCGCTGACCGATCTCGAAGTCGTTCGGATCGTGCGCGGGGGTCACCTTCACCGCGCCGGTGCCGAACTCGGGGTCGACGTGCGCGTCGGCCACCACCGGGATCATGCGTCCGACCAGCGGTAGCTCGATCTCGGTGCCGATCAGGTGCGCGTAGCGCGGGTCATCGGGATGCACCGCGACCGCGGTGTCGCCGAGCATCGTCTCGACACGAGTCGTCGCGACCACCACCGAACGGTCCCCGTCGCCGTAGCGGATCGAGACCAGCTCACCCTCGTCGTCGGCATGGTCGACCTCGATGTCCGACAGCGCCGTGTGGTCGGTCGGGCACCAGTTGATGATCCGCTCCGCGCGGTAGATCAGGCCGTCCTCGTACAGCCGCTTGAAGATCGTCTGGACGGCCTTCGATAGACCATCGTCCATCGTGAAGCGCTCGCGGCTCCAGTCCACTCCGACGCCGAGCCGGCGCATCTGGCCGAGGATCTTGCCGCCATATTCCTCTTTCCACCGCCACACGCGCGCAACGAAGTCCTCGCGGCCGACGTCGTGGCGGGTCTTGCCCTCCGTCTCCGCGAGATGCTTCTCGACCAGCACCTGCGTGGCGATCCCGGCGTGATCCATGCCCGGCAGCCACAGCACCTCGTCGCCGAGCATGCGGCGGCGACGCAGCACGGCGTCCATCAGCGTCTGCTCGAGCGCGTGGCCGAGGTGCAGCGATCCGGTCACGTTCGGCGGCGGGATCACCAGACTGAACGGCGGCTTCTCGCTCGCCGCATCCGCGGTGAAGTAGCCCCGGTCGACCCAACGGCGGTAGAGGACGTCCTCTACCCGCCGCGGCTCGTACTGACTCGCGATGTCACGGCCAGTGGAAGGATCGGGGGAGATCTCGGGCACCCGACGATGATAGGCGGTTCTCATGCGACGCCGTACCGGATCGAGACGAGTTCGCCCTCGTCCTCGTGGTGATCGACCTCGATGTCGGACAGCGCAGTGTGGTCGGTCGGACACCAGTTGATGATCCGCTCCGCGCGGTAGATGAGGCCGTCCTCGTACAGGCGCTTGAAGATCGTCTGTACCGCCCGCGACAGGCCCTCGTCCATCGTGAAGCGCTCACGGGACCAGTCGACGCCGACGCCGAGGCGGCGCATCTGCCCGAGGATCTTGCCGCCGTACTCCTCTTTCCACTGCCAGACCCGCGCGACGAACTCGTCGCGGCCGAGGTCGTGGCGGGTCTTGCCCTCGGAGGCCGCGAGGTGCTTCTCCACCAGGACCTGGGTGGCGATGCCGGCGTGGTCCATGCCCGGCAGCCACAGCACCTCGTCGCCGAGCATCCGGCGGCGGCGGAGGATGGCGTCCATCAGCGTCTGTTCGAGGGCGTGCCCGAGGTGCAGCGAGCCGGTCACGTTCGGCGGCGGGATGACCAGGCTGAACGGCGGCTTGCCGCTGGCGACGTCGGCGGTGAAGTAGCCGCGGTCGACCCAGGTCTCGTAGAGCGGTCCCTCGACCTGGTGCGGGTCGTACTGGCTGGCGATTTCGGGCACCAGCAGATGCTACGCCGCGCCGCCCGCGCCGCCCTCTCGGGCGGACGCG
>DATFRR010000007.1:0-9060 GCA_035263025.1 Micromonosporaceae bacterium
TCGCCCACCGGCACGCCGGCCGCGCCGAACGCCTCGATGATCATTCGGGTGCCGTATGCCGTCGACTCCAGCAGCGCGCGGTAGATGTCCGGCGGCCGGGTGGCCAGCGTGAGGCCAACGATGGCGCCGCTGAGTTCATGATTGACCAGAAGCGATCGGATGCCGTTCCACCAGTCCAACGCGATTAGGCCGTGTGCTCCGACCGGTTGACGGGCAGCCGCCTCGGCGAGCGCCTCATGGCTGTCGTACGGCGCCGGTGCGCCATGGTCGACGTACCAGCCGAAGATGTCGCCGACGCCGCTCTGCCCGGCCTCGTACCCCCACGAACCGACGGAGATACCGCCGTCCACCACGCCGCACATGCCCGGCACCTCGGCGAGGTGTTCGCCGTTGACGACGTGACACGTCGAGGTGCCCATAATGGCGACCAGCCGGCCCGGCGTGAGTGCCTGTGCGGCGGCCGCCGTCACGTGTGCGTCGACGTTGCCGACCGCGACCGCGATGCCTTCCGGTAGGCCGGTCCACCGTGCCGCCTCGGCGGTTAGCCCGCCGGCGCGACCACCGAGGGCGGCGATCGGGTGGTCGAGCTTGCTCACGAACGACGCGAAGTGCGGGTGCAGCGTGGCCAGGAAGTCCGGCGTAGGGTAGTGCCCGTCCTGGTAGATGCCCTTGTAGCCGGCCGTGCACGCGTTGCGCGTCTCCACACCGCACAGTTGCCACACGATCCAGTCGGCCGCCTCGATGAAGCGTTCGGCGTGCCGGTAGACCTCCGGATCCTCCTCGAGAAGCTGCAACCCCTTTGCGTATTGCCACTCTGCGGAGATCTTGCCGCCGTACCGGCCGATCCACGGTTCCGCGCGCTCGTGTGCGAGTGCGTTGATGCGGTCGGCTTGCGCCTGCGCGGCATGGTGCTTCCAGAGTTTGACGTAGGCGTGCGGCCGGTCGCGCCACTGCGGCAGCTCGCACAGTGGCGTGCCGTCGGCCAGGGTCGGCAGGATCGTGCAGGCCGTGAAGTCGATGCCGATCCCGACGACCTGATCGGCGCGCACGTCGGCGTCCGCGAGCGCCGCCGGCACCGCGGCGCGCAGCACGTCGCGGTAGTCGTCGGGATGCTGCAAGGCCCAGTCCGGCGGCAGGTCGCGCCCGCTGCTGGGCACCGTCGCTTCGATGACGCCATGCGGGTACGGATGCACCGCGGTGCCGGCCTCCGCGCCGTCCGATACGCGTACCACCAGCGCCCGACCAGACAGCGTGCCGAAGTCGACGCCGACGACGTACCGATCGGACGCGTCAACCATCGGAGCGAGCCGCCCACATCGGTGTGAAGATCCGCATCACCGACGGCCCACGGTTCGCCCACAGGTGGTACGGGATCGCGACGAGTTCCACCTCGTGGCCCTGCGGTGCCGGCGCTTCGCCGAGCGTCGCCCACCCGGTTCGACTCCACGCACTGTCGTCACGCGCCATCGCTGGCACCTTGACGACCACTGCACGCTCCCCGGCGACGCCGTCCCGAACCTCCTCGGTCGGCTCGCGGTCCACCAGCAACTCGACCCGGTTGAGGTCGACGTCGGCGGGCTGGTCCGGGCTCTCCAGGCAGTAGACGACCGGGCCGCGTTCGACGGCCACCATCCCGTGCACCGCGTCGACGGCCGGGTGCGCCAGCGTGAAGCGCACCGGCATCGGCATCGTGTACACCACCCCGTCGCCCGCCCGCCACACGCGGGTGACCTCGACGTACCCCCGCTCGTTCGGCGTGGCGGGCAGCGCGGCACCGTTGACCGTGATCTGCGGGTCCCGGCACCAACCCGGCACGCGGAGCGCCAACGTCCACTCGTCGTCACCGCTGTCCGTGACGGCAACCGTCACCCTGCCGTCAACCGGATAGTCGGTGCTGACGGTCAGGCCGACCGGATGCGCGAGCGGCGCCGTGATCGTGGTCGGCAAGAACTGGTGGACCTGGACCCCGGCGTGTGTGTAGGTGGCCGCGTAGGCGGCGAGCGACGCCACGGTACGCATGATATTCGGCGGGCAGCATGCGCAGTTGAACCACGCTGGCCGGGTGCCCGGCGCCTCGGCGCGCTGCTGGCGGCCATCGCCGGCAGCCGGCGGTCGTGCGGTGCGGCGCTGCGCCGGATTGTTGTAGAAGAACCCGTCCCGGGTCACCGACGTCGAGGCGGCCACCAGGTTGTAGAGCGCGCGTTCCATCGCGTCGGCAAATCGTGACTCGCCGGTGGCCAGCAGCAGCCGCCAGGCGACCATCATGCTCGCGATCGTCGCGCAGGTCTCGCCGTAGACGAGGTCCGGCGGCAGCTCGTACTCGTCACCGAACGCCTCGCCCTCGAAGCGAGATCCGACCGCGCCGGTGAGGTAGAGCTTCGTCGCGCTCATCGACGCCCACTGACGCAATGCGCTGTCGAGCAGCGCCTGCTCGCCGGTCTCGACGTAGAGGTCGACGATGCCAGACAGCAGGTAGAGCGCCCGTACGGCGTGGCCGACCACGGTGGTCTGCATCCGGACCGGCGTGGCGTCCTGGTAGTACGCCGAATCGAAGTGCCCGTTCGGGTTCAGCACTCCGTATCCGCGAACGTTCACGAGTTGCAGCGCCAGGTCGAGGTACGCCCGCTCGCCGGTCTGCCGGTATAGCTCGACGAGCGCGGTCTCGATCACCGGGTGGCCGTCGGTGTCCTTGCGCTGGCTGTCACCGAAGTCGCGCACCACGCAGTCGGCGGCGCGCCGAGCGACGTCCAGGAGGTCCTCGCGCCCGGTGGCCCGATGGTGCGCCACACCGGCCTGGATCAGATGCCCGATGCAGTAGAGCTCGTGGCTCATCACCAGGTTGTCCCAGCGGACGTCGAAGCCTTCCTGGACGTACGAGTTCAGGTAGCCGTCGGGCCGCTGCGCCGCGCGCAGGATAGCGGTGAGGTCGGTGACCGCTTGGTCCAGTGACGGCGAGGGCGACCGACCGAGTTCCCAGGACAGCGCCTCGAGGACCTTGTGCACGTCGGAGTCGCTGAACCACATGCCGCGGTGCGCATCGGCCGGCTCGCCGGCGCCGAGCCTGCGGAGATTGTCGACCGACCCGTCCCGTTCCAGCCAGCCCAGCGCGTGCGGCGCGGTCACGTCGCGATTGCGCTGTTGCCACTCGCCGAAGAACCCGCCGGTCACCTCGACCTGGTCGAGGCCCAGCGGTCGCACGGCCAGCCGGCCGGTGGCCAACGGGGAGACCGGGCCCTTGACGGGGTTCGGTGCGGTCACGGTGTGTCTCCTTGCCTTTGGTGGGAGGGAGGCGACGGGCTCACTGCGTAGGGATTCACTCAGCCACGCAGCGCGCCGGTGACGAGGCCGCTGACGTAGAACCGCTGCAGCGCGAGATAGACCACGAGGCACGGGACCATCGCGACGATTACGCCGGCCTGTAGCGCGCCGACATCAAGGATGTTGAACGACGCGTACCGGATGTTGACCAGCATCACCGGCAAGGTGTATTTCGTGCCGTCGTTGAGGAAGATCAGTGGCGCGAGGTATTCGTTCCAGGACGTGAGGAACGAGAAGAGCGCGACGGTGATCACGCCGGGCATGACGATGCGGGCCGACACGTGCCACATCGCGCCCATGTCCGAGCACCCGTCGACGAGCGCGGCCTCCTCGAGCTCGCGTGGCACCGACTCGAAGCTGTTGCGCATCAGGAAGATGCCGAACGGGAGCTGGAACATCACGAGGACAAGTGCGAGCCCGATGAGCGTGTTCTGCAGGTGGATCTTGCCGATCACGATGTAGAGCGGAAGCAGGATCGTCGCGTACGGCACCATCAGGATCCCGAGCGTCGTACCGAACAGTAGGTTCTTGCCGCGGAACGCGTAGCGGGCAAAGCCGTAGCCGCCCAGCACGCACACCAGGACCGAACCGATCACGGTGAACAGGCACAGCGTGATGGTGTTCAGCAGGTAGGTTCCGATGCCCTGGTCGAAACCCGTCAGGTGGTCGTAGTTCTGCAGCGAGAAGCTGTGCGGCAACCACGTCGGCGGTTGCTGGTTGGCCTCGTCGGTGTCCTTGACCGAGTTGAGCGCGGCCCAGATGATCGGCGACAAGAACGCCGCCGACAGCAGGATTGCCACGCCGTGGAACAGCCCGGTGGCGACGGGTTTGCGCGTTGGTGGGCCGCCGGATCGCAACACGCGGCTCGGCCGCTGCGGGCGCGTGGGGGCGCTGGTCGTTGTCGACATCACTTCTCCCGGTCCCGAAGCAGGCGGAGCTGGATCACGTTCACCAACACGAGCACGATCAGGATCACCACGGCCTCCGCGGCCGCGCTGCCAAGCCGGAACGACTGGAACGCCCGGTTGTAGAGCGCCAGCACGACCGTGACGGTGCTGTTGTCCGGTCCGCCGTGGGTGAGCACGAAGAACTGGTCGAACGCGAGCAGCGAACCGGTCACCGACAGCACGGTGAGCAGCGCCAGGGTGGGCTTGAGCCCGGGTACGGTGATGTACCGCAACCGCTGCAGCGTGCTCGCTCCGTCCACGCGCGCCGCTTCGTAGAGTTCGGTCGGGATGGATTGCAGCCCGACGAGCAGCACCATCACCTGGAACCCGACGAACTTCCAGACCACGAGCGCGAGTGCGGTGCCGAACGCCTTGCCAGGCGAGCCGAGCAGACCGATCGGCTGATGGATCAGGTGCAGCGACATCAGCGCGTGGTTGAACACTCCGAGTTGGTCGTTGGAGTCGATCCACCACATCGATGACGCGGCCGCGGTGCCGACCACGTACGGCAGGAAGAACGCCGTACGGTAGAACACCGTGCCGCGCCGGTGGCTGCTGGAGATCGCGACGAGCGCGAATGCCACCGCGAACAGCACGACAGTGGTGACAAGCGTGTAGATCAGGGTGAACTTGATCGCGCCGAGGAACTGCTCATCGGATCCGAGCTGCCGGTAGTTGTCCAGGCCGTTGGGCGTCGGCGAACCAAGTAGCGGATAGTCCGTGAACGACATGTAGATGAGATACGCCAACGGAATGAGGAACAGCCCGACCACGAGGATCATGGTCGGCGCGATGAACCCGAGACCGACGAGTGGGCGGCGGGCCGCGGCCCGACCCACGGGCTGCGGTCGGGTCGGCGACGTCGCCTCGGCGGTGGGGCTGGTTCCCGCGTCCGCGCGGGTGAGCATCGACACGGTCGTCCTTCCGACGGTTACGGTCCGGCCGCGCCGACTGTGATCGCTGGCATCACAGTCGGCGCGACCGGGTGGCGTGCCGCGCCGTTATCCGGCCTGGTCAAGACCCTGTTGGATCTTTGCCTGCCCGTCGGCGAGCGCCTTGTTGAGGTCCGGCCCATAGATGGCCGCCTGAATCGTGGCGACCCAGGGGCCGTTCGGGTTGTTGAAGAGGTCGCCGAAGGGCAGCGCGAACGGCGTGACACCGTTCTTGAGGCCGTCGGCGATGAACTTCGTCCGCGGGTCGGACGCGGTGTATTGGTTGCCGGTCAGGTCGGTCCGGCACGGCAGGTCACCGTTCTTCGCAATGATCTCGACCTGCGCGTTGTCGTCCAGCGTCCACTTCAGGAAGTCCCAGGCCTGCGCCTTGTGCTTGGACGACCGGGTGATGCCGGCGACGTCGCCGCCCACGAACGTGGCGGTCTTCGAGCCGTCCGGCGACATCAGCGACGTAACGCCCCACTGGAAGATCTTCTGCTGCTGGAGCGCGCCGACGATCGGCGAGCCGAGCGCCAGCATGCCGACCTTGCCGGACAGGAAGTTGTTCGGCCATGTCGAGCCGTCCTGCGTCTTGTCGCTGCTGGCCACCAGGTGCTCGTCGGTCAGCTGGCGGTAGAGGCCGAAGATCTGCTTGAACGTGTCGTTGTTGATGTCGACGCGCTTGCCGCCATCCGGCAGGATGTCGACACCCGCCGCCCACGCGTACGGGAACAGCGTGTAGACGCCGCAACCGCCGCAGCTGCCGGCAATGTCAAAGCCGGTGACGCCGCCGCCGAGCGCGGTGATCTTACGCGCGTCGGTGAGGATGTCCGCGAAGTTCTTCGGTGGGGAGTTCGGGTCGAGCCCGGCCTTCTGGAACAGATCCTTGTTGTAGAAGAGCACCGAGGAGTCGAGCTTGTGCGGCACCGCGTAGATCTTGCCGTTCAGCGATGCGACCTGAATGTGCGACTGCGCGATGCTGTTGGCATACGGCAGCGCCTTCACTTCCGACGTGATGTCCTGGAACAGCCCCTGCTTGGTGTAGTTCGGGGTGTAGACGACGTCGGAGGCGAGGATGTCGGGCAGGCTGTTGGATCCGGCCGCGGTGCCGACCTTCGCGAGGTAGTTGTCGTTCGGGATGATGGTCAGCGTGACATGGTTCTTGTGGCTGGCGTTATACGCATCGACCAGGCGCTGACTGAACTGATCGGTCGCCGACCGCACCCACATGGTGAGTTTGGTTCCGTCGTCGGGCGTCGTACTGGCCTTGCCGCCGCCGCCGCCACTGCTGCAGGCGCCGACAATGAGAACGACGGCAGCCAGCGCTGCCGTGATGCCGACCGCGCGACGGCGGCCGGTGCCGGTCGGCATGGCCGGCCGGTCTTTGCCAGGTGCCATGTCTGCTCCTTCGTGATGCCCGAACCGGTCAGTGTGGACCGGAAACCTTTCCGCTTCTGTGGGCCGAGCGGATAAGGCTTTCCGGGACCCTAGGAGCACAGAACACACGGAGTCAATAGGCATTCGTAACACGTCAGCAACATCGCGTACTTGCGGAAATTTTTCCTATGTGGTTAGTCTTTCTCGCGACTCGGAAACGAATGACGGGTGACCCGGAAACGACGAGGTGACTGGTGGCTCGCAGGCATCGCGAGGGCGTCGTGACCATCAACGACGTCGCCGCCCGGGCCGGTGTCTCACCGGGTACCGTCTCGAAAGCGCTCAACGGGCGCGGTCAACTGCGTTCGGAAACGCGGCGCAAGGTGGTGGTCGCCGCGCAGGAACTCGGGTTCCACGCCAACATGCTGGCGCGCAACCTGACCGAGGGGCGTACGTATACCGTCGGCGTACTGACCACGGACAGCTTCGGTCGGTTCACTATTCCGGTGATGCTCGGCGCGGAAGATGCGCTCGGCGCCGGTCAGATCTCGGTACTGCTCTGCGACGGTCGCGGTGACCCAATCCGTGAGCAGCACTACGTACGAACGCTGCTAGCACGACGAGTCGACGGCATCATCGTCACCGGCCGTACCACCGATCCTCGCCCGTCGATCGGCCGCGACCTGCCGATTCCGACCGTGTACGCGCGTGCCCGATCGGACCATCCCGACGACCTCTCGCTCCTGCACGACGACCAGCAGGGCGCGGGCCTCGCTATTCGTCACCTGCTCGCGACCGGCCGCACCCGGATCGCGCACATCACCGGACCGGACCGACACCTCGCGGCCCGCGATCGAGCCGGCGGTGCGAAGGCCGCGCTGGAGGCCGCCGGTCTCGGCCTCGTCCTCGACGAACCGCTGATGGGCGAGTGGAGCGAGCGATGGGGTCGGGAGGCCGCGAGCATTCTCATGCGCAGCGGTGCGCCGTTCGACGGCATCTTCTGCGGTAGTGACCAGATCGCCCGCGGCGTCGCCGACACTTTGCGCGAGGCCGGCCGTCTGGTGCCGGAGGAGGTCGGCATTGTCGGCGTCGACAACTGGGAGGTGATGGCCGAAGGCTGCCGGCCGCCGCTGACCACGGTCGACCTCAATCTCACCGAGCTCGGCCACACCGCCGCGACGAAGCTCCTCAACGCGATCGAGGGCCATCCGCTCGAACGCGGTGTGCAATTGTTGCCGTGCCGGCTCATCACGCGGCGATCCACCGAGATGTCGCTCGACTTCGGCGCCGACGCGTCCGCCGCGGACGAGGTATATCGGCGCTCGGTGAACCGGGTTCCCGGACAGGTGCCGGCCGAGCGGCATCGGCTTCGCCGGGCCGCCGACATCGCGTAGCGCGCCGTACGCCGTCGGTCGAGTCAGCCGCCGCGACGGGCGCGGTACATGGCTTCGATCGGAGGCGGCCGTCGCCGCGTGCGGAGCCGGTCGAGGTCGACCGGTACTTGCGGGTGTCTTGCTCGTGCGGGCTGCTCCGCGGCAATGATGGTGGCCGGTCCGAACGAGCCGCCGTGTCCCAGTCCGTCCATCTGATCCATGCGGGTCGAGACAAACGGACAGCGCGTGCCGCGATCCGTTGCACGGTGCGGATACCGTGCCGACATGACCGATGCGCAGCTGCGCTACCAAGTGATCACCGGAAGGGACGAGGCCATGTTCTCCGGGTCGGTGTCCGATGCGCTGAAAGAAGGCTTCGTCTTGCATGGACCGTTGGCACTGACAAGGGACGGCGACCGTACCGTCTACGTACAGGCAGTCGCGCGGCCGCTGCAGGGCATGCTCGACATGCTGTCGCCGGAGATGCGGCGAATGATGGGCATGTAGCCGGTCCGCCTCGCGTCAGCCGATTCGTTCGTCGAGGTGAATCGTGACGCGATCACCCGGTCCCTTGCCGATCGCATCGCGTACGTCGGACCGCAGCGGGAGCTTGTGGGTGCCGTCGCCCATCGCCATGAACGAGCTCTGGAATGGCGTGCCGTCCACGGTGCCCCGGATCTTGACCAACCCCCGGGTTCCGAAGAACTCCACTGAGTCGGGCATGACCACGTATGTCCAGCCGCCCTTTGCCGGGCTGCGCTGAAGCGTCGCCTTGAATTGCTTGTCCAGCGGCTGGGGCCAGTCGGCCGAGCGTCGGATCATGATCTGCTCCCTCGCGAACGGCGTTGGGCGCCGGCTCACCACGGCGTCAGTGCGCTGACTCACCCCGGCACGCCGGCATCCGCCGCGGCACGGTCAGCGGGCGAGTGCCCCTCTCAGCAGTTTAAGTCCGCCTCGGTCCACGCCGGCGATCCGGAATGCCTCGACGACCGCACCGTAGACCGGTGACACCTCGAGCACGGATACCCGGGCATGTGGCGCGACCGAGGTGACGCGGGCGGTCACCCGATCGAACACGTCCCGGTGGCCGTGATGAAGCGTGCCGCCGCCGAG
>DATFRR010000008.1:0-11997 GCA_035263025.1 Micromonosporaceae bacterium
GCGCCGCTCCGCTCTTCCATCGCCTGGATGACGCCGCGACGGGAGTTGAGGTCGCCGATGACGTCGCCCATGTTCTCCTCGGGCGTGACGACCTCGACGGACATCATCGGTTCGAGCAGCGCTGGGTCGGCCTTGCGGGCCGCCTCCTTCAGCACCATCGAGCCGGCGATCTTGAATGCCATTTCGGACGAGTCCACTTCGTGGTACGCGCCGTCAACCAGCGTTACCTTGACGCCGACGAGCGGGTAGCCGGCGAGCACGCCGTACTGCATCGCGTCCTGCGCGCCCGCGTCGACCGACGGGATGAATTCCTTCGGGATGCGACCGCCGGTGACGGCGTTGACGAACTCGTACGTCGTCTCGCCGTCCAGCGGCATCGGCTGGAGCGTCACGAGCACCTTGGCGTACTGGCCGGAGCCACCGGTCTGCTTCTTGTGGGTGTACTCCTGCTTCTCGACCGTACGGCGGATCGTCTCGCGGTAGGCGACCTGAGGCTTGCCGATGTTGGCCTCGACGTTGAACTCGCGGCGCATGCGGTCCACCAGGATGTCGAGGTGCAACTCGCCCATCCCGGAGATGACCGTCTGGCCGGTCTCCTCGTCGTTGCGCACCCGGAACGTCGGGTCCTCCTCGGCGAGGCGTTGGATCGCCGTACCCAGCTTCTCTTGATCGGCCTTGCTCTTCGGCTCGATGGCCACCGAGATGACCGGCTCCGGGAACGTCATCGACTCGAGAATGACCGGCTTGGCCGGGTCACACAGCGTGTCACCGGTGGTGGTCTGCTTGAGACCCTGCACCGCGATGATGTCGCCGGCCTGCGCGAACGAGCGCTCCTCGCGCTTGTTCGCGTGCATCTGGTAGATCTTGCCGATGCGCTCCTTGCGGTCCTTAGTGGAGTTCACCACCTGCGAGCCCGCGTCGAGCTTGCCGGAGTAGATGCGCACGTAGGTCAGCTTGCCGAGGTGCTTGTCCGTCTGGATCTTGAAGGCCAGCGCGGAGAACGGCTCGTTGACGTCCGCGTGCCGCTCGACCGGCGTCTCGCCGTCGGTCGCGACTCCGTCGATGGCCGGCAGGTCAAGCGGGCTCGGCAGGTAGTCGACCACGGCGTCGAGCATGGGCTGTACGCCCTTGTTCTTGAACGCCGAGCCGCACAGCACCGGGTTGGCCTTGCTATGCACGGTGGCGCGCCGGATGCCGGCCTTGATCGCCGCCACCGACAGCTCCTCGCCCTCGAGGTAGCTCACCATGACCGTGTCGTCGACCTCGGCGAGCGTCTCGATCAGCTTCTCGCGGTATTCGTTCGCCTGCTCGAGCATGTCCGCCGGGATCTCCTCGACGGTGTAGTCCTCGCCCTTCTGGGTCTCGCCACGCCAGGTGAGCGCGCGCATGCCGATCAGGTCGACGACGCCGATGAAGTTCGCCTCGTTGCCGATGGGCAGCTGCAGGACGAGCGGTGTCGCGTTGAGACGGTCGACCATCATTTGTACGCAGCGGAAGAAGTCGGCGCCGGTGCGGTCCATCTTGTTGACGAAACACATCCGCGGCACGCGATATTTGTCCGCCTGTCGCCACACGTTCTCGGTCTGCGGCTCGACGCCGGCGACTCCGTCGTAGACCGCCACCGCGCCGTCGAGCACGCGCAGGTTGCGCTCCACCTCGACGGTGAAGTCGACGTGCCCCGGCGTGTCGATGATGTTGATCGGGTGACCCTTCCACTCGACCTTCGTCGCAGCGGAAGTGATCGTGATCCCGCGCTCCTGCTCCTGCTCCATCCAGTCCATGACGGCAGCGCCTTCGTGGACCTCACCGATCTTGTACGTGATACCGGTGTAGAACAGGATCCGCTCAGTCGTCGTCGTCTTACCGGCGTCGATGTGAGCCATGATCCCGATGTTGCGGAGCTTGGCAAGCGCGTTGTCGGCGGAAGCCACGGTATTCCTTCCTTGCATTTGGTGTTCTCTAAGTGCAGGTATTGCTGCTGGTGCTCTAAGCGCACGTGATGGACGACTCGCGATCACTGAACCGTTCGCGCCGGTCCTGGTGCTCCGTCGCCTACCATCTGTAGTGAGCGAACGCCTTGTTCGACTCGGCCATCTTGTGCGTGTCCTCACGCCGCTTCACCGCGGCGCCGAGGCCGTTGCTCGCGTCGAGCAACTCGTTCTGGAGCCGCTCGACCATGGTCTTCTCACGGCGGGCCTTGGAATACTGGACAATCCACCGCAGCCCGAGGGTCACCTGGCGGGACGCCCGCACCTCCACCGGCACCTGATAGGTCGCGCCACCAACGCGGCGGCTGCGGACCTCGAGAGTCGGCTTCACGTTGTCCATCGCTCGCTTGAGCGTCACGACGGGATCGGTGCCGGTCTTTTCCCGGCAGCCTTCCATCGCGCCGTAGACGATCCGCTCGGCGAGGGAGCGCTTGCCCTCCGTCAAGATTTTGTTGATCAGCTGAGTGACCAACGGCGAGTTGTAGACCGGGTCGGCGATCAGCGGTCGACGCGGCGCAGGGCCCTTACGCGGCATGTCAGCTCTTCTCCCTCTTCGCGCCGTAGCGGCTGCGGGCCTGCTTGCGGTTGCGAACGCCCTGCGTGTCCAACGAGCCGCGGATGATCTTGTAACGAACGCCCGGGAGATCCTTCACACGGCCGCCGCGAACCAGCACGATCGAGTGCTCCTGGAGGTTGTGCCCGACACCCGGGATGTACGCGGTGACCTCGATCTGGCTAGTCAGCTTCACGCGAGCGACCTTGCGCAGTGCCGAGTTCGGCTTCTTCGGCGTGGTCGTGTAGACGCGCGTACACACGCCGCGGCGCTGGGGGCTGCCCTTGAGCGCGGGCGTCTTCGTCTTGCCGCTCTTGGCCTTGCGGCCCTTGCGGACCAGCTGCTGAATTGTGGGCACTGGGCCTCTGTCTCCCTATCGGCTGCCGATCCACTGCGCGCGCAGCGGGATCGGGTCTTCGGTGGCCGCCGGCAAACCGGCGGGCCGCCATGGTGCAAAGCGTCTGTGGTTATGTAGGTCGTCCCGGCCTCCGACCCCCGCGGTCGGGCGTGTCGGGTGAGCACGCTCCGGCCCTGCTTTCACAACGCCGGAAGGGACATCGTCCGCGGCGCCTGTCGGCTCGCGGGGAACCAGACGAATTCGCGCGCGCGCGATGGCCCGGGCAAGCCCGGGCACGATGAACAAGAGTACCCACCGGCACCGCACAGGTCAAAACGACCGGTTGCGTCGCGACCAGTCGTCGTGCCCGATCTCACGTGTCCGCTGACCGAAGGGCATCTGTTCGGCTAGGGCATTGCTGACCTGACCTGTGGGCTGAACTGCCCGGATAGGCAATTCGCCCGTTGGGTACGTCCCGCGCCAAGTTTACACGGTTGTCCGCTGCGACCGGATCAATTAACCGCTCCGCCGGCCGAGCCCTGGACGGGCCTCGGGCGTTGGACGTGGCGGCCGCTGTGGCGCTGATTGACGCGAACCACTGCGGCTTAGGCGCTGATCGTCGCCAACAGCGAACCGAGGAACCCGACCACACTGAGGACAACGCCGATCCACCCGCACACCATTCCCGCGGTGGCCATACCGGAACCGTCCACAGTGCCCGCCGAGCGACGGATCATGCGCATGGCAGACCGTCCGAACGCGGCGCCAGCGACGCCGAGCAACAGCGAGAGGATCGCGAACGCGCCCGCCACGAGGGCGCCCCACCCCGCCGAGGCCCCTGCCAGCCCCAGACACACCATGCCGAGTGCGACGAGGATCGACGCGATGCCGGCGATCAACGCGCCGGTCGCCAGTCCGGAGGTCACCGCGGGCACCTTCACGTACCCGATGCCAAACGGCGTGCCGCTGACCGGTTGTACTCGACCGATCGTTGGCTGGCGTCCCGGCGGAGGCATCGGCGCGACGGGATAGCGCGGTGGGTACGGCGGTGCGGGCGCTGGCGATCCCGACGGCGCGGCGTACGCGGGCGGGACCGGACTCATCGAGGGTGGAGGCGTCGGAGGCGGACCCGTCGGGGGCGGAGCCGTTGGGGGCGGAGTCGTCGGGGGCGTGCCCGGCCGTTGTTGCGCTGGTTCACTCATCGCGATCGCCTAATCCGTGCCGGGCGCGAAGTGTTGTGGCGCCCCGGCTTGCGCGGCCAGGTGCAGGATCCCGAGGATGCCGGCGACCACGATCGCGGTGATCGCGAGAACGATGCCAATCCACGACAGCAGGACACCGATG
Organism: Micromonosporaceae bacterium; assembly: GCA_035263025.1. Lineage (GTDB taxonomy): Bacteria > Actinomycetota > Actinomycetes > Mycobacteriales > Micromonosporaceae > DASQPR01. The sequence continues at coordinate 4,223 of DATFRR010000008.1, forward strand.
CGCATCATCTTCGCGCCGGTCAGGTAGCCGCGTGCCGCGATGAGATCGGCCCGCGCCGAGCGCGCAACGATCAGCGCCACGGTGGCCGGGATGACGCCGCCGACCAAGCCACCGGTGACCACGGCGACGATGCCGAGCGCCAACACGATGATCGCCTTGGTCGATCGGGTCACGTCCGGGTCGAGCGGATGCCGCACCGCGGTGGTCATGTTGGTCATCGACACCTCCGATCGCGACCGTCGTGTCACCCAACATGCCATACCCATGCTGCCCGCCGCTTGCCGAGGCACGAAACGCCAGTGGCGGCGCCCAGCTTGCGCTGGTACGCCGCCACCGGTCGAGAGGCTCCGACCCGGATCGACCTAGCGGTACGAACCGAAGTCGTAGTCGTCGAGCGGGACCGCTTGTCCACCCGCCGGCCCGAAGCCGTAGTCGGTCTCGGTGTACCCGGTCATCGAGTAGACCTTGGCCTTTGCGTCCTCGGTTGGCTCGACCCGGATGTTGCGGTACTTGCTGATGCCCGTACCGGCCGGGATGAGCTTGCCGATGATCACGTTCTCCTTCAGGCCGATCAGCGAGTCGCTGCGAGCGTTGATCGCCGCGTCGGTGAGCACCCGCGTCGTCTCCTGGAAGGAGGCGGCCGACAGCCACGAGTCCGTCGCAAGCGACGCCTTCGTGATGCCCATCAGCACCGGGCGTCCGGCCGCTGGCTCGCCGCCCTCGGCGACCAGCCGGCGGTTCTCCGCCTCGAACTGCGCACGGTCGACCAGCACGCCGGGCAGGAACTCGGTCGAGCCCGAGTCGATGACCGTGACGCGCTTGAGCATCTGCCGAATGATGATCTCGATGTGCTTGTCGTGGATCATCACGCCCTGCGACCGGTAGACCTCCTGCACTTCCTGGGTCAAGTGCACCTGAACGGCGCGCGGGCCCATGATGCGCAGCAACTCGTGTGGGTCGATGGTGCCCTCGGTGATCTTCTCGCCGACCTCGACGTGTCCGCCGTCGGTCACGCGCAGGCGTACGCGCTTGGAGATCTTGTCGTGCACGATCTCCTCGCTGCCGTCGTCCGGCACGATCACGATCTTGCGGGACCGGTCGCCGTCCTCGATCCGTACGCGTCCCGGAGCCTCCGCGATCGGCGCCTTGCCCTTGGGCACGCGCGCCTCGAAGATCTCCTGGACACGCGGCAGGCCTTGGGTGATGTCGTCACCCGCGACACCGCCGGCGTGGAACGTACGCATCGTCAGCTGCGTGCCCGGCTCGCCGATGGACTGTGCGGCGATGATGCCGACCGCCTCGCCGATGTCGACCGTCTTGCCGGTCGGCAACGAGCGGCCGTAGCAGGCACCGCAAACGCCCAGCTTCGACTCGCACGTCAGCACGCTGCGCACCCGTACGGTCTCGATCCCGGCCGCCACGATCTGGTCGATCATGATCGAGTTCAGGTCGGCACCCCGCGGCACGACGAGATTGCCCTTGTCGTCCACGATGTCGTCGGCGAGGGTACGCGCGTGTGCGCCGGTCTCGGCGTGCTCGTGCACGACCAGGCGGCCGTCGATCCGCTGACCCACCGCCATCGAGATGCCGCGGTCGGTGCCGCAGTCCTCCTCGCGGATGATGACGTCCTGCGACACATCCACCAGACGCCGGGTCAGGTAGCCCGAGTCCGCGGTCCGCAGCGCCGTGTCGGCAAGACCCTTGCGTGCACCGTGCGTGGAGATGAAGTACTCCAGCACCGACAGACCCTCCCGGTAGCTGGCCTTGATCGGCCGCGGGATGATCTCGCCCTTCGGGTTGGCAACCAAACCACGGATCGCGGCGATCTGACGAAGCTGGAGCATGTTGCCGCGGGCGCCAGAGAAGATCATCTGCCACAGCGGGTTCGCCTGCGGCAGCGCCGTCTCCATGTCCTTGGCCACCTCGCTGGTCGCCTTCGTCCAGATCTCGATCAGCTCGCCACGCCGCTCCTCAGCAGTCATGAGACCGCGCTGGAACTGCTTGTCGATGCGCTCTGCCTCGCGCTCGTGGCGCTCGAGGATCTCGCGCTTGTTCGGCGGCTGGACGATGTCGGCCATGCCGATCGTCACGCCGGACCAGGTGGCCCAGTGGAAACCGGCCTCCTTCAAGGCATCCAGCGTCGCCGCAAGCGCGACCTTGGGGAACCGCTCGGCGAGATCGTTCACGATCGCCGACAGCTGACCCTTGCGGATCTCGTAGTTCACGAAGCGGTAGCCCTTGGGCAGCGTCTCGTTGAAGAGCACGCGTCCGAGCGTTGTCTCGATCAACGCCGGCCCACCGGGTGTCCAATCCTCCGGCGGCGTCCACGCGTCTGCACCGTTGCCATTGTCTACTGCGCTGACCTCGCGCAGCCGGATCCGTACCGGTGCCTGCAGGTGCAACTCGTGGTTGTCGTACGCCATCCACGCCTCGGCGTCCGAGCTGAACACGCGGCCGGCGCCCATCGCACCGTCACGCAGGTGCGTGAGGTGGTATAGACCGATCACCATGTCCTGCGTCGGCATCGTCACCGGCTTGCCATCGGCCGGCTTGAGGATGTTGTTGGACGACAGCATGAGGATGCGTGCCTCGGCCTGTGCCTCGGCCGACAGCGGCACGTGCACCGCCATCTGGTCGCCGTCGAAGTCGGCGTTGAAGGCGGTGCAGACCAACGGGTGGATCTGGATCGCCTTGCCCTCGACCAGCTGCGGTTCGAACGCCTGGATGCCGAGCCGGTGCAGGGTCGGTGCGCGGTTGAGCAGCACCGGGTGCTCGCCGATGACCTCTTCGAGCACGTCCCACACGACCGGGCGCTGACGCTCGACCATGCGCTTGGCCGACTTGATGTTCTGCGCGTGGTTCAGGTCAACCAGACGCTTCATCACGAACGGCTTGAACAGCTCCAGCGCCATCTGCTTCGGCAGGCCGCACTGGTGCAGCTTCAGGCGCGGGCCGACCACGATGACCGAACGGCCGGAGTAGTCGACGCGCTTGCCGAGCAGGTTCTGGCGGAACCGGCCCTGCTTGCCCTTCAGCATGTCGGAAAGCGACTTGAGCGGCCGGTTGCCCGGACCGGTCACCGGACGTCCGCGACGCCCGTTGTCGAACAGCGCGTCGACCGCCTCCTGCAGCATCCGCTTCTCGTTGTTCACGATGATCTCGGGCGCGCCGAGGTCGATCAGTCGCTTGAGGCGGTTGTTGCGGTTGATCACGCGGCGGTACAGGTCGTTGAGATCGGAGGTCGCGAAGCGGCCACCGTCGAGCTGCACCATCGGACGCAGGTCCGGCGGGATCACGGGTACGCAGTCGAGCACCATGCCCAGCGGCGAGTTCGTCGTGTTCAGGAACGCGGCCACGACCTTGAGGCGCTTCAGCGCGCGGATCTTCCGCTGGCCCTTGCCGGAACGGATCGTCTCGCGCAGTTCGTCGGCCTCGGCGTCGAGGTCCATGTTCTCGATAAGCGCCTTGATCGACTCGGCACCCATGCCGCCGGTGAAGTATTCGCCGAAGCGGTCGCGCAGCTCGCGGTAGAGCAGCTCGTCGGTGACCAGCTGCTTCGGCTCCAACTTGCGGAACGTGTCGAGCACCTCGTCGAGACGGTCGATCTCGCGCTGAGCGCGGTCGCGGATCTGGCGCATCTCGCGCTCGCCGGACTCCTTGACCTTCCGGCGTACATCCGCCTTCGCGCCCTCCGCCTCGAGCTCTGCGAGGTCGGCCTCGAGCTTCGCGGCACGCTTCTCGATCTCGTTGTCACGCGCGCTTTCGGCGTGGCGCTTCTCGGCCCCGATCTCGGACTCGAGTGTCGAGATGTCGCGGTGACGCGCCTCGCTGTCGACGCTCGTCACGACGTACGACGCGAAGTAGATGATCTTCTCAAGGTCCTTGGGCGCAAGGTCAAGCAGATAGCCGAGCCGGCTCGGGACGCCCTTGAAATACCAGATGTGCGTCACCGGCGCGGCGAGCTCGATGTGGCCCATCCGCTCGCGGCGCACCTTGGCTCGGGTCACCTCGACCCCGCAGCGCTCGCAGATGATGCCCTTGAACCGGACGCGCTTGTACTTGCCGCAGTAGCACTCCCAGTCGCGGGTCGGACCGAAAATCTTCTCGCAGAAGAGTCCGTCCTTCTCCGGCTTGAGAGTGCGGTAGTTGATGGTCTCGGGCTTCTTCACCTCGCCGTGCGACCAGTGCCGGATGTCGTCGGCGGTCGCCAGGCCGATGCGCAGTTCGTCGAAGAAGTTCACGTCGAGCACTTGGTTGTCCCTCGTGTCGTTATTGCTCAATATTTCTGTACTGCCAATTCGGTGTCACTCAAACTCGCCTACCCAGTTGCCACGTAACCGTTTCCCGTATCACGTGACCTCGGTAGCCTTACCCCTCACCGCGAACGGCGAGTGGTCCGGCTTGGGGGCGGCTTGACCACGGAGGGATCAAGCCTGACCGCCCGGAGTGGGCAAGCCGCCCCCAAGCCGTCTAAATCTCGTCGACGCTGCTAACGCCCTCATTCGGACGACGCGACAAGTCGATCCCGAGCTCTTCCGCGGCCCGGAACACTTCGTCGTCCGTCTCGCGCATCTCGAGAGCCACACCGTCGCTGGAGAGCACCTCAACGTTGAGGCACAACGACTGCAGCTCCTTGAGCAACACCTTGAAGGACTCGGGAATGCCAGGCTCCGGAATGTTCTCGCCCTTGACGATGGCCTCGTAGACCTTGACTCGGCCGAGTACGTCATCCGACTTGATCGTGAGCAGCTCCTGCAGGGCATATGCGGCGCCGTACGCCTGCATCGCCCAGCACTCCATCTCGCCGAAGCGCTGCCCACCGAATTGCGCCTTACCACCCAGCGGCTGCTGCGTGATCATCGAGTACGGCCCGGTCGACCGTGCGTGGATCTTGTCGTCGACCAGGTGGTTCAGCTTCAGGATGTAGATGTAGCCGACCGCGATCGCGTCCGGCAGTTGCTCGCCGGACCGGCCGTCGAACAGCTTCGCCTTGCCGTCGGCGCCGACCAGCTGCTGACCGTCGCGGGTCCGCAGCGTGGACGAGAGCAAACCGGCGATCTCCGCCTCGCGCGCACCGTCGAAGACCGGCGTCGCGATCTTGGTGTCCGGGCGGGAGTCGCCCGCGCCGATCTGCTTCAGCGCCTTCTGCCACGCCTCGTTGTCGCCGTCGATCGACCAACCAGTCTTCGCGACCCAGCCGAGGTGTGTCTCGAGCACCTGACCGACATTCATGCGGCCTGGTACGCCCAACGGGTTCAGCACGATGTCGACCGGCGTGCCGTCCTCCAGGAACGGCATGTCCTCGACGGGCAGGATCTTCGAGATCACGCCCTTGTTGCCGTGCCGCCCGGCGAGCTTGTCACCGTCCTGAATCTTCCGCTTCTGCGCCACGTACACCCGGACCAGCTCGTTGACGCCCGGCGACAGCTCGTCGCCATCCTCGCGGGAGAAGGTCCGGACACCGATGACCGTGCCGTTCTCGCCGTGCGGAACCTTGAGCGACGTGTCGCGCACCTCGCGAGCCTTCTCACCGAAGATCGCGCGGAGCAGTCGCTCTTCCGGCGTCAGTTCCGTCTCGCCCTTCGGCGTGACCTTGCCGACCAGGATGTCGCCCGGCACCACCTCGGCACCGATCCGGATGATGCCCCGCTCATCGAGGTCGGCGAGCATTTCGTCGCTGACGTTCGGGATGTCGCGGGTGATCTCTTCCGGACCGAGCTTCGTGTCGCGCGCGTCGACCTCGTGCTCCTCGATGTGGATCGAGGTCAGGGTGTCCTGCTGCACGAGACGCTGCGACAGGATGATGGCGTCCTCGTAGTTGTGGCCCTCCCATGGCATGAACGCAACGAGCAGGTTGCGCCCGAGCGCCATCTCGCCGTCGTCGGTGCAGGGACCGTCCGCGATAACCTGGCCGGCCTCGACACGATCGCCCTCGAAGACGATCGGCTTTTGGTTCACGCACGAGCCGGAGTTCGACCGGCGGAACTTGTGCAACAGGTAGGTCCGCCGATGACCGTCGTCCTGCATGACTGTCACGTAGTCGGCGCACAGGTCCTCGACGACACCGCCGACCTCGGCGACCACCACGTCACCCGCGTCGACCGCCGCGCGGTATTCCATGCCGGTGCCGACCAGTGGCGACTCGGCACGGACCAGCGGTACGGCCTGGCGCTGCATGTTCGCGCCCATCAGCGCGCGGTTGGCGTCGTCGTGCTCGAGGAACGGGATCATGGCGGTGGCCACCGACACCATCTGGCGCGGCGACACATCCATGTAGTCCACGTTCTCCGGCGTCACGTGGTCGACCTCGCCGCCCTTGCGACGGACCAGGACACGGTCATCGGCGAAGCTGCCATCCGACTTGAGCGGCGCGTTCGCCTGCGCGATAACGTGCCGGTCCTCCTCGTCCGCGGTCAGGTAGTCGATCTGGTCGCTCACCTTGCCGCCGGTGACCTTGCGGTACGGCGTCTCGATGAATCCGAACGGGTTGACCCGCGCGAACGTGGACAACGCGCCGATCAGGCCGATGTTCGGGCCCTCGGGCGTCTCGATCGGGCACATCCGGCCGTAGTGCGACGGGTGTACGTCCCGGACCTCGAAGCCGGCGCGCTCCCGGGACAGACCACCCGGGCCGAGCGCGGACAGGCGCCGGCGGTGGGTCAGGCCCGCGAGCGGGTTTGTCTGGTCCATGAACTGGGACAGCTGCGACGTACCGAAGAACTCCTTGATCGCGGCCACCACGGGGCGGATGTTGATCAGGGTCTGCGGCGTGATCGCCTCGACGTCCTGTGTGGTCATGCGCTCGCGGACCACCCGCTCCATGCGGGACAGACCAACGCGGACCTGGTTCTGGATCAGCTCGCCGACGGTACGCAGACGGCGGTTGCCGAAGTGGTCGATGTCGTCCGGCTCGTACCCCTCCTCGCCCGCGTGCAGGCGGCAGAGGTATTCGACGGTTGCGACGATGTCGTCCTCGGTCAACACACCGGTCGAGATCGGGATGTCGATCTCGAGCTTCTTGTTGAACTTGTAGCGACCGACCTTCGCGACGTCATACCGCTTCGGGTTGAAGAACAGGTTGTCGAGCAGGTTCTGCGCGTTCTCACGGGTCGGCGGCTCGCCCGGACGGAGCTTGCGGTAGATGTCCAGCAGCGCCTCGTCCTGGCCGGCGATGTGGTCCTTGTCGAGCGTGGTCATCATCAGCTCGGACCAGCCGAACCGCTCGCGGATCCGCTCGTCGGTCCAACCAATCGCCTTGAGCAGCACGGTGACCGCTTGGCGGCGCTTGCGGTCGATGCGCACGCCAACCGTCTCGCGCTTGTCGATGTCGAACTCGAGCCAGGCGCCGCGGCTCGGGATGACCTTGACGCTGGACAGGTCGCGGTCGGAGGTCTTGTCCGGCTCCTTGGCGAAGTAGACGCCCGGCGACCGAACAAGCTGGCTAACCACGACACGCTCGGTGCCGTTGATGATGAAGGTGCCCTTCGGCGTCATCATGGGGAAGTCGCCCATGAACACCGTCTGGCTCTTGATCTCACCGGTCGTGTGGTTGGTGAACTCCGCCGTCACGAACAGCGGAGCGCAGTAGGTGAGGTCCTTCTCCTTGCACTCCTCGATCGAGGCCTTGACCTCGTCGAATCGTGGCGCTGAAAACGACAGCGACATGGTGCCGGAGAAGTCCTCAATAGGACTGATTTCGTCAAGGATCTCCGCGAGGCCCGATCGGGCGTGCCGGTCGTCACTCGAGCGGTTCGCCCACGCTTCATTGCCCACCA
>DATFRR010000009.1:0-39626 GCA_035263025.1 Micromonosporaceae bacterium
CGTGCCGACCGGGTCCATTGGCGATATCGCGGTCGAGCTCGACACATCGGCTCGAGACTGGCTCGACCTGGTGCACGCGGAAGCACTCCGTATCGGTCCTATCGCCTATCCATACGTGTGGCTGACGCGATCGCGCGACGCCGACAATCGTGTCGTGACAGTAAACATCGGCGAGCGAGCCGTGGGCACGGTGCCGGCGACGGACGCCACACCGTTCGAGCCATATTTCCGGGCTGGCGATCTGTTCGATGAAGATCCGGTGGTGCGCGGTCTACTTCTGCGCACGACCGACGGCATCCACGTACTAGAGATTCCGCTACCCGATCCGACCAAGCTGGCCGGTCGCGACGTGCTGTCCCCGCCGGAGGATCCGCACGTCGAACCAGACCAGAATGCGGAAGCCAACGCCGACGACGCCGACGACTGAACGGCCCGCTACGGATGCGCGGCGACGTCGGCCGGCGCGGTGTAGACGACGACACCGTCGATCTCAGTCGTCGCCGCCTTGCCCTGCAGCACAAGCAGTTCGAGGTGCCACACCGTCTCGAACACGGCCAACATCTGGTTGAACGGATCCAGGTCGGCGAACTTCCGGCGGCGCGACGTCCAACCGATCTGGGTCGCGACGTCGTACGCCGTCGAGCCAGCCCCGATCGCGGCGGCGGTCTCGGCAAGCCGCCGATCGTGATGCGCGAGCAGTTCGTCGACCCGCGCATGCACGCGCCCGCCGGCCGGGCCATGTGCGGGCAGCAACGTCATGTCGGGCATCGCCCGCACCAGCCGCAGCGAATCGAGATAGTCCCGCAGCGCCAGGCGAGGCGGCGCGATCTCGAAGCCGATCGACGGTGTGATGTGCGGCAGCACGTGGTCACCGGCGAACAGCAGCCCGTTGTCGCGATCCGCGAACACGACGTGGCCGCGCGTGTGGCCGGGCGTCGCGATTGCCTCCAGCACACGATCGCCGACCTCGAACCGGTCGCCGGATGAGATCCACGCATCGGGTGCTTCGAAGTCAAGCCGTCCGTCGTCGCCGGCCGAACCGAGAGCCGCGAGGGCGTCCGCGACTTGCGCGGCGCCGTGCCGAGCAAGGCTGGCGAGATGGGTACGCGGGCCGCCCGGCGCCGCCTGTGTGATGCGTTCGATCGCACGTTGCTCTCCGGCGCCCAGCAGCACCTTCGTGCCAAGTTCGCGGCGTACCGCGATCGCATTCGTGTAGTGGTCGCGGTGCACGTGCGTGACGAGGAACTGGTTGATGTCACCGAGTTCCGCTCCGATGACCGCGAGTCCGTCGACGAGCGCGCGCCGGGCCGCGTCGAGCGCCCATCCGCCGTCGACCAATGTCAGCCCACCGCCGTCCACGATGGCGTAGACGTTGACGGCCTTGAGCCCGTCGAGCGGAAGCACGACCGGGATGCGCCAGACATTCGGCGCGACCACGTGCGCACCCGGCTCGGTCCAGGCGCCGCCGACGTGCGTACCCACAGACACCGCGCTCCGTTCGTGATCGGCGACCCGCACCTCAATCTAACGGCGGTGGTGGCCGCCGAGGCGATCTTGTGCGGTCCGTCACGGCATGCAGCAGCCGACGGACGCGGCGCTATCCGGTCAGCGCGACACTGGCCTCGGTCGTCTGCACGAAGAACGTCAGCGACTCCTGGAAGTAGAGCTTGATCGAGGTCGCGTCGTGGGACAGGTACCCGATTGACAGGTCCTGCCCGAGGTACAGCTCGAAGTCACCGCCACGGGTGGACAGCAAGAACGCACCGGTGATCGCGGGTGCCCAGACAATCTCGCCCTCGCCGCCGAGCACGCGCGAGATGTGCTCCCGGATCGGGTATCCGTGATCTGCCGTCTCGGCCACGGCGGTGTACGCGTCCGCGGAGAGCAGCAGGCTGTACGGCCCGCCCACGCCGGCGAGCCGAAGTGACGTCAGCGCCTGCGCCACCGCGGTCGGGTAGTCGCGTACCTCGCCCGGCAGCGCGATCGCGGGATTGGACGACCCGGCTCGGATCCCGCCCATGCCACCGCCGGTGAAGCCGTCGAAGACCGCGCGGTCCTCGGCGAACGCGATCTGCTTCGCGGCATCCTTCGCCGGCTGCCAGTCCGCGTCCTTCGCGCCACGCGCCACGTCGTCAACGGTCTGGCGGTCCACCACGAACGGCACGCGGAACTCCACGATCGGTTGCGTGGCCCGGCTGTGCGCGGTGACGCCGTCGCCCGGCGAGGCGAGCGAGACGAGGTGCCCGGTGCCGACCGCGGCCAGGGTCAGCCCGCCCGGACCGATCACGTCGACCACGCGCCGCGCCGCAACGTGCCGAGTGAACGTCCGCGTGGCCTCTGCGGATAGGTCTGCCCACGCTTCGTCCGAGATCGGGGCAAGCTCGCGATGGAGATTGTTCATGACGTAGGGCTCCTCCTGAGACTGCCGATGCGCAGTGAATCGCCCGATGCAACCTCCGATACCATCGCCGGTTCCGGGTCGCTCTCGTCGACGTCGAGAAGACCGGAGTCCGGTGCATCGGGAAGGTCGTCGAGCATGTCGGCCGAGGGTACGAAGAACAGGTTGCCGGTGACCGCGGTCGAGAAGTCGAGGATGCGGTCGTAGTTGCCGGGTGGCTTGCCGATGAACATGTTCTCGAGCATCTGCTCGGTGACTTCTGGCGTGCCGGCATACCCGATGAAGTACGTGCCGAACTCGCCTTCGCCGATCCGGCCGAACGGCATGTTGTCCCGTACGATCTGGCGCTGCACTCCGTCGTCGTCGACGATCGTGTTCAGCGCGACGTGTGAATTGGCCGGCTTCACGTCATCGGCAAGCTCGATGTCGTCCAGCTTGGTACGCCCGATGACGCGCTCCTGTTCGGCGACCGACAGCGCGTTCCACGCGTCGATGTCGTGCACGTACTTCTGCACGATCACGTAGCTGCCGCCGACGAAGTCGGGATCCTCGTCGCCGATCGTCGCGGCGTCGTGGGCCGCGGCACCGGTCGGATTCTCCGTGCCGTCCACGAAGCCGAGCAGATCGCGCTCGTCGAAATACTTGAAGCCGTGCGTCTCGTCCACGACTTCCGCATGGCCGGCGAACCGTTTGCCGAGTTGCGCGGCGAGTTCGAAGCAGAGATCCATGCGACGGGCCCGGATGTGGAAGAGCAGATCACCCGGCGTCGACACGGCGACGTGGCGACCGCCGGAGATCTCGCGGAACGGATGCAGGCCGCCCGGCCGCGGGCCAGTAAAGAGCCGGTCCCACATCGTCGAGCCGATGCCGACCACACACCGCAGTTCTCCGTCCGGCTCACGAAACCCGACCGCGCGTCCGAGCCCGGCGATGTCGGCGAGCAGGTCACGGATGCCGTCCTCGCCGCCATCGCGCACCGTGACGACCAGGAAGATCGCCGCCTCGGTGAGCGGCGTGAGCACCGGTTGCGACTGCACCGGCCTAGCCACGCGTACGGCCTGTCTCGGTGCGCGGTCCGATGCGCTCGACGGTCACTCACGCGATGCTATCGGCCGCGTTCGTCACGCGTGTCCGGGTTGCCTGACTTCACCGCCAGTGCCGCTGATCGGGTCGCCTCTCAATGGATGGTGCCACGGCAGCGCGATCGGCGATTCCGGGCGGCGGCCGGCGATGAGATCCGTGAGCAGTGGCACGAGGCCGTACGGCATCACGATCTCCTCGGTGTCCGCGAGCTCGGGAACCGACCACCAGCGCTCGCCGGCATGGTACGACCGCTCGAGATCTTCCATCCCGCCGGTGTCGACGGCGTGCGAGCCAACCCGTACGAAGAAGAAGTCGTCGCGGAAATGCCCCGCGGTGAAGCCGAGGTCGGCGTACCCAGCCGCATAGGCGACCGGTTCGCTCAGCTGCTCCGGTGTCACGGCGAGCCCGACCTCCTCGGCGGCCTCACGGGCGGCGGCGGTGGCCAGTGTCTCGCCGTGGTGGACGCCGCCGCCCGGCGTACACCAGCCGTACGGTCGCGGTGCGATGCCGGACTCGAAGACGAAACGAAGCAGCAGCACCCGATCGCGGGCGTCCACGATCAACAGTCGAGCGGAGCGCCGGACGGATGGGCCGATCGGCTCCGACCGCGACGGCGACTGTGACGGCGGCCGGTTCGACGGGACGTGATCGGACGGCACGGGCCGACGCTATCCGCGGGGACGCACGATGTCGCCCCGATATTCGTCGCCCGCGCTATCGATATCCCGACCCAGACATGACGACGGCCGGTGGCGGTCCCGCCGCCCCGGCCGTCAACCCGTCGTGGGTTCGCCGAACCTCGTGCCGTGGGGGATCAGCCGAGTCGCACCACCGTCGTGGCTTGCGCCATGCTGCCGCGCGGTGTCACGCGCATGGCGAGAACCCACGTCGTGACGTAGATGAGCGCCACCATCAACGCGATCGCGGTTACCTTGCGCACCGGACCTACCTCCCTGGGACTAGAGATAGCACGACCATATGCCCAACGGCGGGGGGCATGAACCGCCCAACATGCCTATTTCCGCCGCCCGAACGTCGTCGCTCGCCGACGCGGTCGGTGACCTGCGAAAGTGCATTGCCGGCCGCGGTCAGGGGTGGCCGCCGCGGTCAGCGGTGCGCGCCCCACTCGGCGGCCAAGAGCGCGTACACGTAGGTGTCGCCCCACTCGCCCTTGAACATCGCGTCGTGCATGAAGTGCGCCTCGCGCCGCATGCGCAGCCGCTGCATCACCCGTACCGACGATTCGTTTCGGGCGTCACAGCGGGCGAACATGCGATGCAGGCCGAGCACGTCGAAACCCAGCCGCAGCATCTCGCGCGCCGCCTCGGTGGCGAAGCCGCGGCCCTGGAACTCGGGGTTGAGCACATAGCCGATCTCGCCCTGGCGGTGTTCGCGGCTGTGCCACATGAGATTGACCTCACCCACGACGCGCCCGCTCTCCGGCCACTCCACAGCGACGGTCAACCGGTCGCCTTCGTCGGCGAGCGTCGTCTGCGTCATCTTCTGCGCCAACGCGTCGGCGGTCGCATCGCGGTCGCGCGGCTTCCAGTAGAGGAATCGGGTCACGTCCGCAAGCTTGTGGTAGGCGTAGACGTCGTCGAGATCGGCGTGGATGAACGGCCGCAGCGCCAAGCGTTCCGTGACGATCGGGTAGGCGGGACGCAGCATCAGCGCGCGTCCACGCCGGGATTGAGTCGCACGGCCACAGCGTACGTGGTCACCTGCCCGCCCACTCGGGACGCGACCTGGCCGAACGGCCACGACGCACACCCGGTCCGGCGACCCAGGTCGGTCGCCGTCCGACGTCAGCCGAGTCGCGTCGGGTACGCCGGTTTGCCGCGCTCGTAGAGCCATGCGTGCAGGAACGTGTCGAGCGAGCGGCCGGAGACCTGGTCGGCGTACGCGATGAACTCCGCGGTGGTGGCATTGCCGCCAGCGTGCAGTTGCGCCCAGCCGCGCACAATGCGCCAGAACGTGTCGTCGCCGACCGCGATTCGCAGCGCCTCGAGCGTTGCGGCGCCACGCAGATACGACGACCGCCCGAACACGGTCGCCTCGGTCGGCGCCGCCGGCGGATCGAGCGGCAATCCACCGGACTTGTAGATGTCGTCGAACTGTTCCTTCGGCGTCTCGCGACCCTCGTGCTCCGACCACAGCCATTCGGCGTAGGTGGCGAAGCCCTCGTTCAGCCAGACGTCCGACCAGTCGCCGACCGAGACGCTGTCGCCGAACCATTGATGTGTCAGCTCGTGGGCGATCACGGTCGTGGAGTCCTGTGGCGTCATGAAGAAGGCCGGCGCGTACGTGGGCCGTGTCTGGTTCTCCAACGCGAAGCGGATGCGGCCGTCGTTGTGCACTACGCCACCCACCGCGTCGAACGGGTACGCCCCGAACTGGCTCACCAGGAAGTCGAGCACCGTCGGGGTCTGTGCGAGCGCCGTGTCGACCGAACGCGGCAGCGAGTCCGCGACAGCGAGCACCACCGGCAGTCCGTTGTGCGTGCTCGTCGTGACGCGATAGTTGCCGATCGCCACGAGCGCGAGATAGCTGGCCATCGGGGCCGACTCGACCCAGTGCCACGTGGTGTCGCCACCGTTGGCGCGCTTGCTCGCCAACACACCGTTGGAGATCGCGGCGAGCGTGCTGGGTGCGGTGATCGTGATGTCGTAGGTCGCCTTGTCGGTCGGCCGATCGTTGACCGGGAACCACGACGCGGCGACCTGTGGTTCGCCCTGGGCCAGCGCGCCGTCCGGTTCCGGAATGAAGCCCTCGAACCCAAGTGCCGGATCGTCGTACGGCTTCGGCACCCCGCCGTAGCGGATGGTCACGGTGAATTTGGCACCGTCGGCAAGCGGGCTCTTCGGCGCGACAATCAACTTGTCGGCGGAACGGCTGAAGGTCGCCGACACGTTCGACACGGTCACCGAGGACACCGTCAACGCGTGCAGGTCGAGGTCGAAACGGGACAACGCCTGCGTGGCGACCGCCGTGATGGTGTCGGTGCCGGTCAACGTCTTGGTCGAGGGGTCGTACGAGATCGTGATGCCGTAGTGCGTCACGTCGTAGCCGCCGTTGCCGTCATTCGGGAACAACGAGTCGCCGGATGTCGCAGCACCCGGCGCGGGACTGGTCGAGTGTGGTTGCGCGGACGCGGCGCCCGATGATCCCGCGTGGCCCGATGGCGCCGTCGGCGCCGCGACCGCCGACGGATGACCGGTGGTGCAGCCGGCCGCGACGAGCGCCGCGCACACGACGGCCACCACGCCTCTTCCGACCCGTGTCCGGGCCGAGCCCCCCGCTGCTCGCACGGATCCACCGTACTGGCGGGCGCCCCGAGTCCGCACCGGCGCCGCGGACAACCGCGGCGAGACGGCACGGCGGCGACACGACCGCGGCGCAGACGGCACAGCGCTGCCGCGACCACGTCGCAGACGGCACAGCGCCGCCGCGACCACGTCGCGCTACCGCCGATAGACCTTCACGCTGCCGACCACGGTGTCCACGTGCAGGCGCAACAGCGGCGCACCCGGTCGGGGCGCATCGTCGGCGATGGTACGGCTGCCGAGCACCGTGTTCCCGTCGACGGTGACCGAGATGCCACGCGGGATCACGATCTTCACGCTGCCGAGCGTCACGCGTACGTGCATGTCGACGACCGACGCCGCGACCTCGGCCTGACGCAGATCAAGCTTCACGCTGCCGACGATCGCGCCGATCTCCACGTCCCGGTCGATGCGCCAGCGCCCGCTTCGCTTGACTGAGCCGATCGGCGTGATCTGCGCGACGCGGGCCGCCGGCGCCGACGCGTACGCGGCCACGTGCGCATGGGTGGCCGGCAGGTCCGCGACAAGCGTGTCGAGGTCGGCCTGGGTACGGGCGGCGAGCGCGGCGCTGGCCCGGTCGCTGAACTCCTCGAGCGTCAGCCGGCCCTCGCTGGTCGCCTGGTTGAGCCGGACGACGATCGCGTCCCGTTCCGCATCGGAGACTCGTAGCTGTGGAAGATCGCGCGGTGCGTCCGGCGGGTCGGCGGCCATAGCTCGCGAGGATAGCCGTCCGTGCCGTCGTGTGTACGATCGCCGGCGTGACCGCGCGCCCGGATCTCGTCATCTTCGACTGCGACGGCATCCTCGTCGACAGCGAGCCGATCGCGCGACACGTCTACCAGACGATGCTCGCCGAGCTGGGCTGGAACCTGACCGACGAGGAATACGTCGACCGCTTCGTCGGCCGGTCACTGCGCGCGAACCGGCGGGACCTCCAGGACCATCTCGGCTCCGCCCTGCCCGACGGATGGCTGGACGACATCGTTGCCCGGATCCGCGCCGAATATCGCACCGGGCTCGACCGCGTGGACGGCGTCACGGAGGCGCTTGACGGCATTGACGCGCTCGGCATCCAGACCTGCGTGGCGTCCAGCGGCACGCACGAGAATATCGAACACAGCCTGCGCCTTGTCGGCCTTTACGACCGGTTCGCCGGACGGGTGTTCAGCGCGACCGATGTGGCGCACGGAAAGCCCGCGCCGGACCTGTTCCTGCACGCCGCGGCCACGTTGAGCATGTCGCCGTCCGCGTGTGTCGTCGTCGAGGACAGCCGGTACGGCGTGACTGCCGCGCGCGCCGCCGGCATGCGGTGCATCGCGTACGCCGGCGGAGTCACGCCGGCCGAACGGCTCACCGCCGCGACGGTGGTGGTCGACGACCTTCGAAAGGTCCCGCAGCTGCTCGCCTAGCTCGTCGGCGCGGCCCGCTCGCCCCAGCCCGTCGGCGCGGCACACCCGCCTAGCTCGTCGGCGCGGCCCACCAAGCGGAGCGGATGGCTCGCAACGCCTGCCGTCGTGTCGTGCCGCGAAGGGTGTCCACGTAGAGCACGCCGTCGAGGTGGTCGGACTCGTGCTGCAACGCGCGAGCCAGGAATCCCTCCGCCTCGACCACAATCGGTTCGCCATGCTGGTCGAACCCGTGCGCCGTCACGCGCGACGCGCGCGGCGTCGGGAAGTAGAGGCCGGGCAGCGACAGGCACCCTTCGTCGCCGTCCTGCGCCCCCTCCGCCACCACCAGCGACGGGTTGACCAGATGACCGACCTCGCCGTTGGCGTGGTAAGCGAACACCCGCGCGTCGACTCCGATTTGCGGTGCGGCGACCCCGGCCCGGCCTTCCGCGCCGAACAACGTGTCCATCAGATCCGTCACCAGCGCGCGCAGCTCCGCGTCGAACCTGGTGACCGGATCGCACTGGGTACGCAGGATCGGGTCGCCGAGGAGTCGGATCGCACGCGCGGTCATGGCACATACCGTAGGCGTTGAACCGAGATCCACCGCACCGACGCGCAGCGCATTGAGACGGTCACGCTCGGTCGTAACCGCTGGCGGTTGCGTACCCGCCGCGTGACAACGCTTCTAGCACGGTCGCCAAACGCCTACACTGTGCGCGGTCCATCCATGGTCATCCGTACGATTCCACCGTCGTACGGTCGACTGCGTCGCGCGTTCTCGGAGGCGCCACGATGACGAACGACCTGTCGCCCCGGGTTCCCTCGCACCGGCTCGGCGGTCCACGTCGTCGGCGCCCGCTGCGCGCCGGGCTCATCGTCATCGTCGTCCTCGCCGGTCTGCTGACCGCGGGGTTCACCTACCTCGCGAAGCGCGGCTGCAGCGGACGCGACACCGCCGTCGTGGCCGTGTCGCCGGACATCGCACCGTTGTTCAATCAGCTCGACGCATCGTGGTCGAAGACGAATCCGTCGGTCGGCGGGCACTGCGTCGCGGTGACCGTCGTGTCCCGCGACTCCGCGCTGATGGCCACCCAACTCGCCGGGCCGTGGGACGCCGCCGACAACGGGCCGCCGCCGAACGTGTGGGTGCCGTCGTCGACCGTGTGGGCGCAATATGCCTCGACGAGCGCGGTGGTCGCGAAGATGGTGCCGAAGCGTCAGCCGAGCGTGGCCAGCTCGCCATCGGTCCTCGCGATGCCGAAGGACATGGCCGCCGCGCTCGGTTGGCCGAACAAGGTCACGTTCGACTGGTCGGATATCGCGACCGCCAGCGCGGATCCGAATTACTGGCAGACGCACGGTCAGTCCTACGGCCGGTTCGTGTTTTCGATGACCGATCCGAAGACATCCACCGCCGGGCTGCTCGCGCTGATGTCCACCGCGGACGCGAACAACGACGGCACGGTCAGCGCGTCGGAACGCGCCGACGTGGTCGCCCTCAAGGAATCCATGCACCGGTACGTCGGCGACACGTCGGACGTCACCACGCAACTCGCCAAGGCGGACCGGACGTCGACGGCCGCGGTGCTGGCCTACGGCGCCGCGTTCCCGGCACTCGAGCGGGACGTGGTGGCGTACGACGCGACAAAACCGCGCGAGCCACTCGTCGCCATGTACCCGAGCAGCGGCAGCTACGACGCCAACTATCCGTACCTGTCGCTGGCCAACCCGCCGTGGGGTACGGACGCAGCGCTGGCGGCGGCCACCGCGTTCGAGAGCTACGTGCTCGGCCCGAACGGTCGGTCGTTGTTCCTGGCCAACGGCTACCGCGTCGCGGGCCACGGCGGGCCACAGCTGACGAACGCGAACGGCGCACTGGCTAAGGTGCCGAGTCCGTTGCGGACGGCACCGGCGCCGGACTCGGTCGCCGACACGCTGAACACCTGGACCGCGATCACCCGGCAGACCAACCTACTGCTGGTGCTCGACATATCGGGCTCGATGGCGGAGGTCGTCTCGGGCAAGCAGACCCGGATGGACCTCGCGAAGGCCGCAGCCGTGGCAGCGGTACGCCAATTCGATCCGAAGTCCAGTGTTGGGCTGTGGGTGTTCTCCACCGCGCTCAACGGCACACAGGACTACAAGTCGTTGGTGTCGGTGGGTACGCTCTCCGACTCGATGCCCGACGGGCAGACCCGGCGGCAGGACATGATCGACGCCATCGAGAACATCACGCCGGGCGGCGACACCGGCCTCTACGACACGATCGCGGCCGCACAGGCCGAGATGACGGCGCACTACCAGCAGTTCGCGACGAACCTCGTGGTGCTGCTGACCGACGGCAAGAATGACGACACCACGGGCGGCCTGAGCCTCGCCGACCTGGAGCGCAAGCTCAACGCCGCGCGATCGAGCGCCAAGAACGTGCCGGTGGTGACGATCGGCTTCGGCGCGGACGCCGACTTCGCGACGCTCGCCCAGATCTCGCACGCGTCGGGCACCATCTCCCTCAGTTCGCAGGATGGTGTCGACATCGACAAGGTGCTGCTCGCCGGCATCTTCGGCGCGCCGACCACGCCCGGCCCGTGACGCCGGCCGTCCACATTCCCCCGCTTCCCCGGCCGCCGCTCCCCCGCCCTGAAGCCGACCTGAGCGCATCTCGCTTTGGCATCGGATGTGGCACGCACGGCGTTGAATGAAGGTGTGGGTAGGAGTCATCGAGCCAACCGCGATCGAGCCGTCAAAGGCTCGGATCGAGGTCGCGCCATGGCGCGCGATGCCGGTTACACAACGTCACAAGGCCGTTACCGAAACATCCCTCATTACCTGAAATACCGGACATCACCCGCGCGTGTGCCAAGCCGACCGGTCGACTTTGGGTCATCCGAAGGTACGGACCTGAATCCTGTTCGGCGTTACTTGCTCGAAACTGCCTCGTTCGAAGGGGTAGCGTGCGTGTTTGGTCATGTGAGCGAGCCCACAGACCACGCATCGACGAGCACCACTAGTTACAACCCCCAGTCCGGAGATTCCCCGATGTGCCAGCACCAACCACAGTGTCCACCCGCTGACGCGCGCGACCACGACGCCGCCCGCGTCGTCGCAACCTTCCCTGAGCAGGGCTGGAGCTTGCTCTGCAACGGGGTGATCATCTTCGAAGACACCGGAGAGATCCTCCCCGATGGAAGCTGCGTGAGCCCGCATCGCGGGCCGGCCCCGCACGCCTGCGCGGCCTGACACACCTCGCACGACTACGCGGCGTATTCGCTACGCCGCGCGATGACGCTCCCATTTGTCGGGTGGACGCCACGGCGTCCCCGGTCGATCGGCGCCCGATCAGTCAGCAAACGCCTCGGGCGGCGGGCAGGAGCAGATCAAGTTCCGGTCCCCGTACGCCCCGTCGATGCGCCGCACCGGCGACCAGTACTTGTCCGCGTGGCGGCCGGTCGGGTAGGCGGCCACCGACCGCGGGTACGGGTGCGACCACTCGTCCGCCGTCACCATCGCCGCCGTGTGCGGCGCGTTGACCAGCGGGTTGTCCTCCGCCGGCCACTCGCCTGCCGCTACCTTGTCGATCTCCGTACGGATCGCGATCATCGCCTCGCAGAACCGGTCGAGCTCGGCCAGGTCCTCGGACTCGGTCGGCTCCACCATGAGCGTTCCGGCGACCGGGAACGACATGGTCGGCGCGTGGAAGCCGTAGTCGATCAACCGCTTCGCAACGTCGTCCACGGTGACGCCGGTGGTCCGGGTGATCTGTCGCAGATCGAGGATGCATTCGTGCGCGACGAGACCCTTGTTGCCGGCGTAGAGCACCGGGAAGTGATCGGCGAGCCGCGCCGCGATGTAGTTTGCGGCGAGCACCGCGACGCCCGTCGCGCGAGCGAGCCCGTCCGGCCCCATCATCCGCAGGTACGCCCACGGGATCGGCAGGATGCCCGCCGAGCCGTACGGCGCACTGGCCACCGGCCCGACCACGGTGGCCTCCGGCGCGAGCGGGTTGCCCGGCAGGTACGGCGCCAGATGCGACCGCACCGCGACCGGTCCGACACCGGGTCCGCCGCCGCCGTGCGGAATGCAGAACGTCTTGTGCAGATTCAGGTGCGATACGTCCGCTCCGAACCGACCGGGGCGCGCGAAGCCGAGCAGCGCGTTGAGATTCGCGCCGTCCACGTATACCTGTCCGCCCGCGTCGTGCACCTGCGCGCACAGTTCGGCGATCGACCGTTCGTAGACGCCATGCGTCGACGGGTACGTCACCATGATGGCGGCGAGCCGTTCGCGGTGCGCCTCGATCTTGCTGGCCAGATCGTCGAGATCGACGTTGCCGTCCGAGTCGCACGCCACGACAACCACCCGCATGCCGGCCATCACGGCGCTCGCCGCGTTCGTGCCGTGCGCACTCGACGGGATCAGGCACACGTCGCGATCCCGGTCACCGCGTGCTTGGTGGTACGCGTGAATCGCCAGCAGGCCGGCGAGCTCGCCCTGTGAGCCGGCGTTCGGCTGCACGCTGACCGCGTCGTATCCGGTGATCTCCGCAAGCCAGCCCTCCAGCTGGGCAATCATCGCCGCGTACCCGGCGGTCTGCGTGACCGGCGCGTACGGATGCATGTTCGCGAATTCCGGCCAGCTGATCGGCTCCATCTCGGTGGTCGCGTTGAGCTTCATCGTGCACGAGCCCAGCGGGATCATGCCGCGGTCGAGCGCGTAGTCCTTGTCCGCGAGCGACCGCAGGTAGCGCAGCATCGCGGTCTCCGAGTGGTGCGCGGTGAATACCGGGTGCGTGCCGAACGGCGTCGTGCGGGCGAGCGCCTCTGGGATCGCGGGGAGCGGCGCGCCGGCCGCGGCGTCGGCCGGCGAGACGCCGAACGCGGCGAGCACGGTGGCGATGTGCGCGGCGGTCGTCGTCTCGTCGCACGACACCTGCACGTGGTCGGCGTCCGGTGTGTAGAGGTTGACACCGGCACGCTCGGCGGCCGCCACGATCTCGGTGGCCCGGCCCGGCACGGACGCGGCCACGGTGTCGAAGAACGCGCGGTGTACCACGTCAATCCCACCGGCGCGCAAGCCGGCAACGAGTGCGGTGGCATGCTCATGCGTACGGCGGGCGATGCGAGCCAGGCCGGCCGGTCCGTGGTAGACCGCGTACATGCTCGCGATCACGGCCAGCAGCACCTGCGCCGTACAGATGTTGCTGGTCGCCTTCTCGCGGCGGATGTGCTGCTCGCGGGTCTGCAACGCGAGGCGGTAGGCGGACGCGCCGGCGGCGTCACGGCTCACCCCCACCAGCCGCCCGGGCAGCGACCGCTCCAGGCCCGCGCGCACCGCGAGGTAGCCGGCGTGTGGGCCGCCGAAGCCCATGGGTACGCCGAACCGCTGCGCCGACCCGCACGCGATGTCGGCGCCGATCTCGCCGGGTGGCCGAAGCAGCGTGAGACCGAGCAGGTCGGCGGCGACCGTGACGAGCGCACCGGCCGTGTGTGCTGCCGCGATCAGTGGAGCGTGATCGCGGATCTTGCCGCTCGCGCCCGGGAACTGCAGGTGTACGCCGAAGAACTCGGCGGGCAGCGGTTCGCGATCGAGGTCGATGACGCGGACCTCGATGCCGAGCGGGATCGCTCGCGTGGTGATCACGCCGATCGACTGCGGCAGCGCGTCCGCGTCGACCACGTAGACGTTGCTGGTCGACTTCGACGACCGGCGGGCGAGCGCCATCGCCTCGGCGGCCGCGGTGCCCTCGTCGAGCATTGACGCGTTCGCGGTCGCGAGGCCGGTCAGATCAGTGACGATCGTCTGGAAGTTGAGCAGCGCCTCGAGCCGCCCCTGGCTGATCTCCGGCTGGTACGGCGTATATGCCGTGTACCACGCCGGGTTCTCGAGTACGTTGCGCCGAATCACCGGCGGCGTGTGCGTGCCGTAATAGCCGAGGCCGATCATGGAGACCAACGGCTTGTTCTGCCCGGCGAGTGACCGCAATTCCGCGATCACCTCGGCCTCGGTCGCCGACTCCGGCAGCGACAGCCGACCGTGGAAGCGGATCGGCTCCGGGATCGCAACGTCCATCAGCTCGTCCACGGAGCCGTATCCCACGGCGGCGAGCATGTGCGCGACGTCCTCGGCGGACGGGCCGATGTGGCGGGCGGCGAACGGAGTATCGAGCGGCGTCATGGTCGGGCTCCCAGCGCGGTGTCTACGTCTCGGACGGCCCTCCCCCTCTGTCGTCCATCCGATGGCTCGCCATCCGGATGCTGCCCGCTCCAGAGATGCCTGCCGCGTGCGGTCCTTTTGCCTGAGAGGTTCCGGGGAGGAATTGCCCCTTCGGCGCCATGCCAACGCATGGTCTCTCCCGCGCGGGTGATCGGCGATTACAGACTACCGCAGAGGTCGACCAGCGATTGGCCGCCACACCTCGTGGCGACGTCCACGTGCCGGCGGTGCGGCCGCCATCAGCGCCGCGACCGGGCGGATCAGCCTGCCCGGCGGCGTGCGCGGCGCGCGGCGAGCTCGTCGCCAGCCACCGCGGTCGGCTCCGCGGAGGTGGTGGCGTCTGAGTCGGCAACCGGCTCCGCTGGCAGGTCGGCGAGCGAACCTTGGATCTCCCGGAACGCGCCGCTGATCGCGATTCCGAACACTCCCTGCCCACCCTGCAGCAGGTCGACGACCTCCTCGGGCGACCGGCATTCGTAAACCGTCGTGCCGTCCGAGATGAGGGTGATGTCGGCGAGATCGCTCGCGCCGCGGGCGCGCAGCACCTCGATCGCCTTGCGGATGTTCTGCAGCGACACACCGGCATCGAGCAGCCGCTTGACGACCTTGAGCACCACCATGTCGCGGAACGAGTAGAGCCGCTGTGTGCCAGAACCCGACGCGTCGCGGATGCTCGGCACCACCAGGCCGGTCCGCGCCCAGTAGTCGAGCTGGCGGTAGCTGATCGCTACCGCGTTGCACGCCGTGACGCCGCGGTAGCCGAGTTCCTCCCCGTCGGAGACACTGCCCTCGGAGACACTGCCCTCCCAGGCACCTCCGTCGGCGAACGACGAGTCGCTGTCGCCAATCGGGAGTTGCTCGGCGGTGAAAGGTCCAGCACTGGTCGATTCGGCCAGGCTCCGCGGATCCTGCACGTCACGACCTCCCACCTCGCAACTGCGCCCAGCCGCCGGACTCGGGCGGCGAGCAGACACCCCGGCCAAGACAATGATTCGACTGGGATTCCCGTCCGGTCAGCGTAGCGCTCCGGCGTCCGCCGTCCATCCGGACGCCGAACGACACGCCGGACGCGCCACGGTTTCATGTCTAGTGCAGAACCAGTCGCGTTGGCGACCCGTTGCGCGCGAATCGACGCGTTGTGAGCGAACGGACGCCATGCGAGCCCTGCGCGGCGCCGTGTGGTGCCCGCCGCTGCGACCGGTTTGCCTCCGGGTCGGCCGTTCGCTGCGCCGGCGCAACACTCCTGAGGCAGCTCTCGGTGAGCTGGCTCTTGGCCAGGTAGCTCCCAGTGAGCCGACTCTCAGCCGGCGAAATCCTCCGGCGTCACCTGTTCGAGGAACTCGCGGAACTTCTCGACCTCGTCTTCCTGCTCGTCCGGAATGACGATGCCGACGTCGGTCAGGATCTGCTCGGCACACCGGATCGGCGCGCCGACGCGCAGTGCGAGCGCGATCGAGTCGCTCGGTCGCGCCGAGACACGGACTCCGTCACCGAGCAACAGGTCGGCGAAGTAAACGTTGTCCTTGAGCTCCATGATCTCGACGGCGCGCAGGGGTGCGTTGAGCGCGGTGAGGATGTCACGCATCAGGTCGTGCGTCAAAGGCCGCGGCGGCTTGACCCCCTGCTGCTCGTATGCGATCGCGGTCGCTTCCACGGCGCCGATCCAGATCGGCAGGTAGCGGTCGCCGTCGACTTCCTTGAGCAGCACGATCGGCTGGTTAGAGGGCAGCTCGACCCGAACCCCCACCACGCTCAGCTCGCGCACCGAATTGCCTCCGTGACTCGCCTTGACCCTAAGTGCCTTGACTCTCAGTGCCTTGACCCTAGGTGCTTTGACTCTCAGTGCATTGACCCTAAGTGCTTTGACCCTAAGTGCTTTGACTCTCACTCTGCACGCTACACGCGCGCGGTGACAGCGTCGCACCGTGCGCACATTCCGAGCGTACGACACCGCTGGCCACCGGGCCGGGCGCGCGCCCGACGTCGCACCGGTCGACGGTTTTGTACGTTCCGGTGCAAACCCGAGCCGCTTGATCGATCTGCCTCGATCACCGCACGAACTCAGCCACCGAGTTCGTCGCGGAGGCCAATGCGTACGAGTGCGCCGTGCAGTTGTTGGGACAATCTCGTCAACTCACGCGCCACGTCGACGGCTCGCGACCGCCCGGCTGCCGTCGACGAACGCTGCAGTGGCGCGAGCAGTTGCGCGAACACGCCGACCTCACGATCGGCGCCGGCGCGGTATGCGCGTAGGTGCCGTGGTGCGAGTCCGTAGCCGGCGAATGCGGCGGCCACCTGTGCGACCACGAGCGCGTCGCCGTCGTACCACCCCGGTGTGCGCGCACCGAGAAGACCGGTTGCCTCGAGTTCGGTCAGCATCTCGTCGGTCAGCCGGCAACGGGTCAGCACTTCGTCCCGACTGAATCTGGCCCGGGAACCCGCTTCTGCGAAGCTCGCGCCGGCCGCGTCTGCCACGACCGCGTCGGCTGGCGTCATGACCGCGCCGGTTTGCGTCATGCCCGCGCCGGCAGCGCGACCCTCGACACCGTGCCGCTGTTCCGGCGCAGACCGCTGCGCGCCGGCGCCGTTCGTCTGCTCAACAGCCGTCGATGGTCCGACGGACGCGTCGGGCTCGTGATCCATCGCGTCGAGCTGTTCACGGATCACGCGCAACGGCAGGAACCGATCGCGCTGCGCGGCGAGCACGTACCGCAGGCGCGCGATGTCGGCGGCACTGTATTTGCGATAGCCGGCCGGCGTCCGTCGCGGCTCGACGAGGCCCTCGGCCTCCAGGAAGCGAAGCTTCGAGATCGTGACGTCTGGAAAGTCCTCGCGCAGCCGCGCAAGCACTTCGCCGATGGTGACCAATGCCGGCGTCGACGACTCATCGGCCGCGGCGGCCACATGCGGTGACAAACTCCGGCGGCTCATCGGCTCGGGCGCGGCCGCGGCGGTCATCGCCGTCGTGCCTGTCGCCCGTACGGGTGTCCGCCGGTTGTGCTCACGCCCCTTCGTCCGGACGTGGTCCGGCGATCAGCACCAGCCGGAACTTCCCGATCTGCACCTCGTCGCCGTTGGAGAGGGTGGCCGCCTCGACGCGTTCCCGGTTCACGTACGTCCCGTTGAGGCTGCCGACGTCGCGCACCGTGAACGTGGCGTTGTCGCGATGGAACTCGGCGTGCCGGCGGGACACCGTTACGTCGTCGAGGAAGATGTCGCTGTCGGGATGCCGGCCACTCGTGGTCACGTCGTGATCCAAGAGGAAGCGCGCTCCAGCGTTCGGACCGCGGCGTACCACCAGCAGGGCGGTGCCGGGCGGCAGCGTGCCGGCCACACGGCTGGGCGCGACATCGCCGTCGCTGCCCTCCAGGACGTCATCGAGCGCACCGAGATGCAGCGTCGACGTGACGTCGAGCGGCGGGAACTCGTCGTCGGGGCGCGTCATCGCTACCACCTCACAGAAATCGGCTGCTACCTGACAAGCCGGCGGACGCGAGATCGGCTCCGTCGGTGCTCCCCCGCGCCGGACCGGTCGTCCTGCGCTCGACCTGGAACGTTTCCGGTCGACGCAGCGAGCCTAACGACGCGCCGATCATAGGGTCAACCGGACGCGCCAACGGTCAGTCCGAGGTGAGCGCCCGATAAGCCTCCGCGTCCAGCAGCCCGGTCACGTCGGTGTCGTCGGTCGGTGTGATCTCCACGAGCCAGCCGTCGCCGTACGGATCCGAATTGATCAGCTCGGGTTCGTCGGCGAGCCGATCGTTGCGCGCCGAGACGGTACCGCTGATCGGCGCGTAGATCTCCGAGACGCTCTTGGTGGACTCGATCTCGCCGAATGCCTGACCGGCCTCGACCGCGGTGCCCTCGTCCGGCAGTTGCACGTAGACGATGTCCCCGAGCGCGTCCTGCGCGTAGTCCGTGATGCCGACCTTCCGGGCGGGCGAGCCGGCGGCCACCCACTCGTGGTCGGAGGTGTAATGCAGATCGTCGGGAATCACGCGGCATCCTTTTCTGGCGTCGCTGATGCGGCAGAGCCGCCGCTGACGCCGTAGAGCATACGGCTCATCGGCGCCCGCGCCGGCTACGGGACGGAGTGTGCGTACTGCAGCGCCTGCGGCTCATGCAGCGCGGTGACCTCGACCGTGCCCGGGGTCTGCAGAGAGACCGTTCCACCGTCGTTGCGGACCGTGTCGTCGACGCCGCCCGGGATGGACAACGCCGCCTGGATGGTCTGCGGGTCGCCGATAACCGTGATCGACAGCGTTCCCCCGATCGTGGCGCCGTCGATGTCCACCCCACCCGTGGTGTCCGTGAAGTAGGTCGCTGCGACAACCCGTACTGCGGCCGATCCCGTTCCGCTGATCTGCATCGCCTCGGCGCCCGCGCCACGCAGTTCCTCGATGGTGTCCAGCACGGTGTTCGCCGGGATCTGCTGACCGCTCGCCGGGATCAGGTCGATAACCAGACCGGGACCCCTGGCCGGCAGCGTGCCGCCGAGGATGCCGAGTTCGTCGGCACGTTTCGCGGCCGCGTCCAGTGCCGCCTGCTGGCTCTGCGCGCCGGAATTGAGCTGCTGCACAGTGTTCTGCAGCGACGAGATCTCGGTCGTCAGCCGGTCCTTGCGGGCGTCGAGGTCGGACAGGATGCGGACTAGGTCATCCGGACGGTCGTTGGCGAGCGTCGACTCGTTGGCGTTGCTGCGCACCTGAACGATCAGCGCAAAGCCGAGCACACCGAGGAGCAGCGCGATCACCATGTTCGCCGCGGTCAGCTTCGGCGTGAATATCGCCGCGGCGATCCGTCGCCAGCGTGGTCCGCCGGTCGCCGCGCCGACCTCGTCGTCACGAGGCTCACCGGCGAGCTCGCCGTCGACGACATCCGGGCCGACATCCGGGCCGGCATCCGCGTCGGCGGTCGGCTCAGGGTCGGCATCCGCGTCGGCCGTCGGCTCGCCGTCGGCGGCGTCGGGGCGAGCACCCGCCCCGGCAGTGCCGCGCGCGGATTCGTCCGTACCCGTGTTCTCCGGCTCAGCGGGACTGGCCGATGGGCCGGGCGGGCGCGCGGCATCTGGCGACGCGCCGTCGGTGGGCGGCTGGTCGTCGCGGTCGTTTGCGTTGTCGTGCGGATCGATCATGGTTAGGCCTTGAACAGGTGGCGCCGGATGGCGGCGACGTTGCCGAAGATACGCACCCCGAGCACGACGACGACGCCGGTGGACAGCTGGCCACCCACGCCAAGCTGGTCACCCAGATACACGATCAACGCGGCGACCAGCACGTTCGACACGAACGAGATGACGAATTGCTTGTCGTCGAAGATGCCATCAAGCCGCGCGCGGATGCCACCGAACACGGCGTCGAGTGCGGCGACGACCGCGATGGGAAGGTATGGCTGCAGCGCGACCGGCACGGTCGGCTCGAGGATCACGCCGAGCGCGATACCGGCGATCATGGCAAGGACGGCGTACATCAGGGGCCTCCCTCAGGCGGCGTCGACCGTGGGGATTCGGTGGTCGCCGGACTGCGTGTGGTGGGTGCGGATGGCGCGGTCAGCGGGGTTGCGTAACGCAGACCGGGGTCGGCGGCGGCGGGCAGCGTGAGGTCGGACGTGGATCGCACCGAGAAGTGCACGCCATACGTGGTGGCGAGGTAGTCGTAGAAGTTGCCCACCGCGGACTTGGTGAGCGCGCCGGTCATGGTGGGCGGTCCGACCGCCTGGATCACGTACGGCTCGGATAGCGGTGCCAGGTCGACGAGGATCGCGCTACCGGCCGCCCGGATCGTCGAGGTCGCGATGAGCCGTTGCCCGTTGATCGAGATCGCTTCGGCGCCGTCCCGCCACAACTCGTTGCTGATCACCTGGAGATCGAAGTCGACAATGTGGCCTTGATCGTTGGCCTGTTCCTGACCGGTCACCGGGTTGGTCGGCGCCGGGCCGCTCGCCAGCGTCACCACCGCGCCCGCGCCGGTGACCGCGCCGAGCCCGGTCCGTGCCTCGGCCTGATCCAGGGCGCTCGCGTTGGGGCCGACGATCGCATCGCGGAGTTTCGCGGCCTCGTTGCGCAGTGCCTCGGCCTGGCGTTGCTGGGCGTCCGTCTCGGCCTGGCGGGCGGTCACGTCCTGGACGAGGCTCGCTCGCGTCTTGGCCGCCTCCGGTTCGGCAGCAACGGTCTGTTGATATGCCACGACCAGCAGCAGACCGGTGGCGACGAGGGTCAGGGTACGCAGGACGAAACCGCTGCGCCGGAGCCGTACGGTCGGCTCACCGATCCGCTCCCGCGCGGCGGCCGCATCGGAATACCCGGCGTCCAGCGGGTGGCGGAACAGCTCGGTGAGGAAGTCGACGGATTGCTCCGGAGCGCTCATCGGATCACCGAGCAGACCGGTCTCCGGCCGGCGCGTCGACCTCGTCGGCCCCGTCGACCCCGACGACTCCGACGACTCCGTCGACCCCGACGGCCGCGTCGGCCGCGTGGGGCCGCTTCCGCCGTCGCTCATGCCGCCGCGGTTCCGGCCGACGACGTGCGCTGACCGCGGATCGCACCAACGGACTGGATGACATAGAACGCACCGGCGATCCAGTAGAGCACGATGCCCCACCAGGCGAGTCCCCAGCCGCAGGCGAACCAGAAGGTGGCGGCGCTTCCGCCGGTCACATGCGCCAGCAGCAGTACGGGGAACGCGAAGAGCAGGATGAACGTCGCAGTCTTGCCGAGGTAGTGCACGGCCGGCGGCCCGAAGTTATGACGGCGCAGCACCAGCAGGCAGACAGTCATCATCACGTCGCGGGCGAGCAGCGCGACGGTGAACGGCCACGGCACGATGCCCCGTACCGTAAACGCGATCAACGTGGCGAGGATGTAGAGCCGGTCGGCCAACGGATCCATCAGCTCGCCGAGCCGGCTGACCTGGCGCAGCCGGCGCGCGAGATAGCCGTCGACCCAGTCGCTGCCGCCGCCCACCGCGAGCACTACGACCGCGGCGACGGTGGCGTGCGCCACGAGGAAGAGGTAGAGGAACACCGGCACGCCGACGAGTCGAGCGAAGCTGATCGCGTTTGGCACCGTCATGATTCGGTTGCCGCGCTCGGCCGTCGTGGGCTGGCCGGCAGGGTCCACGCCGCCTCCTTCAACGTACGCATCCTCGCCGGCACGGTCGCCGCGTGCCGTCCGCGGTGCCGAGACGATGATCGCGACGGCCACCGCACGACGCACCCGCTCGCACGGCGTAGGCGGTCGATGACCAACGGCACGCTACCAGGTGAACCTTGTCCCGTCCGTGGCCGTGCCACGCCGATCGATCGATGTCGATCAGCGTGGCACAGCGACCAGCTTATCGCGAACCGTCAGGCGGGACGCCACGCGTCGGAGAGCCGCACCCGGGCCCCGCTGCGCACCACGGCGTTGCGGTAGATGCGACCGGACAGCCACACGAGCAATGGGATCACCACGATCATGCCGGCGAGCGCGATGGCGAGCTGCCATGCCGGCACACCGGTCATCGCGATGCGCATCGGCATCATGGTCGGTGCGAAGAGCGGGATCATCGACAACACCGCCATGAACGGGCTGTGCGGCGACGACGGCAGGATCGACACGCCGAGTACGTAGCCGATGACGAGGAACATCAGCACCGGGGTGACCGTCGAGGCGACGTCCTCCTGTCGGGAGACCAGCGCACCGACCGCGGCGAATGCCAGGGCGTACGCGCTGAAGCCGAGCACGAACCAGGCCAGCAACCACACGATGGTGCTAGCCGCGACGGAAGCGGGAATCGACAGCGAGCCGGTGGCGAACCCGACCGCCACGCCGGACAGGCCGATGATCAGCACCTGGGTCAGCCCGACCAGGCCGATGCCCAACAC
Source organism: Micromonosporaceae bacterium (assembly GCA_035263025.1). Lineage (GTDB taxonomy): Bacteria > Actinomycetota > Actinomycetes > Mycobacteriales > Micromonosporaceae > DASQPR01. The sequence goes on from DATFRR010000009.1 coordinate 22,269, forward strand.
CTTGCCGGCCATCAGCTGCCACGGCCGGACAGTGGCCAGCAGCAGCTCGACGACCCGACTGGACTTCTCCTCGACGACGCCCTGCGCGACGAGTTGACCGCTCATCATCAGCGAGATGTAGATCAGGATGCCGGCGATGATGCCGAGCGCGATCTGTTGGCTCTGCGGCTTCGCCGGTGGCGGTTCCAGCGGGTCGACCGCGACCTTCGCGCTGGCGATCGCGGCGCCGACCGTGGCCGGGTTGCCGCCCAGCGACGTGATCTGCTGATTCAGCGCCACCTCGCCGGCCAACACCTGCAGCGCGCTCTGCATGTCGGAATCCACGTCGGTCTTGACGACCACGCTGACGCTGTTGCCGTCGCCGACCAACAGGCCGTCGAGGTTGCCGCTGCGAACCTCGGCCCGCCCGGTTGCGTCGTCCGGAACGGGCTGCGTGTGCACGGTCTGGTCGACCGTCTTCGCGGCGGCGACGAGTTGCTGGCCGAGCGCCGTGGTGGCCGGCGTGACGCCGACCGTCACCACACTCGAGGACGATCCAGAGACGAGTTTCGCGATGATCGCGAGCGCGACAAGGATCAGCACGCTGATCACCGTCGCGATGCGAAATGCCTTGGACTTCAGCCGGGTCTGCAGCTCCCGCTTGGCGACCAGCCCGATGACCTGACGGGCGGAGGCGGGTGGCAGGGCGCCGAAGTCGACGCGTGGGGTCGGCGTGGTGGACGTGGTCATGCGTCAGACTCCTTGGCTCGCAGCGACGGCGGTGGTGGCATCGTCGAACGGCGGCGTCGGGTGGGACACCGAGGTGCCGTTCGCGCCGGCCGGATCGGACGACACGATGTGTCGGAAGAGGTCGGTGAGCGAGGGACGTCGGCGTCCGAACTCATGCACCGGGCCGGTGGCGAGCGCGGCCCGCAGCACGCTCTGGTCGTCGACGCCGGGCGCCAATTCAAGGTGGGTACGGATGCCGGACTGTCCGCGTACGGTGACGCCGGGGATGCCGGCCGCCCACCCCGGCCGTGCGTCCGGAGCCTCGACCACGAGGACCTCCGGGCCGCTGCTGCGCAACTCGTCGACCGTCCCGTTGGCAACCATCCGGCCGCGCTGCACGATGCCCACCCGGTCGCACAACCGCTGGACGAGGTCGAGCTGGTGGCTCGAGAACACCACCGGCACACCCTGGTCGGCCTTCTCGCGGAGCACACCGCTCATCACGTCGACCGCGACCGGGTCAAGGCCGGAAAACGGCTCGTCGAGCACGAGGATTGCCGGGTCGTAGACGAGCGCGGCGGCGAGCTGGACGCGTTGCTGGTTGCCGAGGCTCAACTTCTGCACGTCGTCGTCGCGACGTTCCGCGACGCCGAGGCGTTCGGTCCAGATGTCGACGGATCGCTTCGCCGCGGCGGTCGACATGCCGTGCAGCCGGGCCAGATAGACGAGCTGGTCCGCCACGTGCATGCGGGGATAGAGGCCGCGTTCCTCGGGCATGTATCCGATCTGGCGCCGGGTGTCGAGGTCGATCGCTCGGTTGTTCCACCGCACCTCGCCGGCGTCCGCGGCGAGCACCCCGAGGGCGATACGCATGGTGGTCGTCTTGCCGGCGCCATTGCTGCCGACAAATCCCAAGATCTGCCCGGCCGGTACGTCGAATGTCAGGTCCTCTACCGCGACCACACGGCCGTACCGCTTAGTGATCTTGTCGAATTCCAAGGCCGTAGCCATCGGGCCTCCCCCGCACTGGGCGTACCGATCGGGACCGGTCGGTCATCAGCCGCTAGAAAAGTGATATCACTATGATAGGATCGATCGCAACCGGCGATTCACCGAAGGACGTGAGATCTATGTCGCAGGACACTCCCACCGGCGGCACCGAACTGCCCGCCGAGCGGCGCACCGTCGCACCGCGTGGCGCGGTTGAGGGTACGGCCCCGGGCGGGAACCCGATACAAGGTAATGCGTTGAACCGCGGCGGCGACGCGGCGGTCTACGCCGAACAACTCCGGCGAGGCCTACCGGGCGGCACGATGCTCGCCGCTGGGATCGTTGCGATCGCGGGCAGCATCGCGCTGTTCGGGCTCGGCGAACCCGGGACGGTCGGAGCCGGGGCCGGCGTCCTCGTCGTGGGCATCGTGCTGCTGAGAGGGCTGATCGCGGTCGCGCCCGGCCAGGCCCGCGTCATCCAGCTGCTCGGCCGATACACCGGCACGGTCCGCCAGACCGGTCTGCGGTGGGTAAACCCGTTCACCACCCGACGTCGCGTGTCGACCCGGATTCGCAATCACCAGACCGACGTGACGAAGGTCAACGACGCCGACGGCAACCCGATCGAGATCGCCGCGGTTGTGGTATGGCAGGTGACCGACACCGCGAAGGCGGTCTTCGAGGTGGACGACTTCGCCGAGTTCGTCGCGATCCAGGCCGAGACCGCGGTGCGGCACATCGCCAACTCCTACCCCTACGACGCGCACGGCGACGGAGTCTCGCTGCGAGACAGCGCGGACGAGATCACCGAGAAACTCGCGCTCGAGATCGGTGCCCGCGTCGCACCGGCCGGCGTGACGATCGTCGAGGCGCGGCTGTCGCACCTCGCGTACGCGCCGGAGATCGCCCAGGCAATGCTGCGTCGCCAGCAAGCGACCGCGGTCGTGGCGGCGCGGACCCGGATTGTGGAGGGCGCGGTCGGCATGGTCCAGCTAGCCCTCGACCGGCTCTCCGAGCAGGAGATCGTCCAACTCGACGAGGAGCGCAAGGCCGCCATGGTGTCGAACCTGCTCGTCGTCCTGTGCGGCGACCGCGACACCCAGCCGATCGTCAACACCGGCACGCTCTACCACTGAGGCCGACCGCGCCGATGCCTCCGGACCGCAAGAACATCTTGCTCCGCCTCGATCCGGCGGTGCACGACGCGCTTGCCCGGTGGGCGGCCGACGACCTGCGCAGCACGAACGCGCAGATCGAGTTCCTGTTGCGCGAGGCGCTGCGCGAGCGCGGCCGGCTGCCGTCCGAGGTCGGCGACATGCGCCGTCGCGGCCGACCGCGTGGCACCGATGCCCGACCCGACACAGCGGGAGAGGCCGACGATGATGTTGCCTGACACGTTGCCGGGCCTCGCGTTCCTGGCCACGTACGACCGTGATCGTGGCCGGACCGTCGGTCAGTGGTCCGGCCAGCTGCTCGGCGCGGCCGCGGTCGCGGACCTGTATCTCGACGGGTACGTCGTCGACGACGACGGCCGGGTCCGCCCGGTTGCCGGACGCGCGACGCCGACCAACCCGGTGCTCGCCGAGGTGTGGCAGCGCATCGGCTCATCGCGGCCCCGACGTTGGCAGCACTGGGCTAGCCAGCGCGGCCTGCGTTCCGAGGTGCGCGACGACCTCGCCGCACGGTGGATCCGGGTCGATCGGCCGGCCGCCTTCCTGCGACGCGAACGGATCAGTCTGCGGGATCCGCTGTCTGCCACCCGCATCGCAGAGTTGGTCCGCGGCACGCTTCGCAGCGGCACACCCGTCGCCCGGTTGCCGGAGCGCGACAACATACTTGTTGCGTTGCTCGCCGTCGCCGAGGTGGGCACCGTGCTGCCGCGGCGGACTCGTCGCGACAACGGCCGTCGTCTCAAGGAGATGATCGCGCGCGGTGGACCGCCGGTCGACGGTCTGCGGCGCGCGATCAGGCAGGCGAAGTCTGTGTACGCGAGTGGTGGGTGAGCGAACCGCTCGGCCATCGTCGGGCTGGGGTGCTGGCTCAGGACCAGCGGATCGGTGACGCGCCGACCTCCGCAAGTGCCTTGCCGATCGCGGAGAACGGCCGGCTGCCGAGAAACCCGGTGGGGTTCATCGGGCTCGGATGCCCGGCCTCGATCACCACGTGTTGCGGCTTGTCGACTAGGCCGGCCTTGCGTCGTGCGTACGCGCCCCAGAGCACGAACACGACTCGTGCCTCGCGGGCATTGAGCGCCCGAATCGTCGCGTCCGTGATGTGCTCCCATCCGTGGTTCGCGTGCGAGGTCGCCGCGCCGGCACGAACCGTCAGTACGGCGTTGAGCAGCAGGACGCCTTGCATCGACCAGCCGGTCAGGTCTCCGTTGCGCGGCGGCTCGACACCGATGTCGTCGCGCAACTCCTTGTAGATGTTGCGCAATGACGGCGGGATGGGTACCCCCGGCCGCACGCTGAAACTCAGTCCGTGCGCCTGGCCAGGCTGGTGGTACGGGTCCTGACCGAGGATCAGCACGCGGGTCTGCTCCGGCGAGCACAGCCGGTACGCGTTGAACAGGTCCTCGATCGGCGGGAACACTTGGCGCGTCGCGTATTCGCCCAACACGAAGTCGCTCAGCCGGTCGGCGACCGTCCGGTCGACGTACGGCAGGATCGCCGTACGCCACTGCACCGGCAGCCGATGGAACAGGTCGGACGCCATGGCCGCGACTGTAGTCCGGACCCGGATTCGGTGCGCCGACGAAAGTCATCGCCGGACGGAACTCAGCGCCCTAAAGGAACCCGCCCCGCTCCGCCTTCCACGGGGGAAGAAGGCGGAACGGGGCGTGTTGGCGATGAACGTAGCGTGTCGGCCGTGCGCTGTCGACCCCGCATCCAGGTATGGCATGCCTGACCGGTCGGTCAGCCGTCCGAGGTCAGCTTGCCGAGGTCAGCGGGCCGACGTCGGTCACCCGTACCACCGCGACACCGGCCTCGTCGGAAGCGGCGAGGTCGACCTCCGCGACGATGCCCCAGTCACGGTCGCCGGCCGGGTCGTCGAGGATCTGTCGAACCGTCCAGAGATCCGGTCCGACTTCGATGTCGATCATCGCCGGTCCGCGCGCGTCCGGCCCGACGCCGAGCGTGTCGTACTCCTCGAAGTACCCGTCGATCGCGTCGGCCCATTCGTCGGCGTCCCACCCGTCTCCCGCATCGAGCTCACCGAGTTCGGCGTATCGGCGTTGGGCGGCGAGCTCGACGCGCCGGAACAGCGCGTTGCGGACCAGGACCCGGAACGCGCGGGCGTTGCGCGTCACGGCGGGCGGTCGCTCGTCGCGCACTGCCTCGTAACCGGATGCGTCTTCGGTCGGGTTGCGCAGCCGCTCCCATTCGTCGAGCAGGCTGGAGTCGACCTGCCGGACCAGCTCGCCCAGCCACTCGACGAGGTCGGCGAGATCGTCGTTCTTGGCCTCCTCGGGTACCGTCTGCCGCACCGCCCGGTACGCGTCCGCGAGGTAGCGCAGCACGAGCCCTTCCGACCGCGATAGGCCGTAGAACGCGACGAACTCGCCGAACGTCATCGCCCGCTCGAACATGTCGCGCACCACGGACTTCGGTGCCACTTCGTAGTCGGCGACCCACGGATGACCCTTGCGGTACATGGCGTACGCGGTGTCCAGCAGATCGGCGAGTGGCCGAGGGTAGGTCACCGACTCGAGCAGGTCCATCCGTGTGTCGTACTCGAGCCCGTCGGCCTTCATCTGCGCCACGGCTTCGCCGCGCGCCCGGAACTGCTGCGCGGCGACCACCGGGCGCGGATCGTCGAGGGTCGACTCGATCACCGACAGGACGTCAAGCCCGTAGGTCGGCGACTCGCGGTCGAGCAACTCGATGGCGGCGAGCGCGAACGGCGACAGCGGCTGGTTCAGCGCAAAGTCGTATTGCAGGTCGATGGTGAGCCGAATGCGCCGGCCTTCTTCGTCCGGAGTGTCGAGCCGCTCGACGACGCCGGCGGCCAGCAGCGCGCGATAGATCGCGATGGCGCGGTGGATGTGGCGACGCTGCGCCGCGCGGTCTTCGTGGTTGTCGGTCAGCAGGTGCCGCATCGCGTCGAACGCGGCCGTGGCGGCCAGGTCCGCTCCCCCGACCGGCGGGCGCGCGATCACGTTGAGCAGCATCGCGTGCGTGACGCGGAAGCTCGACTTCAACGGCTCGGGCGGTGCGGCCACCAGGCGCTCGAACGTGGGCACGCCCCAGGACACGAAGCCCTCCGGTGGCTTCTTGCGCACCACGCGCCGGCGCTTGCGCTCGTCGTCGCCCGCCTTCGCCAGCGCCCGCTCGTTCTCGATCACGTGCTCCGGCGCCTGGACCACGACCGTACCCACGGTGTCGAAACCGGCGCGGCCCGCGCGGCCCGCGATCTGATGGAACTCGCGCGCCTGCAGCAGCCGCGTCTTGGTGCCGTCGAATTTGGACAGCGCGGTGAACAGTACGGTCCGGATCGGCACGTTGATGCCGACGCCGAGGGTGTCCGTACCGCAGATGACCTTGAGCAGCCCGGCCTGCGCGAGCGTTTCGACGAGCCGCCGATAACGCGGCAACATGCCAGCGTGGTGTACGCCGATGCCGTGGCGTACCAGGCGTGACAGCACCTTGCCGAAGCCGGCGGTGAAGCGGAAGTTGCCGATCGCGCTCGCGATCGCGTCTTTCTCGGCGCGGGTCGCGACGTTCACGCTCATCAACGCCTGCGCGCGCTCGAGTGCGGCGGCCTGGCTGAAGTGCACGACGTAGACCGGCGCTTGGTTGGTGTGCAGCAGTTCGTCGAGCGCTTCGTGCAACGGTTGCGACGAGTACGCATAATGCAGCGGCACCGGCCGCTCGGTGTGCTGGATGACCGCGGTCGGCCGTCCGGTTCGACGAGTCAGGTCGGTCTGGAAGCGCGAGACGTCCCCGAGCGTCGCGGACATGAGGACGAACTGGGCGCGCGGCAGTTCGATGATCGGCACCTGCCACGCCCAGCCCCGTTCCGGGTCGGCGTAGAAGTGGAACTCGTCCATGACGACCTGTCCGACGTCCGCGTCGCGACCGTCGCGCAACGCGATGTTGGCCAGGATCTCCGCGGTCGCGCAGATAATCGGAGCTTCGTGGTTGACCTGTGCGTCGCCGGTCAGCATGCCGACGTTGACCGGGTCGAACGCGTCGCAGAGCGCGAAGAACTTCTCGGAGACCAGGGCCTTGATCGGCGCGGTGTAGAAAGTGCGTACGCCACCGGCCAGTGCGACCGCGTGCGCGCCGGCCGCCACCAGGCTCTTGCCGGAGCCAGTGGGCGTCGACAGGATCACGTTCGCGCCGGACGCGACCTCGATGAGCGCCTCGGCCTGGTGCGGGTAGAGCCGCAGACTGTCGGCGGCCGCCCAGTCCTCGATGGCGGCGTAGACCGCATCCGGATCGGCGTCGGAGGGCAGGCGTTCGGTGAGAGTCATCGCCGCCCATGGTGCCCGGTGCGTCGTCGAACGCGGACGCGGGTCCACTGTCCGACGATCGGCGGGACGTGCGAGGTTATCGGAACGACCATTCCGATAGCTCCGGGCCAATTCTTCCGGCCGGCTTTTGTAACGGCACGCGTTGTTCGGGCGTTTCCGGCTCGCCTAGGGTCCAGCAGTCAGGCCGACATCGGGCTGTCAGTGGAACACTTCTTCCGATACGGTCGGGCGGTGTCTTCCGCTGGCGCCATCGGACCAGAGTTGGCCGCTCTGCGTGCCACCGCGCATCCGACCCGACGGGCCATCCTCGCGCTCCTCGACGACCATAAGACGCTCACCGCCACGGAATGCGGGACGTTGCTCGGCGTGTCGCCGAAAACCTGCTCGTATCACTTGCACGTGCTGGCGGATCGGCACCTCGTCGAGGAGGTGCCGGCGCTGGGACGCAATCGGCCGTGGCGCCACGCATCGGCACTGGCATCGTCGTCGGCATCCGCCGGCACGGCGCGGCGCTCGACGCCCGACGCGCGTCATTCCGCCGACGCGTTGAACCGAGGCGACGTGGCCCGCTTGCGCGCCCGGTCGAAACGCGACGATCAGCTGCTGGCTGCGGCCTCGGCGGCGATCGCACGAGCGACACGTACGCCGGCCTGGTCAGCCGCCGTCACCGTGCATGCTCATCTGGCCTCGATGACGGCGGCCGAGATCGCATCGTGGGCGGAGGACGTCGAGCGCCTGACGCGTCGCCATGTGCGTCGTACCGCGGACGAACCGGACGGTGCCGACGGGCGTACGCCGGTGCAGTTGCTCTTCGTCGGTTTCCCGTCAGATCTCTGACTGATGCTTTTCAACGGATGACTAGCTAATTGCCAACATCTACGGTAATTGTCCACATTGGTGTACGCGAAATCGCCTATCAACAAACGAAAGCGGCGCGGCGCAAACCGACAACGGCCGGTTCGGCGGTATCTTGCCAACACTCATGAGCGACAACGCCATAGGTGGCGGAGGACACGCGTGACCATCCCTCGGCAGGCGAGCGCGCGGGATGACCTGCGCTCGGAGCTGCTCGATCGGGTCAGCGACGAACCATTGGTACGCAACCGGACGCTGCCACATTCCGCGACCCGCCATATGTGTGTCGGTTGCTATGTCGACCACGAATATCGCGAACGAGCGGTGTGCGACGTCTATCTCGCGCGATCTCGTCAGGTCGCGCCGTCCTACGGATACGACCTCATCCCGGTGCTCGTCCACGCGCGCCGCGCGGCGTGGATCGACCACGCGCAGCATGTTCTCGTGGTGGTGGCGATCGCCTACTGGATCTATCACGACCTGTTCGCGGCCGCGATCACCATCAGCGCGGTCATCGACTGGTATGTCATCAAGCGATTCTGGCGGCTGCTGAAGGACTTCATGTCCTACATTCGCACGCGCGGCAGCCTCGCCGAACGTGCCCACCTGCGGCGCCGATTCCGGTGGCTGACCGCGGGACTGATCGCGCCGTGGTTCTTCGTCATCGGCGTGGCGTTCTACTTCGCGCGACGGATCCTCGATCAGCACTTCGCGCACCTCCGCGTGGTTGGACTCGAGGTGCTGCTGACACTCGGCAGCCTGATCGCGATCGTGTCGGTCGCCGCGGTGGTCCGCCAGATCTGCATCGACCGGATCCCGGCCAATCCGCAGCAGGAGCGGATCTATCGCGCGCGGCTGGAGCGGATCCGTCGCGATCAGTACCGGCCGATCACCGTCTTCTCCGGCTACCGGCCGTTCGTGGGCAGCGGCGTCGAGGTGCGCACATGGTCGTTCGCGCAGCGCCTACGCCGGGTCGGTGAGGCGCCGGAGGATCAGGCGGATCTGGCCGTTGACCACCCACCAGACCCACTCCCCGAGGATCTCGGCGAGCCGCCGTTTCGCACCGTGGTGCTCGTCGACCACATCCGCGAGCAGATGAGCAAGCTGGTCCGGGACACTGACACCGAGCTCGCGCTGCCGCACCTCCGCGTCTACGACGCCGCGTTCGTCGGCGGCTACCGCACTGGGAAGCTGACCGCCGGCCGGACCCAGGACCAGATCGACAACGGCACGGCCGACGCGATCGCAATTAACAGCCTGCTCGACAACGCGAGCGACCGCGATCGGCACTACATCGTCTGTCAGGTCACCGCCTGGGATGGCGAGATCGTCGCCTCGATGTTCATCCACGTCGGCATTCAGGGCCGCGCGCTCTACCTCGAACTCACATCGTGGGCGCTGCCGCAGACGCGCGACGCGTTCCTGGTCGGCGACCTGCGGCGTGGGTCCGGCCTACCGGCTTATTGGCGCGCGTTCCGACGCAGCGCCCTGCGCATGCCTACCGAGCTGGCTCGTGCGCCCGGTGGACTCGCGCGACTCGCCAAGCGCCCGTTGTACCTACTCCTGCCGAGCTTCGAGCGCACCCGCGACACCAAGCGCGACGTCGGCGCGTCGTTCAGCCTGCGCGAGCTCGCCGCGAACGTGCACACCGATCCGAAGGGGTATGTCGAACGCCCGCCGACGATGAGCTACTTCCAGTGGCGTGACGTCGTGAAGTTCCACCAGGTCATCGAGCGGCGTCTGCTGTCGTCCGTGCAGGAGTTCCTGGAGAGTCGCGACATCGACACCGCCGAGTATCGCGAACGTGCCGTGGCGTTGTTCAACACCGGCATCGTACAGTTCGGCTCCGGCACGATTTCGGTGCAGAACCTCGCGACCAGTACGTCCGATGTGGACAACGCGATCCGCGCCGCGATGGCCGAACAGATCTGACCGGTCGGTCGTCGCGCGCAACGAAACGTGTGCTGCGCCACAGTAGGTGTGATGCCCACGGACGCGGGTACCCACCCCGGCAGCCCGCCTGACAGGGAAGGTCCGGCGGGTCGTGATGGGGAATGGGCCCTGGGCGCCGCGTGACTGGCAAGGTCCGCGTGACGTCCGGGGCCCGCGTCGTCGCCGTGTTTAACGGGTATCGCACCCGAAATCGGGCGGTGTTCGCACTTGCGTAGTCGATTCGTCACACCGAGTTGTCGACCACGGCAAGTGCTGCTACGGTTACCTTCCGTACGCAGCGCGGAGACCACGAATGATCCGGCAAGGGTTCGTGAGTCCGGCCGTCGGGGGGCGAGCAAAGCGCGCGTACGCGTCGTGGGGGCGACGCAGCACGCACCGTTCGATGAACGGTGCGTTTGCTGTGTCTCCATAGCGTTTACGACATGTCCACTTTGATGTGGACTTAGCCTCCGCGTGCTCGTTCACGAGTGACGGCAGTCACAATTACCGTCCGTAGTGTTGCCAGGTCAGAGACCTGCCAGGCACGGTCGACGCCTGCACCTCTCCCCCAGGTGCGGATCGTCAACAGAAACGGAAACGGACCTTGCCGGCACATCGCCGATCCCTCCGCGCCCCCGGTACGTTGATCCATCGCATTGCGTTGGGTGTTCTTTGCACCGCAACGGCTGGCGCCGCGGCACTCGGGATCTCCATGCATCCACAGACCGCATCGGCTGAGACGCAGATGACTGCGACTAGCCTCGAGACCGCTCGGTTGAACGCCGACGCACGGGCGAACCGCAGCCTGACGCGCCCGGCGCCACCGAAGCCGCCGGCGCCGAAGAAGCCGGCGCCACCCCTCCGCATCAGGGGCCTGACGTCGGCTCAGGTGGCCAACGCGTGGGCCGTCGTCTTCGAGGGCCACAAGATGGGCATTTCGCTTCGTGGCCAAACCATCGCCATGGCGACCGCGCTTCAAGAGTCAAACCTCAGGAACTATCGGCACGCCGTCGACCACGACTCACTGGGCATCTTCCAACAGCGCCCGTCGACCGGCTGGGGTACGCCGAGGCAGATCACCAACCCTCGGTACGCGGCCGCCGCGTTCTACCGAGTGCTGCTGCACTACAAGCGCTCGTGGGGCTGCCTCACATGCGCCGCGCAGATGGTGCAGCGAAGCGCGTTCCCGTCCGCGTACGCGAAGCACGAACACTTCGCGAAATACCTCGTCACGATCCTGAACCGCAGGTTCTAAACAGCAGGTTCTAGACCGCAGGTTCTAGATCGGTGCGATCACCGGCCGCCGCTGCCGACAATGCTCGACACGGCGGCCGGTGCGACGTCCGACAGGGGTACCCGCAGATTTCAGCGGATCGGTCATGGCGCCGGATTCCGATTGCGGGCAGCATGATCGGCGTGCCAGACAACGTGTCGGCGAGCTGGACGACGTTCACCCGCCGGGATCTTCGCACGCTTACCGACGTGCTCCGCGCCGTGGCGGTGTCGGGCGACGCCGGCAGACACGGCCACGGCGTTGAGGTCGTCATCGAGTCGCCGCCGTTGCGAGTCTGGGAACGCGTCTTCCGGCTACGGCAGCGTCGTCGGGAACGCGACAGCGCGCGCATCGCGGTCACGAACGCCGACGGGCACTGCGGTTATCCCGTACACGTCAGGCTCGACACCACCCACGGCGCGGTGGCCGCCAAGCACATCGCCCGGCGACCGGGCTGGGCCACGAGCAACACCGCTGGTCAGGCCATCCTCATGATGAAGGCGCGCGCCGCGGCGACCGCCGACTACGACGCCTTCGAGTTGGCGACCGGTACCGTCGACGCGCTCGCCGACCTGCACTGGCGGGAGCCGATGCGTGGATGGCGTTTCCGCGTCGACCGGATGGTGATCCGCACATAGCGAGTACGAGCTCAAACTACTGCTCGTGTGCGCCTGAATTCGTAGAGTGACAACGCCTAGTACGTCCGGCCCTCGGCGCTGCGCCCCGGATGGGTGAACCTATCCGGAAAGCCGTCACGGTTCGGTAACACGCATTGGTATCGCCGCAGGTCGTCGGCGATCGTCGAGGTATGGACACGACGGATTCGACGGCCGGCGTGCACGCGCAGACCGGTCGCGTGACGCCCGCGACCAGGACGCTGTCACACCATCGCATGGTGCAGCGGTGGCGTGCCGGTCTCGTCGAACCCGTGTCCGCCGAGATCCTGTCGTTCGTCCGGTTCGACGGCGCGTGGTGGCGCCGGACGGCCGGCATGTGGGAGTCCGTCCCCGACGGCTCCCTAGCGGAAACGCTGACCGCCGCACGGGCGCGCCACGCCGATGGCGCGGCGTGTGCCGCGCGCGGCAGCCGCGATCCGTGGACGATCGCACGCAACCGGCGCCGTACGGGCGGCTGCGATCAGCCGCCGGCGTTCCTGCCGATTCGCGCGACCGATCTGCGACCCTTCCCGCCGGCCGTGTGTCCGCGCGGCCCAGCGGACTGACGGCACACCGCATCACGCCCGTACACCGCATCTGTTTGGCGCGACCCGCCGCCAGCCGCGATCGGCCGCCGTCAACCGCGAGACGTCAACCGCGAGAGCTGTCAGCCGCGGTCGGCCGGCGCGGACGTTGTCAGGAACGGTGTGACGATCTTCGCGAACAGTCGGGGCTGTGTGACCGGCCAGGCGTGACCCATGTGCGGCACGAGAAGGAACCGAGCGTTTGCAATGGTGTCCGCGGCAAGGTGAGCGTCGGCGAGATTCGCGGTGTCCCGACTGCCGCACAACACGAGCGTCGGTGCCGAGATCCGCGGCAGCGTATCGGTCAGATCCGTCGCGACGAGTTCGTCGACCAATGCGAGCCACGCCGCGCGGTCCGGTAGGTCCGTGACACGTCGGACCAGCCAGCCGGGCACCCGCCGGTACCAGCGGATCACGCGCTCGTGACCGGTGGATCGGATGGCGGGCGCGCTCATCGCGAGTCGGCTGACGAGGTGCGGGTGTTCGGCGGCGACGCTCGCGGCGACCGAACCGCCGAGGGACAGACCGACGATTGCGACGGGCGGATTGTGCGCGGCGGCCACCTCCGCGATCTCGCGCGTCGCGGTCGACATGCGAAACGGACCGGGCCGGTCGGCGAACCCTGGCAGGTCGGGCGTCAGCACGTCGAACGCGTCCGAAAACAGCGGTGCGACCTTGCGCCACGTACGACCACCGCGGCCGGCCGGATGCAGGAGGATGAGCGTCGGCTTCCGATCCGCGGTCGCTCCCATGGTGGGTACGCTAGCAACGCCCATCAATGCGTGCCGCGTCGATCCGGCCGATCGCGGATCCGATCAGCTCTTGCAGCCCGACGAGCCGGTCGACTCGCCGTACTTCACCGCGGTCAACACGATGCGGGTCACTGGCCCGGCATGCGTACCGGCGGCGACCGACTGCTTCGTGACAACCCAGTCGCGGTCGAGGATCTGCTGCCGACCCTGACCCAACCCGTCGACCGACGCGAGGTTGAAGAACTCGGCCTTCTGCAAGGTGTCCTGTGCGTCCTGCAGGTTCATGCAGGTGACATTTGGTACGACGCCCTTGGTAACGGTCGTCGAACCGGCACCGTCGCTCGGCCGGCGAACCTTCAGCGTGACTGTCGAAGCGGTCGACGCGGTGTTGCCGCCCGGCGGTGTCTGCGCATCCACGACCCAGTTCTGCGGGTCGACGACGACGCGGTCACGGCCGGTGTCGTCGATCGGCTTGATGGCACGGAATCCGGCGCCGGACAGGGCGTGTTCGGCGGCGGACAGCCGCATTCCGGTGACCTTCGGCACCGTCGCGTTCGCGGGCGCCGCGGACGACGCGTCGAACCGGCAGCCTGCGGTGAGACTCACCGCCATCGCGAGCACCGCGACGACGACCACACGCGACCTGAACATCGGCTCCGCCTTCACTGTTGCTCCGTCGGGGCAGCCGCTCCTGGGATCCGCGAGTATGAGGTGGACACCCCGCGTCCCAGCAGCCGATGCTACCAACCGGGCGCCAGTGCGAACCGGAAGACGAGTGACCTCGCCGCGGCCTCAGCGACGCCAGATCACGCGTCCGACACCGGCCGCCTTGACTTGGCGGTAGCCCTCGACGGACAGCGGTACGGCGAGTACGAACATCAGAACGACGACCTGCGCGGCCGCGTTGACGAGACCGAGCGGTACGGAAGCGAGCGCGCCGGCCAGCGCGAGCAACCGGTACCCGGGCCGACCGATGCGCAGGATCCGACGGAACACGAGATCACCGGCCAGGAACAGCGCGACGCCGCCGCCGAGCGCGAGCGCCTGTGCGAAGCTGACGTGACCGTACGCGTGCCCGATCGCCTTCTTCACGCCGGCGGCGACCGCGACGATGCCGGCGAGCATCGGGTAGTGGGCATATCCGTACGCCTGCAGGGCCACCCGGGCGCGCCGGTGCCGATCCGTGATCGAGTTGAGCGCGTGCTCGGCGCGCACCTCGTCGCCGCCGAAATATGTCCAGTAGAGAAAATACGCCACGATCAGCCCGGAGATCACGACGGCGAGCACACCGAGGTCGAGGTGCAAGCCGGCCGCGCCAACGCCGATCGCGACGACGGACTCGCCCAGCGCCACGATGATGACCAGGCCGTGCCGCTCGACGAAGTGTCCGGCCGAGACCGTGAAACCGCCGATCGGCGACAGGTACGGCGTGGCGATCTCGACACCGAGTGCGACCGCCCACAACGCGTAGCGCCAAGGTGTCGGCGTGAACCCGCCGACCAACACGAGCGTGGCGGTGAGCATGTTCAGCGGACCCAGGAAACGCATCGCACGCACCGCGCCGGAGCCGGCGGACAAGAGGAACAGCCCGGTATGCACGAGATTCACGACGAAGTAGCCGATCCCGAATGCCCAACCCGTGGCGCCGAACGCGTGCGGGATCGCCAATGCCATCGTGAGAAACCCGGCCATACCAACCACGAGCAGGCCGCGTCGCATCGTGTTGCTCGGGACGACAGCGTTGGTGAGCCAGGCATACCCGCCGTACATCCACCAGATAACGCCGAGCATCAGCAGCACCTGTACGACCGCGACGACCGTGGTGTCCGCCACCAATACGGCGGTGAGCTGAGTGATTGTGAAGACGAACACGAGGTCGAAGAACAGCTCGACGGTGCTCACTCGCACCGCCGCCTCACCCTGATCGGACCACTCCGGCGCTGGAACGCTCATATCGGCGTCCGCGCGTGCGGCTGCCGATTCGTACGCGTCCGCGTCGTCCGGGACCGGCGGTTGCGACACTACTGATCCTGTTGCGTCGGACGGATCAGGATCTCGTTGACCGACATGTGTCGCGGCCGCGTCACGATATAGGTCACCGCGTCGGCGATGTCCTGCGCCTGCAACCGTTCGATGGTGGCGAACCGGGCACGGATCGACTCGAGCACCTCAGGACGGTTGTGGCTGGCCAGTTCCGTATCGGTGCCGCCCGGCTCCACCAACGACACCCGTACGTAACGCCGGGTGATCTCCTGCCGGAGCGCCTCGCTAAACGCACCGACGCCATGCTTTGTCGCGTTGTAAACCGCGCTGCCGTTGCGCGCAACGCGACCGGCCACCGAGCTGATGTTCACCATGTCCGCCACGCCGCGCGGCGAGTCCTCGGCGGCCGCGAGCAGATGCGGCAATGCCGCGTGCGAGCAGTAGAGGAGGCCGAGCACGTTGAGGTCGACCATCCGCTGCCACTCGTGCAGCGGCGCACCGACGGCCGGGCCGAGCAGCATCACGCCGGCGTTGCTGACGAGTGTGTCGAGACGGCCGAGTTCGGTCACCGTACGTTCGACCGCGCCGCGCGCCTGGGCCTCGTCGGTCACGTCTGCCTCGATCACCAGCGCACGCCCGCCGTCCGACCGGATCTTCGCGGCCAATGCATCCAGCCGCTCGACGCGCCGCGCCGCCAATGCGACGGCCGAACCCTGCGCGGCGAGCGCCAACGCGGTCGCCTCGCCGATGCCACTGGACGCGCCGGTCACCAATGCAACGGTCCCGTCTAGACGCTCGGCCATGCGGTCCTCCTCGATCGAACTTCGCCAGCGACACCGACCCTATCCGGCGTACTCGGTCCGCCTAACCTGAGCGTGTGCATCCACTGACGGCACTCCGCGACGCGGCGGCCGGAGTCGACACAAATGACCGGCCGGACGCGGTGACGATCGGCGATGCCTCGATGTCACGCGCTGAGCTTGCCGAAGCGGCTGCCGCGCTTGCGACGCGCATCGCCGGTGCACCCGCGGTCGCGGTGCGCGCGGAAGCCACCATGTCTACCGTCATCGCCGTCGTGGCTGGGTTGATCGCCGGTGTGCCGGTCGTCCCGTTGGCGGCCGACGCGGGTGACACGGAGATCGCGTACATGCTGGCCGATTCCGGCGCCGCACTGTTGATCCGCGACGACGGCCGCGCTGCTTCGCCCGTACCCGTGGATGTTGGTGGAGCGACGCGAACCGCGCGGGCGCCGACCGCCGGCACCGCCCTCGTGCTCTACACAAGCGGCACGACCGGTCGGCCGAAGGGCGTGCAACTCGGCCATGACGCGATCGCCGCGAACCTCGACGCGCTCGCGGATGCGTGGGCATGGACGGCGGACGACACGGTGGTGCACGGGCTGCCGATGTTTCACGTGCACGGCCTCGTACTCGGCGTGCTCGGTCCGTTGCGGCACGGCTGCCGGCTGGTGCACACGCTGCGGCCGACGCCGGATGCGTATGCGGCCGCACGCGGCACGCTCTACTTCGGCGTACCAACGGTGTGGTCCCGGATCTGCGCCGAGCCGGACGCCGCCCGCGCGCTGTCCGCCGCCCGGTTGCTGGTGTCCGGCAGCGCGCCGCTGCCCCGCCCGGTCTTCGATCGACTTGCGGTGTTCGCCGGCCAGAAACCCATTGAGCGGTACGGGATGACCGAAACGCTCATCACGTGCAGCACGCGTACGGACGGCGAACGGCGGCCCGGCTCGGTCGGTCTGCCACTGACCGGCGTACGCACTCGGCTGGCGCCGGTGGAGGCGGCCGCGGTCGCCTCCGACGCGACCGCCACCTCGGATGCCGCGTCCGCCGACGGGCTCGGCGAGTTGGAGGTGCACACGGCATCGTTGTTCGAGGGCTATCTCGGCAGACCGGACGCGACCGCCGCCTCGTTCACCGACGACGGATGGTTCCGAACCGGCGACATCGCGACGATCGGCGCCGACGGAATGCACCGCATTGTTGGACGGGCGAGCGTCGATCTCATCAAGTCGGGCGGATACCGGATCGGCGCCGGCGAGGTCGAGGACGCGTTGCTTGCGCATGACTCGGTACGGGAGGCGGCCGTCGTCGGCGCACCGCACGACGATCTCGGGCAGGAGATCGTCGCGTAC
>DATFRR010000010.1:0-74774 GCA_035263025.1 Micromonosporaceae bacterium
CGAGCCGGTTGTTGAGCCGGCGGTCGAGCCGGTTGTTGAGTCGGTTTCGGTGTCCGCGTTTGCCGCGTCGGCGGAGTCGGTGGCGGTTGAGGAAACGGTCGAGCCGGCTGCCGAGCCACCAGTCGAGCAGGTTACCGAGCCGGTCGCGGCCTCGGCGTTTGCTTGGTCAGCGGAGTCTGTGACGGTTGTCGAGCCGGCTGCCGAACCAGTAGTCGAGCAAGTTATCGAGCCGGCCGCACCGTCGTTTGACGCGCCCGCGGCGGAGCCGAGTTACGCGTCGGCAGAAGCGGCGCCGAGTGACTCGCCGTACGTGCCGTTGTCGTTCACGCCGCCGGTCGAGACCGTTCCGGCGACGGCACCAACATACGACGTCGCCCCGACGTTCGTGACGCCGCCGATACCAGCACAACCCGTGCCGCCCACCACCATCTCGGTCCCACCGGTGCCACCCACCACGATCTCGGTACCGCCGGCGTACCCGACGCCGCCCGCACCGAGTGCGATGCCGTCGACTGCTGCGATGCCGCCGGCGCAACCGTTCACGGCGCCGGAACCGCCGGCGTACGTGCCTCCGGCGTACGTGCCCCCGGCAACGCCGACTTACCCACCGGCACCTGCCTACCCGCCACCGCCAATGCCGGCCTACCCAGCCACGGTCCCGCCGCCGCCCGGCTACGGCGAAGCGCCGACATCCGCCGCACCCGCGTCCGGTGCGCCGACCAGCGTGCCGACGCCGGCACCGCCGGGGTACGCGTCGCCAGGTGGGTACGTGCCGGCGGTGACCTATCCGACCTCGCAGTTCCCGACATCGGGCCTGCCGGGCGCAGCTCCGGCGCCGGAGAAGAAGCGCTCGGCGTGGACGATCGTCTTCGCCGTGTTGACCGTCGTGTTCCTGCTCGCGGCCGCCGGCCTGGCGGTGCTCTACGTGAACAAGAACAACTCTCTGACATCGGCGAACAAGCGCTCCGCCGCCACGGTGGCCGCCGACAACAAGAAGCTCGCGGACTTGCAGTCACAGTTGCAGTCAGCGAACGATGCCCTCGCGGCGCAGAAGCAGACCAGCGACGGTCAGATCGCCGATCTGCAGGATCAGATGAAGCAGTACAAGGCGTGTGTTGACGACTTTGACAAGGTCAACAACAGCGACTTCTCGTCGCAGGCCTCATTCGACAAGGCCTTCACGAAGCTGATCAACATCTGCGAAGCGGCCGCTGCGCTCGGGCAGTGACCGATCAGTCGATCGGGTCCGGTGGCACCGTCGCGTCACCGGACCCTGGGGCCGTCCGGTGGCACCGGCGCGTCACCGGACCGGATGCCCACCTCGGCCAGGCGCATAACGTGGGGGCCTAGAGCCAGAACGTGTCGTGTTCCCGGAAGAACTCGGCCTTTTCCTCATCCGACATCTGCGACATGCGCAACAGGCCTTCGAAGTAGCCCTCGCGTGGCGCCCCGGGCGAGAAGTGCAACAACATCGATGCCGGCTCACCGGACTCGTTGCGGAACCCGTGGACACCACCCTCAGGCACGTGTACGAAGTCGCCCGACCCAGTGTCGATCCACGTCGAACCGTCGTAGATCTTGATGGTGCCACTGAGGACGTAGAACGACTCTGTGATCGAGCGATGGAAGTGGGGATCGGGACCACTGCGGTTCGGTCCCATCTCCCAGCGGTAGAGCCCGAAATGACCGCCGGTTGACGCGCCGGTCGCGAGGTACTGCACGCGCGTTCCGCCGTTCGGATATTCCAGGTCCGGGTGGTGGCCGTCCGGGCGGTAGGTCGCACTGAGCTCGCCGGCGTCGCCCAGGTACTGAGGTTCTGGATAGCTCATGTGTCATGTCTACCCGGCCATCCCGCACCGGGAACCTCGACCGTGGTACGCAACACCTGCCCCTCCCACGGAGCGCTGCCGCCGAGCCCGGCCATGCCCGGCCATCGGGCCGCGACCACGTAGAGGCTCCGACCGTCCGGTCCACCCAGCATGCACGCGAAGCCGCCGCGGTCGAGTGGCACAGTGTCGAGCACGCGGCCGCCCTCGGCCACCCGTACGCAATGCTCGTGCGGCACGTCTGCGTACCACGCCGCATCCTCGGCATCGAGGCAGATGCCATCCGGCGCGGCCTCGCCGAGATCGGCCCAGACCCGTCGACCGTTGAGGCTGCCGTCCGGCGCGATGTCGAACCCGACAAGCTGATGCCGGTACGAATCGGCGACCACCAGCGTTCGGTTGTCGGCGGTGACCGCCATGCCGTTGGGGAAAGCAATGTCGTCGGCAACGATCTGACCGACGCCATCAGGTGTCACGAGCGCCACGAAGCCCGGCTGCACCACGCTGTCGGGCGGTCCCACGGTGAACTCGAAATTCGGACTGTTGACGTACGCGTTGCCGCGGCCGTCCACCACGATGTCGTTGAATCCAATGCCGCTCAGTCCGGATAGGTCCGCGTAGGCGGCGAGGCCGCCGTCGGCAGAGACGCTCAGCAGAGCCATCGCCTGATTGGAGACGAGCACCGCACGACCGCCGGGCAGGAAGTCGAAGCACAGCGGCAGCGACGTGTGAGAGACCATCAACTCACTTGCGCCGGTGTCGTCGATCGCATGGATCTCGCCAGCGGTCCAGTCGCTGAACCACAGTCGACCGTCATGCCATCGCGGGGATTCGACCAATCCGAGTCCGGTGCGAAGAACGTCCATCTCGTTGTTCCCTTCTCGCCGGCGTACCCGTGAACCTCGACACCGCGGCGAGCGTGGTCGGTGTGACGACACAAACCTCGCGGCCGCCGCTTTCTGACGATCCTGCCGCGCTACGGTGCCTGGATGGGAGTCGCTCGTCATGGAGTCGTGACACTCGATTGCGCCGATGCCCGACCGCTCGCGGATTTCTGGGCAGCGATGCTCGATGGGGAGATCGTTTACGAGACCGAGACGACCGTCCTCGTACGCACCGAGTGGCTAACGCTTGGCGCGATGGTCACCCCAGACTACGAGCCGCCGACATGGCCGGCGCCGGACGTGCCGAAGCAGATCCATCTGGACCTTGCCGTCGATGACCTTGAAATGGCCGCTTCAGAGGCGCGGCGGCTGGGTGCCGTACCCGCTAGCGTGCAGCCCGCGCCGGATCGGCGGTGCGTGATGCTCGACCCTGCCGGGCATCCGTTCTGCTTGACCACGCAGGTTCCGCGTGGGGCGCTGCCGGCGTCGCCGCCGTAGCGGTCAGTGCCGCCGGGCGATGCGTTCTGTCATGCCCGCACGCTAAGGTCCGTTCCGGACGTTTCACTTCCGGATTGGCGGCGAGCCATGAGACCCGACGCGAGCCCCACTGCACGGACGCTGATGGCCCTCGAACTCGTCCAGGGCAGCCCCGGCATTACCGCCGAGCGGCTCGCGGACAAGCTCGGCGTCTCCGAGCGTGCCGCGCGACGTTACGTCGGGATCTTGCGCGAGGCCGGCATCCCGATCGAGTCGACTCGCGGCCCCTACGGCGGTTTCCGCGTGGGTCGGGGGCTGCGGCTGCCGCCGCTGATGTTCAGCGCCGCCGAGGCGCTCGGCGTGGTGATGGCCGTGCTCGACGGCCACCACGACGCGAGCGATCCGACCGACCTGGTGGGCAGTGCGCTTGGCAAGATCATTCGCGCGCTCCCGGAGGCGGTCGCTGCCCAGGCCGAAGCGGTACGCCGAACCACAGCACCCGCCCCGGACCGCAGCGCCGCGCGACCCGATCCGGCCACCACGACAACGTTGGTGCAGGCCTGCTCGAGCCGTCGCTGTGTCCGGCTCGGCTACCGGTCGGAGGCCGGTTCGCAGTGGGAGATGCAAATCGAGCCGTGGGCCGTGGTGGTGCGGCACGGCCGGTGGTACGTGCTGTGCCGGAACACGAAAACCGGAGCGCGGCGCGCGTACCGGATTGATCGCGTACAAAGCGTCGACCTGCTTGACGCTTCGTTCGAGCAGCCCGCCGATCTGGATCCGGTCGCGATGCTCGAGGAACATCTCGCGGTCGGCTGGGAGTTCGAAACCGAGATCGTCATCGACGCACCGATGGATGAGCTGCGCTACCTGCCGCGTGCCGTCGGGCGGCTCGAGCCACTTGGCGACGGCACGACGCGTCTGGTCGGCAGCACCAGCAATCCGGCGTGGTACGCACAGCAGCTCACCGCCATTCCGGCGTCCTACCGCATCCTGAAGAGCCCGGAAGTCCGCGCGGCCGCGCAACGCATCGGTATGCGGCTCGTTCGCGCGAGCGAGAGTCCGGATCCGTAACGGTGCCGTCCGGCACGTGCCAGCCCTACAACCTCGCCGGCCACGATGCGATCGGTCGCCTATGCCCCGACCTCGTCGGCCACGATGCGGTCGAGGGTACGGCGGCCCATCCGGCTCATCGTCGGATTGCTGTCGACGTAATACCAGACGAGCCCCATCGCCTGGACGAATGCCCACGCCTTGCCGCGCTCCCATTCCAGGTCGTCGCTGCCGAGGTCGTCGCGAAGCGCCCGGCGCGGCACGGGGGATAGCAGGTGCCAAGCCGCCACGAGATCGAGCGAACGGTCGGCCGGGCCGAGACCGCCGACGTCGATGACGCCGGTCAGGCGCCCATCGCTGACGAGTACGTTGCCGGGAATGAGGTCACCGTGGGTCATGACGTCTGGCCCACCACGCGGAAGTTTTCGCATCTGCGTCCACATTCGCCGTAGCAGTGCAACGTCTAGCAGATCTGCGCTGCGCCGAAAGCAGGTGTCCAGCCACGCATCATGGGTACGAAGGTCGCCGCCACGACCATGCCCGGAGAACGTACGGCCGCCGGTGTCGATGGCTCGTACGTCGTGGATGAACTCGGCCACGTCGCGTGCGAAGACCACCGAATCGGCCGGGTCGTGGTCGGTGGCCGTGACGCCGGGTACCCACGTTTGCACCGACCACGGCAGCGGATAGCCCGCACCGGGTTCGCCGACAGCGACCGGTTCCGGCGTCGCGAATCGCGTGCGACCGGCGAGCTCGCGGGCGGCGTCGGCCTCGGCAGCGAGAAAGCGCCGCGTTGCGTCGGCATCGGTGCCCTGCAGCGGAAAGCGCGCCGACAACTCGTCGCCGATGCGAAAGATAGTGTTGACCGTGCCGTGCGAGGCGACGGCACGGATCGGCATCCCGCGCCACGCCGGGAACTGCGCGTCCACCAACGCGCGAGCCGTCGCCGGCGGCACGCTCAACTGGTCGGCATGCATTTCCACGCTGTCCACTCCGGGCAGCGTCGCGTGTCGGGATATCACGTGGCAACCGGCTTTCCAGCTCGTGGATGTCGGTCCAAGATCCGCGGTCGTGTAACGCATAGGCTGTTATTCGCCGCGGGTTACCGCACATGCGTTACAAGGTCAACGAGCGCGCGCCAAGTCCGGCCAAGTCCGGCACGCGGTCTGATCCGATGGCTCACGACAGCGGCGTTGGCCGCGTGTGGTTCGCCATGGCTCGGGCCGGATGAAGGTTGCGTTGCGCAGGGGAGTGCCGCCTCGTCAACCAATGCCGCGTTGCCTCCGCCGGCAGCGGCCGGCTGAAGAGGAACCCTTGGCCGTAGCCGCATCCGATGGTGGCCGCGACCTCGCGTTCGTGTTCTGTCTCGATGCCCTCCGCGACGACCTCCAGCCCGAGCACGTCGGCCAGCCCGACGATGCCTCGGACTAGTTGGCGCTGTTGCAACGACGTGGCCATCGACTGGGTGAAGGACCTGTCCAGCTTGACGACATCGAGCGGCACATCGCGCAGATAGCTCAGCGACGAGTAGCCGGTGCCGAAGTCGTCGATGGCCACCCGCACACCGGCGCGGCGCAGATTGTGGATGTCCTGCCAGACACCGTGGTCGTCGCGCAGTAGCAGGCTCTCGGTGATCTCCAAGGTCAGTCGTTGCGGGCTCAGTCCGGTGGTGGCGAGCAGTCGCTCTACGGTCGCGGTGAACCCGGGCGTACGGAACTGGCGCGCCGACACGTTGACGCCAACGTACGGCCCGTCGCCGCCGGGGTTCCACGCGCACGCGTCGCGCATGGCGGTGCCGAGCACCCACTCGCCGATTGTCGCGATCACGCCGGACTCCTCGGCGATGTCGATGAAGTCGGCCGGCGCGAGCCGACCGCGGGTGGGATGCTGCCAGCGCAGCAGCGCCTCGAAACCGACGGTCTCCGCGTCGCGAAGCGAGACGATCGGTTGGTATTCGACGATCAGAGCGTCTTCGTCGATGGCCCGCTCCAGCGAGGTGCGAACTTGCAGCCGCGCCATCACAGCGTGGCGCATCGCCGGGTGGTAGTGCCGCCACTGACCCTTGCCGACCCGCTTGGCGGCGTACAACGCCAAGTCAGCGTTGCGCAGCAGGTCCGGTCCGGCCGCCGCGTCGGCGGTGGTGGCAACGCCGACGCTTGCACTGCACGTCACCGTATAGCCGCCGACCGACGTGGACTGCCCTAGTTGTTGCACGAGATGGGCCGCGGCACGGTCGGCCGCGTCTTGATCGGCGACGTGATCGAGCTGTACGGCGAATTCGTCGCCACTCAACCGTGCGGCCATGCCGGCACTCGGACCGCCATGCTCGTCAACGAAGCTGCGCAGTCGATCGCCGACGTTGATGAGCACGGCGTCGCCTGCTTCGTGGCCGAGCGCGTCGTTGACGAGCTTCAGGTCGTCAATGTCGGCGTAGAGGACGGCGGTCAGGTCGGACCTCGCACCGACCTGGTCCATGGCGGCGGCGAGCCGTTGACTGAACGGGACACGATTCGCGAGTCCGGTCAGCGGATCGTGGAACGCTTGGTATTCCAGCTCGCTTTCCAACCGGCGCTGTTCGGTGACGTTGCGGAGGGTCAGCACGAGCCCGTCGATGGACGGATCGTGCCGGAGATCGCGGCACGACACCTCGACCCGAGCCGGCGTCTCGCCAACGCCGTGCACAAGCCAATCACCACCCCATACAGAGTGGGTGGTGCCGGCGTCCGTACCGGTGGGTGCGCCCGTGGCCGCGGTGTTACGGGCGTCGGCAAGCAGGCGACGCGCGGCCGCGCGATCCGGTCGAGCGACAAGATCGTTGACGCACAAACCGATCAGCGGCATCGAGCCGAACAGGGTCTCGGCAGATGGGCTCGCATACCTGATCCGGCCCGAGTCTTCGACAATCAAAATGACGTCCGCGCTGTTTTGCACGAGCGTCCGGAAATACGACTCGCGCCCGTGGCGAACGTTGTCTTCGTTGAGCCTGATGCGCTCGAGAGCGAAGCCCGCCTGGGCGGCTAGCACTTCCAGCCGCGGTCGCATCGTGCCCAGCGAGGCTCGGTCGGCGTGCACCACGAGCGCGGCGTTGGAGTCCGGTGCGGGCCCGGTTCGGTGGTTCCCGTCGGCATCCTGGCGGTGGGACTCGGTGACGTCTGGCGCTGGCGGGTAGAGCATCGGGATCGCGAGCGCACCGCCGTACCCGTTCATCGAAGCGGTCGAGGGATCGCCGCCGGTGCGGTGAACGACCCCAGCGGGGTACGCGTCGGGTGCCGCATCACGCGTCGGCTCGATCGCGACGGTGTAGCGTGCCCGCGGACCGAGCAGTGCTCCAACTGCGCGTTCCAACAGGGGTGCGACCGCTGCGGCATCGGTCAGCCCGGCGAGCTCCGTGACGGCCTCGCGCAGGACGCGCTCACCCTTGACCTGTCGCTGCAGTTGGATAGCGACGACCACGATGCGCGCCAGAGCCAGGATGAGGATCAACGTCGCCGCGATCACGATCAACGGCTGGTACCACGGCGGACGCTGGAAGAGGCCAAGCATCAACACACCGGACGGGATGAGCGCGAGCACGGCGACCAGGCCGATGCGGACCGACGCGACCTGCCGAGTGTCGTTCGCGGGGGTGCCCACGGTCGTCATCGATCGAGTCAGCGCGGCGGCCGCAACGCCGATGTAGAACACCATCCACAGCAGGTCGAACGCGGTGCCCTGCCACCAGTCGCCGCGCATGCGGCCGACGCGGACCAGCACGTCGTAGCCGACGAGGCTGGACAGGCCAACCATCAGGAACGCCAGCGACCGACTCCACCGCAGCGCGGTCGCCAGATGAACGACGATCGCGAGCAGCAATACGTCGCGGAACACGAAGCCGACCCGGACGGTGCGCCACAGATCGCCGACACCGGGGCCGCCCGCGTCCGGGATGGCGATGAGGACGCCAGCGAGCAGTCCGGCTCCGAGAAGAATGATGGCTGCGTCGATGGCCGCGGGCGCACCGCGAAGCGTCGAGCGGGCCAGGCGTAGCGCGCCACTGGCGAGCAGCACGATCACGACAAGGTTCATGATCCAGACGATCCAAGACCATGGTTTCAGCGTTCCGTCGGCGCCTGGCAACGCGTCGTAAACGACTCGTCCGGCCGCGTTCACCGACACGGCCGCGCCGAGCAAGAGCCACGCGGCCGAGTGCCGCGGACGGTAGGCGCGCACGCCGACGATTACCGCCGCCGTGGTGGCCGTTCCCGCGACGACGACCGCGGCCGAGGATGCCGGTTGCCACCACACGTGGATCGCCGAAGCCGCACCGATGAGGCAGGCGTATACCGTCGCCCACAGACGAATCGGCATGCCCTCACCCCCGGAGAACCGGCGGGCTCACAGTTCGGGTCGAACGCCGGCCCTTCGTCACCGTGCACCGTGCGTCACGGCCATGCAACTGTCCGGGAACCCGTGCGGTGGCAACTTCCTCACCAACCACACCCGTGACAACCTTTCGTACGTTCGTCGCCGGTACATGGCCCGAACGGCCAACGGTGACCTGCGCTCATGGATAGGGAGCAATAAGGTCGACTGCCATGTACGCCACCCGGGTATCGGCCCACACGCACGCCGCCCGCGACGCCGTCTACCGGGCGCTCATCGATCCCGACGCGATCGCAGTCTGGCGAGTCCCCGCCGGCATGAGCAGCGAGGTGCACGAGTTCGATGCGCGCGAGGGCGGTGCGTTTCGCGTGTCGTTGACCTACGACGAGCCGACTGGAACCGGCAAGTCGACGTCCCGAACCGACACGTACCAAGGGCATTTCGTGACACTCGTACCCGATGAGCAAGTGGTCGAGGCGCTACGGTTCGAGTCTGCCGATCCGGAACTGGCGGGCGAGATGACGATGACGACGACGCTGCGCGACGCGGACGGCGGAACGGACATTCTCATCGTCCACGACGGTGTGCCGGACAAGATTCCGCCGACCGACAACGAAACGGGCATGACCATGGCGCTGGCCAAGCTCGTCGAGTTCGTCGAGCGCCGGTAGCGCCTCGTCGTCGACATCGGCCGGCACGTTGCGACGCCGACTCCGACATCGACGCCGACATCGACGCGGACTCGGGTCGGATCTCAGCGTTGCGCGGCCGCGACCGATATCTCCGCGTCCAGCCGCCCGAACTCCAGACCGTCGCGTTGGACGGCGCCGCGGAAGAGCGCCGCATCCTTCGCGTAGTGCTGTCGTAGCCGCCACGGTGCACGGTCGCCTTGCAACGGCAGGAGATCCCGCGATCGCTGGAAATATCCCGAGGTCATTTCGATGAACGGGCCGGTAGCCATCGGCGCGGCGGGCAGCCGGGGGGTGACCGTCGCGTACCCGTTGCGCCGCATGTACTCGAGGATCCGGCAGACGTACCGGGCGACGAGGTCCACCTTCAACGTCCACGACGCGTTGGTGTAGCCGAGCGCGAACGCCATATTCGGCACGGCGTCGAGCATCATTCCCTTGAACACGACGTGCTGCGGCACGTGCACGGCCGAACCGTCGACGGTCAGCTCGATCGCGCCCA
Source organism: Micromonosporaceae bacterium (assembly GCA_035263025.1). GTDB lineage: Bacteria > Actinomycetota > Actinomycetes > Mycobacteriales > Micromonosporaceae > DASQPR01. Next base: position 9,791 of record DATFRR010000010.1, read on the forward strand.
ACGGCAGGAGGTTCAGGCCGGTCGCCGTGACGATCACGTCGGCGTCCAGCGTCCGACCGGAGCGCAGCGACACACCCGTAGGCGTGAATGTGTCGACGTGATCGGTGACGACGGACACCTTGCCCGACCGGATCGACGCGAACAAGTCGCCGTCCGGCACGACACACAACCGCTGATCCCACGGTTGGTACGCCGGCGTGAAGTGGGTGTCGACGTCGTACCCCGCCGGCAGGCTCCGCGTCACGCCCCGGCGAAGCAACGCGCGAGCGCGGTCCGGGTAGCGACGGAACAAGCGATACACGAGGGTGCCGAGCCGGATGTTCTTCCACCGCACCGCGGCGAATACCCGGTGCGCCGGCATCACCTTGCGCAACAACGCGGCGATGCCGTCCTGTGCTGGCAACGCGACGACGTAGGACGGCGACCGCTGGAGCATCGTCACGTGCGCGGCGGTCTCGGCCAACGCCGGCACCAATGTCACCGCTGTTGCGCCGCTGCCGATCACGACGATCCGCTTGCCGGCCGCGTCGAAGTTCGCCGGCCAGTGCTGTGGGTGGATGACCTCACCGGTGAACAGGTCCTCCCCCGACCAAGCCGGCGTGTAGCCCTCGTCGTAGCGGTAGTAGCCGGAGCAGAGATAAAGGAACCTGCACGTTTTCGTGGTCCGAACGCCAGAGCTCGTATCCTCGACGGTCACCGTCCAGCGGCCGTCCTCGCTCGTCCAGTCGGCTCCAGCCACGCGGGTGTGGTAGCGGATCTTCGCGTCCACGCCGTACGCCGTCGCGGTCTCGCGGACGTACCGCAGGATCTCATCGCCACCCACGATCGAGGCGGCACCGGTCCACGGCCGGAATGGATATCCGAGCGTGAACATGTCGGAGTCCGACCGGACGCCGGGATAGCGGAACAGGTCCCACGTCCCGCCACTCGATCCGCGTGCCTCGAGAATCTCGAACGAGGTGCCGGGCGCATCGGTCAGCAGCCGACAAGCGGCGCCGATCCCGGACAGACCGGCGCCGACGATGAGCACGTCGACATGTTCTGGTGCGGCCACGGGACTCCCTGTCGGTCGGTGAGCGAGATCTCCGCTCAGAATGACACCCGGGATGTGAGCGATTCAACACGTCTTCAGGTCGGCGAGGGTGGCGAGCAGATCGGGCGTACGCCGGTCTACGAAACCCCAGGTCATCCGCAGCGCAGCAGGATCCGACACCCTTGGATTTCGCACTCGCGAGATCCGTTTGACGGTCTGCGCCCGTACATATCGGTGTGGAGGTCTCTGACGACGGGTTGCTCGCCGGTATGGCCGCGGGCGACGCGGAAGCGGCCACCGCGTTCGTCCGCCGGTACCAGTCGCGCGTTTTTGGTTTGGCACTGACCATCGTCGGCGTGCCAGCGATCGCCGAGGAGGTTGCGCAGGAGGCGTTCGTGCGTGCCTGGCGGTTTGCCGGCGGGTATGACGCACGGCGCGGCGGGGTCGCGACATGGCTGCTGTCGATCGCACGCAACGCCGCGATCGACGCGGTCCGGGTCACCCGGGATCGGCCGTACGACCCGGCCGTGTTGGCGGCGTTGCTCGCCAACTCGGACGGCGGGGATTCGGGACGGTACGCCGACGACTGCGTCGAGGCGCAGCGGCTTCGTGACGCGCTCGCGTCCCTGCCCCACGAACAGGCCGTCGCGTTGGTATTGGCGGCGATGTACGGCATGACGGCACGAGAAATCGCCCAGCGGGAATCGATTCCGCTAGGCACCGCGAAGACCCGCATCAGGCTGGGCCTTGCCCGGCTGCGCGACCAGCTCGAGGTGAGCGATGGACGAGACACCTGACTGCGAGGCGGTGCGACCGCTGCTGGAAGAGTTGGCGACCGGCGCCGTGACCGGACACGATCGGGCGTTCGCGTTGATGCACGTCGCGCACTGCGACCGGTGCCGGCGTGAGCTGACCGAGCTCACCCGCGTCGCAGATGATCTGCTCCTGCTCGCACCACGACGCGAGCCGCCGGCCGGCTTTGACGCGGCGGTAGCGCGGCGTCTCGCCACGTTGACGGACCGATCGTCGAGGTGGGCGAGTTGGCGGCGATGGGCGCCCGCCGGCCGTGGCGCGGTGGCGCGTACGAGCGGCCTCGGCGCCTTGTCCGAACGCGGTGCGGTTCGGCGAACCAGGCCCGCGCTGCGTCTCGCCGCGGCCGCGGTCATGTTGCTGATCGCCGCGGCCGCCGGCGCAGGGATCACGTACTGGCAGGGCGCGGCGGACCGCCGGCTCGCCGCACAAGTTGGTACGGCTGCCTCGCTGTTCCCACGCGCTGTGCCGATCACCGGCCCGTCCAACGCCGTCGTCGGCCACGTCTTCCTCTACAACGGTTCGCCCTCGTGGGCGACGGTCGAGTTAACCAGCGCGCCGGAGTCCGGCGACTACGCGATGACGGTTGTCGCCACCGACGGACAGCGCTACCCGGAAGGCGTCTGTACGGTCACCGGCCAGCGTGGCATCTCCTCATACCCGCTTCCGGTCCCGCTCGCCCAGATCGCGGCGATCGATCTGACCCGTCCCGGCATAGCGCTGACCGGACATCCGTGACGCCCAATGAATCCCGTCGACGGTCCGCGGCCGTAATACCGGTCAGGTACCAAACAACGCAGACGGAGGACATCACATGTCATGGCAGAAACTCATGGCGCTGGCTGGGATCGGCGTCGTGTTGACGGTGTCGGGTTGCGCGGCCGGCTCCGGTGGTCAGGCCGGCGCAGCCGCGCCGGGCGGCTCGGCGACCACAGTGTCCATGCGGAACGTCACCGGAGTGGGTTCCGCATTGGTCGATAGCGCAGGTGAAACGCTCTACTTCTCTGATGTCGAGAGCACGGGTACGGTCCGGTGCCTTGACGCGTGTCTGCACTTCTGGAAGCCGCTCACGGTCGACCAGGGTGTGACACCGACCGCCGCGACGGGAGTGGCCGGCACCCTTGCCACGATCACGCGGCCGGACGGTCCGACGCAGGTGACACTCGACGGCAAGCCGCTCTACACGTTCTCCCTCGACGGCGGCGCCGGTCAGGCGAAGGGCAACGGCTTCACCGACAGCTTCGACGGCACGCAGTTCCGTTGGCAGGCGGCGACCGCCTCGGGTGCGGCGCCGACGGCTTCCGCTACCGACGGCAATGGGTACGGCTACTGACGGTTCGTCGGTGTCGCGGCCGGCGTGGTGTCCCGCACGCCAGCCGTGCCGCCGGTGGCGCTTCGATGCGGCCGTCTACGTACTAGGCGCGCTGGCGCCCGCCGAACGGCACGCGTACGAGGAGCACTTGCAGCAGTGCCCGGACTGCCTCGACGACGTGACGCAGATCGCGGCGATGCCCGGGCTCCTGCGTCGGTTGTCGGCCGGTGACGTGCCGACGTGAGCGGGTTTGGATCGGCTCCGCACGGCATCGTCGGCATGTCACACCATCCAGCCGGCCCGGGAACGGACAATGGCCGGAAGGTTGATCGAAGCCATTCTCCGAGGGGGACGATGCAGATGGGTGACGAAACGCGCGCGGTTATCCAGCGCTTCCACGACGCGTTCAATGCTCATGACCTAGACGCGTTGGCGGACCTGTGGAGCGACGACTGTGTGTTCGAAGACACCACACCGCCGGACGGCAGCCGGCATGTTGGTCGGGAGCGCGTACTTCAGGCGTGCCGGGACTTCTTCGCGCAGTCACCGAACGCGCATTTCGATATCGAGGATGTGGTCACCGTCGGCGACCGGGGGTTCGTCAGGTGGCGGTACGAGTGGGCTGACGGGCACGTACGCGGCGTCGATGTGATGCGGGTTCGGGATGGCAAGGTGTCCGAGAGTTTCGCGTACGTAAAGGGCTGAGCCGCCACGCCGAGCGTCTGCGGGTGGGCGTCACCGGCTCAGGCCTCGGTTGCCTCGATCGCGTCGAGGTCGCGAACCGCGTAGCGGTGGTGCTCCCACTCCTCTTCGAGGATCGTGTGGAGGCACGACAGGGTGGTCTCCGGGTAATCGGGTGCCCACGGGTTCGTACGCGCCACCGCCAGCTCGTCCGACGTGACGGTCGCCAGGAAGTCGTGCATCATCGCGACGCGACCCGCCCGGGCCTCCAGTACGTCGGCGTATGCGGGCGTACCCGTCACGAAGATTGACATGTCCAAGCCGTCCCGGTCGGCACCGGCGTTTGGTTGCCCGATCGGGTGGTACGGCTGCTCGAGTCCGAGGATCGCGCGGCCCAGCCACGTGTCGGTGGCCATGACCAGGTGCCGCAGCGTCTGCGCGAATGACCACTCGCCACCCACTGAAACGTCGACCGTGCCGGCCGGCATCGCCGCGACGCGCTCGAGCGTTTCCGCCCATGTGCGCTGGAGCGCCGCCCAGGCCGCGCGCAGACCGTCCGGGTCTGCGGCGCGTCGTTCGGCACGGCCGGGAAAGCGGCGGTTGAGTTCGGCGTCGACGAACGGGGCCACGTCGACGCCGTTGACGCGCAAGACGTTCTCGCCTTCCAACAGCCACGGCGCGTCGATGTCCGCCCCTGATACGTCAACCGCGCGCATCACGATGTCGGACAGGTCGGATCCGACGAAGCGGGCGCCACGAAGGTCCACGCCAACGAAGTGCGCTCCCTGCAGGTCATCGGCTCGGGTGAAGTTCGCCATGACGTCTCCTTTGTCGAGCGCGGCGGCCGGCGCACGCTAGCCGCTGAAGCGGGCACGAGTTGGCATTGTCCTAAACGATGCGCACCGCTGTCGACCTCGGCGATGCGTCATGTTCGGCGCGGTCCGGGCGGTGACCTGGCGAAGATCACGTGGGCGAACCGTCATTGATCACGAGCCTGGCGCGACCGGCACCGTTGTGACTGATGTGCCGGACGGGGGTCACGCTCACCGTTGTCAAATGTGGCCGGCTTAGCGCCGGATGCCGCGGCGCACGCACACGCGACAGGCACATTCAGCGTTCGACTGAGGTGGCTGGCTACGCCGTCTAGCGTTGATCGAATTGAACGAACTTCCGACACGGAGCCGTGAGGCGGGGTGAAGCATGGCCAGATCGACGATCGGACAGCTGCAGGAACGAGTCGCCGGCCACGTAATCGCTGCGGGGGACTCCGGATATGACGCCGCACGCGTGGTCCACAACGGCATGATCGACCGTCATCCTCGGGCGGTAGTGCGTTGCACGAACGTAGACGATGTCAGAGCGACCGTCATCTACGCGCGGGAGCACGGTCTCGAGGTCGCGATCCGCGGTGGCGGACACAGCGTGCCTGGTTTTGGAACCGTCGACGACGGCCTGGTCATTGACTTGTCAGGCATGCGCAAGGTCACAGTGGACGCTCGGGCTCAAACCGCTCGTGCCGAGGGCGGTGCCACGTGGGGCGACTTCAACGACGCGACCGGTGCACACGGCCTTGCCACCACCGGTGGAATCATCTCGACGACGGGCGTGGGCGGACTGACCCTGGGTGGCGGAATCGGCTATCTGGCCCGGGGTTTGGGACTGTCGTGCGACAACCTCATATCGGCGGAAGTCGTGACCGCGGACGGGCAGCGGGTGATCGCAAGCGACACAGAACACGAAGACCTGTTCTGGGCACTTCGCGGCGGCGGCGGCAACTTCGGCGTGGTCACCACGCTTGAGTTTCGGCTCAGTCCGATCGCCAACATTTACGGTGGTCCGATCTTCTTCGAGCTTGACCACATCCAGGATGTCTTGCACTTCTACCGGGACTTCATCGCCGACGCGCCCGAGCAGTACGGCGGATTCCCGGCATTCCAGATCGCTCCGCCGCTGCCGTTCATCCCGGAGAATCGCCACGGCGAACCGTTCATCGCGATGGTCAACTGCTGGTCGGGACCACCCGAGCAAGGCGAGCAATTGATCCAGCAAGTTCGGTCGATCGCACCGCCGGTCGCGGAGATGATCGGCCTGATGCCCTACCCGGAGCTCAACAGCGCATTCGACGCGCTCGTCCCGCCGGGGCTGCAGCACTACTGGAAGGCCAACTTCGTCACCGACCTCACCGACGCGATGATCGACGCGCACATGCAGCACGGGCCGAACGTGCCGGCGGTGAACTCGACCGTACACATCTACCCGATCAATGGCGCGTGCCACCGGGTCCCGGCCGACGCGACCGCGTTCGCCTACCGCGATGCCAACTTCGCGACGGTGATCGCCGGCATGTGGCCGGAGCCCGCCGACAACGAGGCCAACATCGGATGGGTACGCGACTACTACGACGCCACGGCGCCGCTGTCAGAAGATGGTGGCTACGTGAACTTCATGGCCGGCGACGACCAGGGCCGCATCCGAGACAACTACCGCGGCAACTACGCGCGCCTGGTTGACGTGAAGCGCACGTACGACCCGGACAACTTCTTCCACCTCAACCAGAACATTCAGCCGTAGCGCGACGCCGAGCGACAAAGGTGGCCGGCCGCCGAACCAGCGGCCGGCCGCCACCTTGCTCAGTCCCGACGGGCCTGGCGGCGTTCCTTGCGGCGGCGATGCCGGCGCATCACGCCGAGCCCGAACCAGACGATCGCGCCCAACACCGCGGAGATCAGCGTCAGCAGCCACAACGGCAAGGTGAACGCCCAGACCAGGAAGTGAAGACGCACGCGGGTCGAGTTCTGGATCATGAAGATGACCAGCAATGCCGCCCCGCTGAGCGAGGCGATCGCGCCGCCGCTGAGCCGGCGTCGTTCGGCCGTGGCAACCGCACCATCGCTGGGGCGCTCCTGGCTCATCACCGCCCCCTCGGACGATCGGGACCACGCAGGCACGTGGACCTCATGTCGAGATCGTTTCATGTATTCATGAGCGGTGTGCCGAAAGCCACCTGCCGGTCACGGTTAGCGCCGAAGACATGATGTAGCCGAGCGGTTCTCCGAGCCGTCTGGCCTGGCGCTATGCACGGCGATTGGACATTCGACCCGCCCGAGACCTAGTCAACGTCGGTCGGCGTTGACAAGGTTGTACTCATGTGCGGTGCCGACGGGCGCTCACACGTGCAGCAGCGCCGGCACGAAATCGTCGGAGTGACGTGGTAGCAATCGCGGTGACCGCAATTGAGGTCGCTGGCAAACAGCGTCACTAGATCACGACTGGGGAAGAGGACTAACCATGAGCGGGGTACGGGTACTGGTTGGCACACGCAAGGGCGCGTTCACGTTGACCTCGGACGGCAGCCGCACGGACTGGACGGTCGACGGTCCGCACTTCGGGGGCTGGGAGATCTTCCACGTGAACGGGTCGCCAGCCAACCCGGACCGGTTGTACGCGTCGGCGTCGGGTGGCTGGTTCGGGCAGGTGATCCACCGGTCCGACGACGGCGGCAAGAGCTGGACAACGGCCGGGAACGACTTCACGTACGACGGCGATGTCGGCCAGCATTTGTGGTACGACGGCACGCCCCGGCCGTGGGAGTTCAAGCGGATCTGGCACATTGAGCCGTCGCGCGACGATCCCGACACGGTCTACGCGGGCGCCGAAGACGCCGCGCTCTACATCTCGAAAGACGGCGGGAACAAGTGGACCGAACTCACCGGCCTGCGTCAGCACCCCACCGGTCCGCAATGGCAGCCGGGTGCGGGTGGCTTGTGCCTGCACACGATCATCCTGGATCCCGTGCACGCCGACCGCATTTACGTGGCCATCTCGGCGGCCGGTGCGTTCCGCAGTGACGACGCCGGCACGACGTGGCTGCCGATCAACAAGGGCTTGCGTTCCGGCGAGATTCCCGATGCCGACTCCGAGGTCGGCCACTGCGTGCACCACGTGACGCAGCATCCGTCGCGGCCGGACACGCTGTTCATGCAGAAGCACTGGGACGTGCTTCGCAGCGACGACGCCGGTGCGAATTGGCACGAGGTCAGCGGTAACCTGCCATCGGACTTCGGTTTCCCGATCGCCGTACACGCACATGAGCCAGAGACCATCTACGTCGTACCTATCAAGAGCGACTCGGAGCACTTCCCGCCGGAAGGCAAGTTGCGCGTCTACCGCAGTCGCGTCGGTGGCAACGAGTGGGAGCCGTTGACCAACGGCTTGCCGCAGTCGGACTGCTACGTCAACGTCTACCGCGACGCGATGGCGGTCGACGCTCTTGATCCGTGCGGGATCTACTTCGGCACCACTGGTGGGCAGGTCTACCACTCGGCCGATAACGGTGACTCGTGGGCGCCGATCGTGCGCGACCTGCCGGCGGTGCTGTCCGTCGAAGCTCAGGTGCTGCCGTGATCCGCGTGGTCCTACCGGCCCATCTCAAGACGCTGGCGAAAGTCACCGGCGAAGTTCGCCTCGAGATACCCGCGGGATCGGTGGACGAGGCCACGCCGGTCACCCAACGCATCGTGCTCGATGCGCTCGAAGCGCAGTTTCCGATGCTGGCTGGCACCATCCGTGACCGCGGCAGTGGCCAGCGCCGACCGTTCGTGCGCTTCTACGCCTGCGAAGAGGACCTGTCCAACGAGCCACCCGACACGGCACTGCCGCGTCGGGTGCTCGCGGGGGAGGAGCCGTTCATCATCCTCGGGGCGATGGCCGGCGGGTAGGCGTCGGGACACGGCGCGGCGACGCGGCGGCGTCAGTCGCTCATCCGGACGATGTCTTTGACGCCGTGTGGCTCGCGGAGCGTGCCTGGCGCGGCGTCGAGCGACACGCGATTGGTGATGATCGCCCGGACGCTGTCCGGCACCAGGTACATCGCCTGCTCGAGCTTGCGAACCGCGAGTTCGAATCCTGACCGGCCGGCGTTGACAGTGCCGATGATGGCTTGGTTGTTGAGGACGATGTCCTTCATGATCCGGTCGAGCGGCAGCGCGGTCGGTGCCGCGGGTGCCGGGATGCCGGTCAGGATGAGCAGGCCGTTCGGGCTGAGCGCCTGGGCAGAGCCGAACGCGACACTGGCCACGCCGACGGCTTCGTAGATGACGTCGATGGGTCCGACCGTGCCGGAGATCTTGTCGAGAGGCGTGTCCTCCGCGGAGAGGTAGGTCGCGCCGATCCGGCGAATGTTGTCGGCACGAACACTGTCGGCGGGTTCGCGGGAGTAGACGATCGTCTCGAAGCCGGTGACGACCATGGCAATGGCGCCGAGCACGCCCACCGGTCCGGCGCCGAGCACGAGGACGCGGCCGCGCTCCGGTTGCCACGGCAGGCGCTGCTGCACGGCGTACGCCTGTTCGGCGGCCTTCGCCGCGATCGACAAGGGCTCGATCAGCGCGGCGACGTCGGCTAGTTGTGCCGGGACCGAAATGATGTGCTGTTCGTCCTCGAGGACGACTTCGGTGAGGTAGCCGTGCGCGTGTTTGATGCCGCGCTCGGTGAAGTCGCCGGTGGTACAGAAGTCTTGCCGACCCGTGGTGCACGCGCGGCAGCCGGGATCGGGACACGGTCGGCGTACGGTCAGCACCACAAGATCGCCGGCTTGTAGGGTCGTCACCTGCGTACCGGTGTCGATGACGCGGCCGACGACTTCGTGTCCGAGTATCAGGTGGTCGGAACCGGGTGGCGGCTCGCCGTACTCGAAGGCGGCGATGTCCCGATCGGTGCCGCAGATGCCGACCTCGTGGACGGCGATGCGGACCTGATGGCCGGTCGGCTTCGCGGGCTCGGCGACGTCGATGATTCGAATTTCGGCGCGATCGGGGTAGGCGGCCAGTGCACGCATGAGGGCGGCCTTTCATGCCATGTGATTGTCGGGCTGCATTCGCACACGTCGGTTCGTGCGATTTGCCGCAGCCGTGGAAAACGTACCGCCTCGGCGCGCCGTACAAGCTTTGTTCTCGCAGGTCCGGCTGCTGCGGGACGTCGATCCGGCGGTACCAATCAAAATCCGGAAGCTGTCGGCGGCGCGCTCCACCGGCACCCGCGGGATTGGCCGATGGCCCGCGACTACAAGGCGTCGCGCCGTAGCCTGAGCTGGGGAGACGTGCCCGTGTCGTCGGGAGGACGGTGTCTCATGTCTGGAACTGCGATCGCGCCCAACGAATCTGCCGCAACGACGACCGCGGCCTATCGTGCCGCGGTGGTGCACGACTTCGGTGCACAGCTTCGGCTCGAACGGCTGCCGATGCGCCCGCTCGAGCCCGGACAGGTTCGGGTCAAGGTCGAGGCGTGCGGGCTGTGTCACACGGATATCCACGCGGCACACGGCGACTGGCCGGTAAAGCCGGCGCCGCCGTTCGTCCCGGGACACGAGGGTGTCGGGATTGTCACCGAGCTAGGTCCGGGAGTCAGTGAGATCTCGGTCGGTGAACGGGTTGCCCTACCCTGGCTCGGTTACGCCTGTGGCACGTGTGATTACTGCAGTTCCGGTTGGGAGACGCTGTGCCTGAACCAGAAGAACACCGGCTATAGCGTTGATGGTGGATTCGGCGAATACGTCATGGGATACGCGAAATACGTGGTCAGGGTGCCGGACGGGATCGATCCGCTCGACGCGGCGCCGTTGACGTGTGCGGGAGTCACGACGTACAAGGCGGTCAAGCTCGGTGGCACGCACGCCGGTGATCTCGTCGCGGTGTTCGGTGTCGGCGGTCTCGGACATCTCGCCATCCAGTACGCGAACATCGAGGGCGGCCGCGTCATCGCAGTCGATATCACCGACGAGAAACTGCAGCTGGCTCGCGATCTTGGAGCGGAGTTCGCGGTCAACGCCGCCCGTGACGATCCGGTCAAGGCGATCCAGGAACTCGGTGGCGCACACCAGGCGATCGCGACCGCGGTGTCACCGCGGGGATTCGAGCAGGCCTACCAGTCGCTGCGTCGCGGCGGCACGCTCGTCCTTGTCGGGCTCCCGGCCGAAAACGAGATCGACCTGCCGATCTTCGAAACGGTCATCAACGGCACGAACATCGTTGGCTCGATCGTCGGCACCCGTGCCGACCTGCGTCGGGTCTTCGACCTGCATGCCGCGGGCCGGACGCGCGTCATCCGCGAGACGCGGCCGCTCGATGAAGTCAACACCGCCATCGCGGACATCGAGGCCGGCAGGGTCGCCGCACGAATCGTGTTCGAGCTGTAACGCGATGTTCGACCCAGACCCGCCCTTCCGACCGATCCGCACCCGAGACGGATATCTGCCGCTGGAAGATCTCGGCCTGATCGGGGACGGCGAGACCGCCGCGCTGGTCGGCTTGGACGGCAGCATCCCATGGATGTGCCTGCCGCGGTTCGACTCTGAGCCGGTGTTCTGCGGCTTGCTCGACCACGCCATCGGCGGGCACTTCACGATCGCCCCGACCGATCCGGTGACCGCGCGACAGCGGTACGAGCCCGACACCGCAGTGCTGATAACCGAAATACAGAGCGCAACCGGACTCGTACGACTGACCGACGCGTTTGCCCTGCGTCCCGGGGCGGATCTCACCGATGACTCGTCGGCCGACCGTGCGGAACTCATTCGGTCGGCGACCGTCCTCGATGGACACGTCGAGCTCGTCGTCGATGTGCAACCGCGCGGTGGCGCCTCCATTCGCGCCGCCGCGGGGGGAATGCAGATTCTCGTGTCGCGGCGCCCTGAGCTCACCGTCCACCTGCGGTCGAGCCGGCCTCTTGACGGTCTGCGCACCGTGCACACGCTCGGTGCCGGGGACCGGCTTGACGTGGTCCTGTCATGGTCGAGCCCACACCGCCATCACCGGTTCAACACCGACGAGATGCTGGGCGCGACGGCAGACGCATGGCGGCGGTGGATGACCGGATTCGAGTACGACGGCCTCGAGCAGCCGCTCGTACGCCGTGCCGCCATCACGCTCAAGCTCTGTGACCACTGGCAGCACGGTTCGCTCGTCGCCGCACCGTCCTCGTCCCTGCCGGCACCCATCGGCGGCGTACGCAACTGGGACTACCGCTACAGCTGGGTACGTGACGCCGCCTACTCGGTCTACGCGCTGCGACGCATCGGATTCCGCGGTGAGGCCAACGCATATCTCGGTTGGGTTCTCGACGCCTTCGAGCATGGGCCGCCGCCACGCATCATGTATGCCGTCGATGGTGCGCAGGTGCCCGACGAATGGCAGGACAGCGAACTCGAGGGGTACCGCCGGTCGGCGCCGGCTCGCTGGGGCAACGGTGCGGCCGACCAGCGCCAGCACGACCTATATGGCGAGGTCGTCGACTGCGCGTACCAGTGGGTCGGCGGCGGCGGAACCATCGAAGGGCACCTCTGGCGGGGACTTGCCGCGCTGGCGGACAGCGCCGCGCATGCTTGGCACGACCCGGACCAGGGCATCTGGGAAGTGCGCAGCGACGGTCGTGCGTTCACGTATTCGGCTGGCATGTGCCACGTCGCGCTCGACCGCGCGGTCCGCATCGCCGAGCGCCTCGCCCTGCCTGGCGATACGGCCGCATGGCGTGCCGCAGCCGAACGCATTCGTCACGCGGTTGTGGAGGAGGCGTGGAACGAGGACGCCCACACCATCAGCGAACACCTCGACGGTGACGGCCTCCTCGATGCGAGTCTGCTCGCCCTGCCGCTGCGGCGCGTCATCCCGGCCGACCACCCGCGGATGGTGGCCACCGCGAACGCAGTTGCCGACCGGTTGTCTGCCGGTGATGGACTGCTCTATCGGTACCTCCACAAGGAGTCCCCGGACGGCATCGTCGGCGACGAGGGCGCGTTCTTGCTGTGCAGCTTCTGGCTCGTCGAGAATCTGGCCCGGCAACAGCGCCTCGATGCGGCGGCCGAACTTTACGAATCACTGTGCGCTCGCTCGAGCTCTCTCGGCCTCTTCCCGGAACAGATCGATCCGGCGACCGGCGAGTTCATCGGCAACTTCCCGCAGGCGTTCAGCCATATAGGTGTGATCTCCAGCGGAGTGAACCTGACATCCCTCACGCGCTAGCGACCCTTGGTGGCCCGGGCAGAAATCGGTGGTCGCGGTCCGGGTCAGCGCGCGAACATGGTCGCCATGGCGGGGGACTGGGAATGAGGTTGCCGCTGCAGGGCGGCCTGCCGCCGGCGGCCGCCATGGCGGGCACGGTGGTGGAGATCGCCTGCGACGAGTCCGGGTTCTCCGGCAGCAACCTGCTCGATCCGGCGACGCCAGTCATTACGCACGCGAGCGTCGATCTGTCCATCGACGAGGCACGTGCGTTGATCACGACACTGCGGTCTGGGTTCCGCTGCTCGCCGAACGAGTTCAAGTCCGGGCAGTTCCTCCGCAGTGCAACGGCAGCTGAAGCATTGGAGTGGTTCCTCAGTGCGCTCGGCGGCCGGGCGCACGTGCACCTCGTCGACAAGGAGTATTTCCTGGTCACCAGGATTGTCGACCTGTTGCTGGCTGAGCCGTCCTACGCAGCGGGTACGCGGCTGACCCTCGATCGCCGTCCGGCCGCTCTCGCCCTCTACCGGGCCGGGCGGACGGCCGGTTGCGACTGGGCCATGTTCCTCGCGACCTTCGTCGAGATGGTACGGCTCAAACGGCGGCATCAACCGGATCAGCAGGTCTTCGAGCGGTTCTTCGAGGAACGGGAAGCACTGGTGCGAGGCGGGCTCGGCACGCCTGCCGAGGAAGTCCTTGGCGCGCTTAGCCGTGCCCGGGTGTGGGCCGTCCTGACCCGGCTGAGTGACAACGACCGGTCGATCCCGCCACCACTGGAGCCGATGCTGCCGGCGCTGGCCGAGACCGTCCTCTTCTGGAGCGGCGGACACCGGCAAGTCTTGGTGATCCACGACGAGCAGAGTGCCCTGACGGCGGGCCGGTTGCGCCGTCTCCAGCAGGTGTTGGCCGACGGACCCGGGTCGTTGCTGGCGGTCGCCGACGAGTCGCCAGCGGGTGCCGACGAGGATGCGACGTTGCCGACCGGTGCCGACCTGGCCCTGGTGTCGACGGCGGGCGCCAACCAGGCGGCGTTGGCCGCCAGTTTGTCGCCGCTTGCTGGGTTGGTAACCGTCGACTCCCGGGACGATCCGCGGGTCCAGGTCGCCGACCTCCTCGCCGGGATGGCGCGGCGATTGCCCGGAACGGTCGACGACGGCCCACTCCAACCGTTCGTGTCCCCGACCTCGCTGCGCGACCGCCAGCCATGAAGTCGCCGCTGTGCCGCGGACCGCGCGCAGGCGGCTGCCGTCGCCGACCGCACGCCTAACGGTGCAGTACGGTACGCGGTGTCCGGCCGTTCGCTTGGCTTGTTTCGGCTCGGTCGCACGGGTATGGACCGATGGCGCCACATGTAATGCGCAGCGCGGAGGAGGACACATGGTGGACGTAGGTCATCCGACGGTTGCTCTCGTGGCCAAGGACCAAGACGTCGTGCTCGACCGGCTGTTGGATTACCTCCGGCAACCGAGCGAGAGCGCGACGGGGCACGGGTTCCCGGACGCAACCGATCGGGCGGTGACCGAGATGCGTCTCGCCGGTCTGACGCCAGAGGTGTTGTCCACTGATGGTCGTCCCGCCGTCGTCGGACGGCGGCCGGGTCCGCCCGGCACGCCGACGGTGCTGATCTACGGCCACTACGACGTGCAGCCACCAGGGCCACGCGAGCTTTGGCGCACCGACCCGTATTCGCCGACGATCGCCGGCGGGCGGATCTGGTGCCGCGGCGCCGCCGACAACAAGGGCCAGCACTTCGCGCACCTGCAGGCGCTTCGTCTGTTGGTCGAGCGCGACGCGACGTACCCATGCTCGGTCATCATGTTGCTCGACGGCGAGGAGGAGGTCGGCAGTCCCCACCTGGCCGACCTCGTGCGAGGGCATCGCGACCGGCTCGCGTGCGATGTGGTGATCTGGAGCGACGGACCGGTCCACGACTCCGGCCAGTGGTGCATCCTGCACGGCGTACGCGGCGTTCTGGGCGTACGCATCGACGCCCACGGCGCGAATCGTGCGCTGCACTCGGGTCACTTCGGCAACGTCGCACCGAATCCCGCGGTCACCCTCGTCAACGCGTTGGCATCGCTGCGAAGCGACGACGGATCTGTGTCGATCGACGGATTCTATGACGGCGTGGAGCCGATCCCCGACGAGGCGGCGGCCGCGTTCGAACGGCTGCCGACTGATCTTGATGCGGTGCTGGCCGACATCGGGTTGGAGGCGATGGATCCCAGCTATCGCAACCTCAGCTACTTCGAGCGCCTGGCGAGCATCCCGACGCTGACCATCAACGGAATCACCACCGGCGATCTGAACCGCACGATCATTCCGCACACGGCCAGTGCGCGGCTGGACGTACGACTCGTGGCCGGTCAAAGCCCCGAGCGCGTGTTCGCGGCGATCGAGTCGCATCTCGGCCGCCACGCTCCGTCGGTGACGGTGACACGTGAGATGGCCGTGCCTCCGTCACGTACGCCGCTGACCAACCCGTACACGCCCGTCATCTCCGCGGCGATTCAGGACGTCACTGGCGAGGCGCCGCTGCTGGTACCCAGCTACGGCGGCACGCTGCCGGACTACGTCTGGACCCAGCTGCTTGGCGTCGCGAGCCTCGGGATTCCGATCGGCAATCCCGACGAGGCCAACCACGCCCCGAACGAGAACCTCGAGATCCGGCGCTACCTGACTGGCATCGCCATGTCGATGACCATACTGCGCGCCATCGGCACCGGCGTGGCTGACCCATCGGACCACTCAAGTGGGGTGCACGACCGGTAATCATCGCCGTGAGCAGCGCACATCTGCCGCCTCTACGCTCTACATTGGACAGTGCAACCAGATTGTACGGGTTGCGGAAACGGGCCATCAGACATCGAAGTACTTGACACTATGAGTATTGCGAACTAAAGCTGAATACGGCCGAGTTGACTGAGTTGTCCCCCGGAAGTTCAACCGGAGAGAGACGAGAGGCGCCCGAGTAGAGCTCTTGCGCGGCCGTGATGGCCCGGCGCGAGACGTGGACCGGCGCGTGTTGGCACGAGCGCGGTCCAGCCGCCCTGCCTTTCTCGTCTGCACTGACCGAGGAGGTCATGTCGTGTTCGGAGCAGTCCATGTCAGACGTTTCATCGGTCGCAGCGCGGTGATCGCCGCCGTCGTTGCGACGGTTGGGATCGGCGTGCCCGGCAGCGTTGCGGCCGGCAGCAACGTTGCTGCCGGCAGTGCCGCTGCGGTGAGTCCACTCGTGGCACCGTGGCTACAGCCCGGTAAGCCGGTGTCCGCACGGGTCGCCGCCCTCATGAAGGCGATGACGCTGGAGGAGAAGGTCGGCCAGATGGACCAGCAGCTGGTGACGACGCTGACCGACACCGACGGAACGCGCTGCGGCGACAACGGATTCAACATGCCGAACGCCGTCTGCATGCAGAAGGTCCTGATCGACCAGCATGTCGGTTCGGTGCTCGCCGGCGGCACGAACAACCCGATCGATACCACCGGCCAAGGCGGACCCGGCAACACGGGGCTGGACTGGGCTAACGAGTACAACTCGATCCAACAGTTCGCCATCGCGAATTCGCGGTTGCACATTCCGCTGGTCTTTGGCGTCGACGCCGTACACGGATTTGGCCACCCGTGGCAGGCGCCGCTGTTCCCGCAGTCGATCGGGATGGGCGCAACGTGGGATCCCACGCTTGCCCAGGCGGGCGGCACCATGACCGCGGATGCGCTGCGGGCGACCGGGTGGAACTGGGACTTCGCACCCGTACAGGATCTGGCGCGGGACAACCGATGGGGTCGTACGTATGAGACGTGGGCCGAGGAGCCGGCGCTTTCGGCCGCGATGGGAGCGGCTAACGTCACCGGGCTGCAGGCCAGCACGAGCGGTGGTGGCCTCCAGGTCGCGGCAACCGTCAAGCACTTCGCCGGATATTCGCAATCGGTCAACGGCCACGATCGCAACGAAGCACTGCTGCCGCTGAACTACCTCCAGAGCATGATCCTGCCGTCCTACGACGGTGCGATCAACGCGGGCGCCCAAGCCGTGATGGTGGACTCCGGGTCGATCAACGGAGTTCCGGCCACCGCGTCGCACTACTTGCTGACCGACATTCTGCGCAAGCAGATGGGGTTCCAGGGCGTCGTGGTCAGCGACTACCAGGACGTACCAGCGCTGCAGACCGCGTACCACATCACTGGCGACCTGGCCGGCGCGATCGCCGACGCGGTTAACGCCGGCGTCGACATGAGCATGGAGGTGTTCGGCCCCGACCAATGGCAGAGCGCGATTCTGCAGGATGTCGGGACCGGCAAGATTTCCCGTGCACGCATCGACGAGGCGGTCCGTCGGATCCTGACGATGAAGTTCGAGCTCGGTCTCTTCGACCAGCCGTGCGTGAGCGATCCGAGCAAGCCGTGTGTGGATGCGAGCGCGGCCGACGCGGCGGTGACCGCTGGTCGCGATCAGACACTCAAGGCGGCACAGGAGTCGATCACCTTGCTGCGGAACGATGGCGGAGTGCTGCCGTTGCCGTCGACGAGCAAAGTCGTGGTCACCGGCCCGAGCGCGGACTCGATGACCAACCAACTCGGTGGCTGGAGTGTCAGTTGGCAAGGCGTCTTCGGCGCCGGACACGTGTGCTGCATGGGGCCGGCCGATCAGATCCCGCCGGGCACCACAGTGCTGCACGGCGTCCAAGCCGACGATCCAGCCGCCGTGTACGCGCCTGATCAGGCAACCGCGCTTGCCGACGCGGACTCCGCTGACGCGTACGTCGTTGCGGTGGGCGAGAAGGCGTACGCCGAAGGCCTGGGTGACAATCCCGCACCCGCACTGCCTGCCGACCAGCAGGCGCTGATATCGGCGCTCAAGGCCACCGGCAAGCCAGTAATTGTGGTTGTTATCGCGGGTCGGCCGATCGGCCTCGGTCCAGCAAAGACCGCGAAGGCCATCGTGATGGCATATCAAGGCAGCACGGAAGCCGGACAAGCGGTCGCCGATGTGTTGTTCGGCAAGACTGATCCGAGCGGCAAGCTGTCGGTGAGTTGGCCGTCCGACGCCGCGACGGTCGGTGGCGACTTCGACGGATCGGCGCCGTCGCCACTCGGCGATCAGCCCAAGGTCTTCGATCAATTGCCGGGTACGGGTTCGGGACAGGGACACGCCTACAACCCGCTCTACCCGTTCGGCTATGGGCTGTCCTACACCACGTTCCAGGCAGCCAATCTGTCGGTGACACCCCGGATTCCGCGCGGCGGCAACGCTTCTGTCACGTTCACGGTGACGAACACGGGCTCCCGGTCGGGCACCGACATCGTGCCGATTTACGTCGCACAGCCGGTCAGCGCCGTGGTCGTGCCGCCACAACGGCTGGTTGGTTTCACGCGAGTGACGCTCGACCCTGGTGAGTCAAAGGTGGTGCACGTGTCGTTCCCGGCATCTGCGCTGGCGGAAAGCAACGGCGACATCAACGCGGCCGGCCCGCCCACCGTGGAGCCCGGCAACTACATAGTCCAGCTCGATAAGAACGACACGACGCCGTACGACGTCGATCTGTCCGCGTCGTTCACCATCTCATAACAGCCGAACCAGCACGAGATAATCAGGTCGTGTCAGCGCATCCGTGGGAGCGCGCTGACACGACCTGACTCGGCTTAGCTCACGGGTGACGCTGGGGCGAGAGCGTTTGCGCGTCGCGGTAAGCGGACGCTGATGTCAAGCCCACCAGTTGGTACGGCAACCGCGTCCACCGTGCCGCCGTGCACCGACGCAATCGAGGAGACGAGGGCAAGACCGAGTCCGAAGCCGTCGTGGCGCACGCGATCGTCAAGCCGGGTGAACGGCAGGAACAAGTGGTCGACCTTGTCGGCGGGGATGACCGTTCCAGTGTTGACCACGCGGAGCACAGATGTGGTGCCATGAGTTGTCGTCGAGATTTCGATGGTGCCGCCTGTGGTGTTGTAGCGCTCAGCGTTGTCGAGCAGGTTGTTCACCAATCCTTCGAGAAGCACGGCGTCGCCCGTCACCGGAGCCGTGTCGAGGTTGGTGATCGTGGTGATGCCGTCGGCGGTACGTCCGTCGAGCGCGTCCTCGGCAACGGCCGCGAGGTCCAGCGGGTCGGTGAGGGCGCGTGCCTGTTCGTTGCGCGCGAGCATCAGAAGCGCGTCGATCAGCCGACCGGCGCGTTGGGTGGCTTGGCGGATTTCGGCGGTCATCGACAACAACTCGTCGCGGGTGGGCTGCGGCTTGGCGAGAACGACATCCGTCGCGGTCCGCATCACGGTCAGCGGCGTGCGCAGCTCGTGGCTCGCGTTGGCAATGAATTGCCGCTGGCTGGTGAACGCTCGGTCGAGGCGTTCCAGCATGAGGTCGAAGGTGTCGGCCAGCTCACGAAGCTCGTCGTGCGGTCCCTGCAGCGCGAGGCGCTGGGAGAGGTTTTGTTCGCTTGCCGTCCGAGCCGCCGCGGTCAGCCGGCGCACCGGCCGCAGGATGCGCCCGGCCACCATCCATCCCACCACCGCGGCCAGCAGGATCACGCAGCCGAGGCCGAGCAGCGAGTAGGCCAGCAAGTGGTTGAGTGTGGTAGCGCGCTGTGCCGAAGCACCGGCTAGGACTCCGCTGGCATATATGTCTGTGCATTTCGTTTCGGCAAGCGCGACCGAGTCACTACCCGCGTTCTGCGCCGCTGCGACGCATCGCGCGATCGCGTCCTGGAGTGGCGCCGGTGGCGTGGTAGTGATGGTGCCACGCAACGCGTGCGCGACCAGAAGATAGGTGATCAACACCAGCGCGCCGCCGCCCGCTGCGAACAATGACGTGTAGAGCAGCGTCAGTCGCGATCGGGCGCTGAGGTGGCGCCTCATAGCCGGTAGCCAACGCCGATGACGGTCTCGATCAGCGGCGGGTCGCCGAGCTTGCGCCGCAGGCGACCGACGGTCACCACAACCGTATTGCTGAACGGGTCGGCATGCGCGTCCCACACGTGTTCCAGCAGTTCCTCGGCGCTGACCGCGGCGCCGTCGGCGTCGGCCAGGCACTCGAGCACGCCGAACTCCTTGCGGGTCAGCGTCAGCGGGACGCCCGCACGGCTCGCGCGATGTCGTGCCCGATCGATGACCAGATCACCGCGCTGCACGACCGCGGGTGAGCCTGGGCCGCGCCGGCCGAGAGCGCGGATCCGGGCGATCAGCTCGGTGAAGGCGAACGGCTTGCCGAGGTAGTCGTCGGCACCCATCTCCAAACCGTCGACGCGGTCCTCGACATCGGTGGCGGCGGTGAGCATCAGGATGCGGCTTGGCGACCCGTCACGGACGAGGCGACGACAGACCCGATCGCCGTGCACGTTCGGCAGATCGCGATCGAGCACGACTACGTCGTAGTCGGTCCCGATGGTGGTGTCCAGGGCCGCCTGGCCGTCGTGGACCACGTCGACGGCGAAGCCGGCGTCGCGCAAGCCCTCGCCGATTCGATTGGCCAGTGCAACGTGATCTTCGACAACAAGAACCCGCACGCCCACATTCTGCGCCAGCGCGGATGACATTCGCCTAACAGTCATCGTTCGGCTCGTGTCACGGACACCTTGCTAGACCGGCAGTAGCTACGTCGGACGCACCACGTCAAAACGGAGAAGTCATGAAGCCGATATCAACCCGTCCCGTTGCGCATCGCCGACCGAGCACGGCACCGACCCCGGCACGCGCGAAGAACGCTACGAACGAAGATCCGCGTGTCACGCACTCGTCACGGCGAGCCAGGCCGGGAGCCGCCCGAACGGTAGCCGTTCTCGTTGCCGCGACCGTCGTTTCCATCCTGGCGGTGGCATGCGGAGGTCCGTCTTCGACAGCGGCCGGCACGAATACATCAACCAACTCCGCATCCGGTGTCGGCTACTCCCGTTGCATGCGCGCCCATGGCGTGCCGAACTTCCCCGATCCTCCGCCTGGCAACCCGGGTGCGATTGCCAAGGCAGACGCGGCGCAACTCGGGGTCAGCAGCACCCAGTTGCAGGCGGCGCAGCAGGCTTGCAGTGACCTGATCCCGGTCACCGGAGATACGGCGGAGCAGCAACAAGAAACCCAGTGCGCGATGGCCCGTGACTGTTCGCAAGCCGTGATTGCGCAGTGGATGAGTGGTCTGCGCACTCTTGCCCAGTGCTTGCGTACGCACGGCCTGCCCAACTGGCCCGATCCGGTGATTTCCCAAGGCATACCACACTTCCCGTACGACCAAGCCGGCATCGACCACCATTCGCAGGCGGTCCTGGCCAAGGTCGACCAATGCATGACCATCACCGGGTTTGCCGGGCTCCCACTCCCATAACGAGTGCTCGCCAAGCAACGGCGACTGCCAGCACGACTGTCTCGCGGATTCTGCCGGGAGGAACTGCCATGAGCGCCCAGATCACGTCGGCAACGAAAGGCGGCACGTCCGGAATCGTCGAGCCCGCTGCCGATGAACCTTCCGGTTGGCACCGGCGCCGTTGGCTGATCGCGGCGGCCGCGCTCGCGTTGCTCATGGCGGGTGTCGTCGCCGCATCCGCTGGCGTGTTCGACAATGCCAAGGCGGCAAGCGTGTCGAGCGACAGCGGAACGGCAACGACGCTCGTGACGGTCACACGCCGCTCGCTGTCGGCGCAGATGCAGCTCAACGGCACACTCGGGTACGCAGGCAACTATCCGGTCCTGGGACAGATGCCCGGTACGGTGACCTGGCTGCCCGAACCCGGCCAGGTCATCGGCAACGGTCAGGTGTTGTACCGCGTGGACGACGTACCCGTGGTGCTGCTGTACGGGTCGACGCCGGCGTACCGCGTGCTCGCCGAAACCGCGACCGGCCTGCAGCTCGCCGGCAACGACGTGGCGCAACTGAACCGAGACCTTGTCGCGTTGGGGTACGTCGACCGAGCCGACGTGGAGTCGGACTGGAACACGTTTACCTGGGCTACGAGGGCCGGGGTCGGGCGGCTGCAACGGCATCTCGGCGTGACACAGTCCGGCAAGCTGTCGTTGGGGCAGGTGGTGTTCCTGCCGACGGCGGCCCGGATCACAGTGCTGCAGGCGAACCTGGGGGGTCCGGCCAGTGGGCCGGTGATGCGGGCAAGTTCGACGACGCGAGCCGTCAATGTGGCGCTGGACGCCGACCTGCAATCCGAAATGAAGGTCGGCGACGAGGTCACCATCACACTGCCAAGTGGCAGAACCAGTCCGGGCCGGGTGACATCGGTGGGCAAGGTCGCCACCGTTCCGTCAAGCAATGCCGGCGGCAGCGAGAGTTCCCCGACGGTACCGGTGACGATCCAGCCGTCCGATCCGGCGGCCGCCGGGGGGTTGGACCGGGCGCCGGTGCTCGTGACGATCACGACAAGTACGGTGCACGACGCACTGACGGTGCCGGTGAACACCTTGCTCGCACGGGCCGACGGCGGCTACGCCATCGAGGTGGCCGACCCGGACGGGACGCGGCGTCTGGTGTCCGTGTCGCCGGGCCTGTTCGACGATGCGACCGGGCTGGTTGCGGTGACCGGGTCGGGTCTCGCCGCCGGGCAACACGTCGTGGCGCCCGCATCATGAACACGGTGTTGCAGGTCGAGCGGCTGACCAAGACGTACCCCAGCCGGCCGCCGATCACCGCCCTGCGCGACGTGAACCTAACGGTCGCGCGGGGGGAGATGGTGGCGATCGTCGGCCCGTCGGGATCCGGCAAGACGACGCTGCTGCACATGCTTGGCGCGCTGGACCGTCCGTCGTCCGGCCGAGTATCCGTCACGGGGCTGGACATCGCACGATTGACCGACCGGCAACTCGCCGCGCTCCGCGCTACCCGCATCGGGTTCGTGTTCCAGCAGTTCTTCCTCGCCGAGCACGCCACCGTGCTCGACAACGTCGCCGACGGTCTGCTTTACGCCGGTGTGGGCATCAAACAACGCCGCACCCGGGCTGCTGAGGCGCTTGCCGCGGTTGGCCTGGATGGTCGACCGTACGCCAAACCGACGCAGCTCTCCGGCGGCCAGCGGCAGCGGGTAGCCATCGCCCGAGCGTTGGTCGGCCAACG
The DNA here is from genome assembly GCA_035263025.1 of Micromonosporaceae bacterium. Classification (GTDB taxonomy): domain Bacteria; phylum Actinomycetota; class Actinomycetes; order Mycobacteriales; family Micromonosporaceae; genus DASQPR01. The sequence goes on from DATFRR010000010.1 coordinate 32,659, forward strand.
GACCATCGTGCTGGCCGATGAGCCGACCGGCAACTTGGACAGCGCCGCCGGCCAGACGCTGATCACGTTGCTCGAAGAGTTGAATGCGGCGGGTACGACGATCGTGCTCGTCACCCACGACAGCGGCATCGCCGGCCGTCTCCCGCGCCGGATCGAGATGCTCGATGGCCGGATCGTGGCCGACACCGCCGATCAAGGCGCCTATCGCGGGAGTCTGGCATGAGCACGCTCGCGCCTTGCCGGCTGCGGCTCGCCGATCTGAGCCGACTGGCAATGATCGGGATACGTACCCGAAAATTGCGTGCCGCCTTGTCCGCGCTCGGCATCGCCATCGGCGTCGCCGCCATCGTCGCCGTGCTCGGGTTGTCCGCCTCGTCCGAGGCCGGACTGCTGGCCGAAATCGACAAGCTCGGCACCAACATGCTCACCGTCACGAATGGGCAGAGCCTCGGCGGACAGACCGCCGAACTCCCGGTCGCCGCGCCCGGCATGATCTCCCGGATCGGGCCGGTCACCGCCGTGCAGTTCACGGGTACGGTCGGCGGCGCGAACGTCTACCGCAGCCCGCTGATTCCGAGCGTCAACTCCAACGCGCTGTTCGTCCAGGCAACGAGCCTCGGCCTCCCGGCGGTCGTCGGCACCTCGCTGGCGTACGGACGGTTCCTCAACTCGGCAACCGCACGCGAACCGGTCGCCGTGCTCGGCGCCGCTGCGGCCGCGCGACTCGGCATCGACCGGCTCTACCCCGGCGAGCGGATCCGAATCGGACAGACACCGATGATCGCCCAGTGGTTCTACCTCGCCGGGATTCTGCGGCCCGCCCCGCTCGCGCCAGAAATCGACTCTGCCGTGCTGGTCGGCTTCCCCGCTGCGCACACCTATTTGCGGTTCGACGGCAACCCGTCCGAGATCTATCTGCGTACGGCAACCGACCACGTTGACGCCGTGCATGCCGTGCTCGCCGCAACGGCCAACCCCGAACACCCCAACCAGGTCAACGTGTCGCAGCCATCCGACGCATTGGTGGCCCGTGCCGCGGCCGAATCCGCGCTCAACGGGCTGTTCCTTGGCTTGGGCGCCGTGTCCCTGCTGGTCGGCACCGTCGGCGTCGCCAACACGATGATCATCTCCGTGCTGGAACGACGGTCCGAAATCGGGCTGCGCCGCGCCCTTGGCGCAACCAGAGGTCATATCCGCCGCCAATTCCTGTTCGAAGCCATGCTGTTGGCCGCCCTCGGCGGTGCATTCGGCCTCGCCGCCGGAGCCGTCGCCACCGCTGTCTACGCCCACGCCAAGCATTGGACCACCGTCATCCCTACCACCGCCTGGGCCGGCGGGCTCGCAGCCGCCGTGCTCATCGGCGCACTCGCGGGCCTGTTACCGGCGTTGCGGGCGGCACGCATGTCACCCACCCAAGCGCTCTGGACTGTTTAGCAATCGGCGGTGCCGGAACTGGGCCATAACGCTGTGAACGCGCTGAGTCTGTGGGGCAGGTTCGGGGTTTTCTCCGGATGGGCTGACCGACTCGGATCGAGCACACTGACGCTGCCCGCTCACACAAGGGATGCAGGATGGTTGCACCGCTGGAAACCCGTTCGGGCGACTCGCTCGGCGCCCGACGGTGGCAGGTGCACCTCGGCCTGATCGTCTCGTTCGGCGTCGCGCTGTTGTTCGTGATCGTTCACATGAGCGTAGATGTGCATGTTCTCGCCGGAGCGTGCTTCGCCGTGCTTGTTGGCGCGCACCTCGCGCAGCGCCGACGCACGGTGCGTACGCTCGCCGGCAGCCTCGTCGAGACGCCGTTCTGGCGGACGCCACGAGGGCGGATGGCGCTGTCCGACGGGGTGCTGGCGTTCCTGGCTGTCAACGTCGTTCTGTCCGGCATCGTGGACTGGGCGTCACCACAGCCGGTGATGGTGCCGCTGCCCGGCCTGCGGTCGTTGAATTGGCACACCACCACGAGCGTGCTGCTGCTGGCGTACCTCGTCGTGCACATCACACGACGCCGAGCCCGGCTGCGCCACTCCCGCATTCGCTAGCCCGCCCACCGCCCGGCCGAGTTGTGCTGATCTTGTGTGGAGTCCGTGGTGCCGTGGCTTGGCCACCGGCTTCCTCGCAGCGCGGTCTTAGAGCTGTTTGAGAATCGTCCGTCATAGTCGACGAGGCAGCGACCAGCCAATTCACTAGGCAGACTCGGGGTGGTGACCACCGGATGAGCACAGCGACGCAGCGAACCGTGCGTCTGCCGCCGCCGGTGCCGGCACCGAATCCGGCCGACTGGCAGCGCCGTTTGCGTCTGGTGTTGGCCGCTGCCGCGTGCGGCAGCGTCTTCATGGTGTTCCTGCTGTGGGTGCATGGCGGCGGCGTCCGGGCACTGACAACCGGTGGGGCGGGCGCTGTGACGTCGGCGGGTCGGTTGGCCGGTCTCGTCGGCGCCGATCTGTTGATCATTCAGGTTCTGTTGATGGCGCGTATCCCGTGGGTGGAACGGGTCTGCGGGCAGGATCAACTGGCTCGGTGGCATCGCATCACCGGGTTCACGTCGTTCAACCTTGTGCTGTTGCACATCGTCCTTGTGACGTTCGGATATGCGGGCTCCGACCGGTCCGGTGTGGTGGTGGAGGCGTGGCGGCTGATCACCACGTACCCGGGAATGTTGCTGGCCGCCGCCGGGACCGTTGCGCTGATCATCGTGACGGTGACGTCGGTACGCGTGGCCAGGCGTCGGCTGCGGTACGAGTCGTGGCACCTGCTGCACCTCTACGCGTATCTCGGCATTGGTCTTGCTCTGCCGCACCAGATCTGGACGGGTCAGGACTTCGTGCTCACCGCCCCGGCGCGGTTGTACTGGTGGACGCTCTACATCGCGACCGCCGGCAGCATCCTGGTATTTCGGGTCGGCATGCCGCTCTACCGCAGCTTGCGCCACGACCTGCGAATCGCCGCGGTCGTCCCGGAAACCGATGGCGTCACGTCGGTCTACCTGTCCGGTCGCGATCTGGACCGGCTGCCGGTGCAGTCCGGCCAGTTCTTCAACTGGCGATTCCTCAGCGGCACGGGCTGGATGCGCGCCCACCCGTATTCACTGTCGGCGGCTCCGCGGCCGGACGGATTTCGGATCACCATCAAGCACCTCGGCGATGGCAGTTCGCAGGTGCCCGCACTACGCGTCGGCGCTCGAGTGCTGCTCGAGGGGCCGTACGGCCGACTGACCGGCCTCCGCCGCCAGCGCCACCGTCTCACGTTCATCGCGTGCGGCATCGGCATCACCCCGATGCGTGCGCTGATCGAAACCGAGTACTACCGGCCGGGTGACGCCGTGCTCATATATCGGGCCCGTACGCCATCCGATTTCACCTTCTACCAGGAGATCGAGGCGATAGCTCAAGCACGTGGCGTCGCCACGATCTACCTCCCGGGGCCGCGTGGACCGGCGCAGTGGCTGCCGGTCGGATGCCGCGACGGTGCGTCGACACTGCGGCAGATGGTTCCGCACATCGGCGACAGCGACGTCTACGTCTGCGGGCCGGAGCCGTGGATGGACGCCGTCATCGATTCACTCGACCGGGTCGGCGTGCCGATCGCGCAGATCCACCTCGAACGATTCGCCTGGTAGCCAAGGAGCCGAACCGACATGCGGCGCATCGCGTACTGGATGGTCTCGACGGCCGTGCTGCTCGTCCTCCTGTTCACCTACCGGACGAGCCTGTCCGGTCCGACGTCGGCGCAGATCGCCGCCGGCGGCACCCAAGCACCCGGTGTGGTCACGCCCACCAACCCACCGTCCGCGGATCCGAGGACTGGGGCGTCAAGCGCGTCCCCGCACGCGAGCGCCACGCATCCGTCGTCTGGTGTGACGGCAAACGGCGCCGTGATCGACACCGTATGGGGACCGGTCCAGGTGCAGGTCAGCATCTCCGGTGGCAAGATCACCGACGTCCAGACGCTGATCTACCCGACCGGTACGAGTCGGGACGAGGAGATCAACTCGTACGCGCTGCCGATTCTGCGTCGCGAGACCTTGACGGCCCAAAGCGCCAACATTTCGACGGTCAGCGGCGCAACGTACACCAGCGACGGCTACCGTCAGTCCCTGCAAGCAGCGCTCGACGCCGCCCACTTCGGCGGGTGACCGCAGCCAGTGAGCCCACGTGACCGAACTGATTGACGAGGCACTCCGTCCCGACTTGCTCATCGTCGAGGACGATGGCGAGTTGCGCGACATGCTGGCTCGGCTGCTCGACGAAGCCGGGTACCGCAGCGACGGTGTCGGCGACGGCCATCGCGGTCTACACCAGGCGCTCACCCGTCCGTACGCTGGCATGATCATCGACCGTGGCCTGCCAGCGGTCGACGGCCTTGACCTCATCCGGCGGCTTCGCGGCCGCGGCATCGACGCTCCGATCCTGATTCTCACCGCTTACGGTGCCGTCTCGGACACCGTCGCCGGCCTGGACGCCGGCGCGGACGACTACCTCGTGAAGCCGTTCGAGATCGACGAGCTGCTTGCGCGGGTGCGGGCGATGATGCGTCGCCACCACGCGAGCGATCTCGTGATCTCGATCGGCGCCGGAAAGCTGAACGTCGCGACGCGCACCGCGTGGCGAGCCGACGGTCGGGAGGTTGAACTGTCCGGTCGCGAAGCGACGCTGTTGCAAGTCCTGATAAAGCAACCGGGCCGCGTGCACAGCCGCGACGAGCTGCGTACACGCGTGTTCCGTGGTACGGAATCCGCTTCCATTGTGGACACTTACGTGCACTACCTGCGACGCAAACTTGGCTCCAAGGTGATCGAGACCGTGCGCGGCATCGGTTACCGGATCGGTGAGATGTGAGCCGTGGCGCCGCGCGCCGCGGCAATGCCACCCCAGAACAAGCGCTGTTGCGACGCGTCGCGTGGCGGATCACCATTCAGACGGCTGCGATGTTCATCGCCGGACTGGTTGCGTTGGGCGCGCTTGCGGTCGTCTTGATCGATCGCGCGCAAAGCGCCGACAATCAGCGCGCACTGCGCGAAGCAATCGCCGACGTGGACGCGGTCAGCGATCCACCGACCAACATCGTGGTGTACGAGGTCGACGGGTTGGGCCGCCACACGTCGCCACAGCTGCACGGTCGTGCCCTCGACCCAGGAGCGGTCGATCGCGTCCAGAGCGGGGCCGCCGCGCTGACGACTAACGTTCGCTTCAACGGCCGTACGTACCTGGTGCGCACCGCGCGGCGTGGCGCCGCCACCGTCCAAGCAGGGCTCGATCTGACCAACCAAATGGGGCAGCGCCGCCGGGTCCTCGGCAGCCTGGCCGCCGTGGCCGTTGTCGGGATCGGGCTCGCTCTGCTGATCGGCCGGATCATTGCGTTGCGTGCCATTCGGCCGCTCGGCGACGCTATCGCCCGGCAACAGCGATTCGTCGCGGACGCTAGTCACGAGCTACGAACGCCACTGACGCAACTGCATACCCGCGCCCAGATGATCGAGCGTGACCTCGACCCGGAGCAACAGCCGAACGTGGCCGCGGACGCCGCTCGCTTGGTTCGCAGCACCCGCCAGATGAGCGACATCCTCGACGACCTACTGGCCTCGGCCCAGCTTCAAGCGCACCGGCCCGACCTCGAACACATTGATCTCGCGCAGATCGCGGCCGAGGTCGTCGACGCCGACCGCGACCGGGCTGCCGCGCAACAGATCGAACTGACAACCGCCAAGGACGGCGGCCCGCACACCGTTATCGGTTCACCAACCGCATTGCACCGTGTGCTGGGCGCCCTTCTCGACAACGCCGTGGGGCACACCGCCTCCGGTGGTCACGTCGCCGTCAACGTCGAAACCCCGGATCCCAAACAGGTCGTCTGCACCGTCCGCGACGACGGCACTGGCTTCGACGCAGCCACCGCACGGACCATGTTCGACCGATTCGGGCGTGGTGCGCACGGCGGTGGCCGAAGATACGGGCTCGGACTCGCCCTTGCCCGCGAAATCGTCGCGGCCCACCGCGGAACCATCACCGCCAGCAGTACGCCCGGCAAAGGCGCTACCTTCACCGTCACGCTTCCCGCGGCTAGCAACCAGGATCGAACCGAGGCCGCCTCCTGATCGCTGCGCGTGCCGGAGACCGTTCACCGAGCCGTATCTGGGCGCTACGGCATGGCAACGCCCTTGAGTACGACCGGGGAGTGTTGCGTGTAGTCGAGTTCGTCGGATTGCAGCACTCCGGACGGCACTACCGTGTCCATCACCTTCGGCACCAGGTTGGGATCGAAGGTGCAGTGCGGGTCCGCGCTCGACGCGGCACACTCGCCAAAGTTGAACGGCTGCGGAGTCGCGGCGAACGTACGGGCCTGATCCGCGCTGAAGCCGTCCTGGCCGGTGAGCGTGACCGTGAACGCCCAGCCGGACGTTGGCGTGCCGCCAAGCGCCGCCTTGTCCACGGCGAAGGTGATGTAGCGCGAGATCGCGTTCGCGCTGATCGCTACCGTACCCACGGTGTTGGTGTTCGCGTCGATGAAACGTTGTCCAAAGCCTTGCACTTCGATGAGCCGGCTCCACGCGTCGGCGGGATCGATCTGGTAGTTACGTTGCGCCGGCTCCGGGTTGAGCGCGTCGAATGACGGATCGGTCGACGTCGGCGACGCGCCGGGCTCGTGGACGTACACGTCGACGAGTTGGGCGCCCTCCGGGCTGCCGAAGGTCGGCGAGAGGTCACGGGTCTGCACCCGGAACGTCACGGTAGAGCCGGTGTCGTAGACCTGGAAGTCGGTCAGATCGAACGCACCCGCGTGGAAGTCGGACGCGGTCGGGTACGCATAGTTGCCCGGACCGTTGTCGTCGCCCGTCGGGTCGGTCTGGTCGAACAGCAGCGTGCCATTGACGACGTCACTGACGACGCTGCGTACGACCTGTGCCGTACCGCCGTCGGCTGCGGTACTGGTAATCACCAGCACGTTGTTGCCGGCCGCCGGCGGGATGGTCACCGCGAACGAACCGTCCTCTGCGGCGGTGGTAGTGACGTGCGTGGTCGCGCTGTTCTGGTCGGTAGCCACGTCGGCCACGTCGATCGTCGCACCGGCCGCGGCAGTGCCGGCGACGTCGATCGGGCTCGTCGCTGCTGTCTGGTCAGCGGGTGAGGTCACCGTCAACGGCGTCGCGCCCTGCGTGTGGGTCACGTAACGCTGCACGGTCTGCGTCGGCTTCTCCAGCACGCGTCCGGCGGTGAGGTCGGCGGTGAGCCGGACCTGTGATCCGGCACCCCAGGTAAGTGGGGCAGCCGAGCCGTCCGGGTGGCCGTTGCGCAACCCGATAGAGGCAACGGCCGGATCGGTGCCGTACGGCGATGCCAGCACATCCGTGGTGTCCCATACCTGTTCGGGTACGAGGCCGACGCCCGAGGACATCGTATCGATCGCCGCGAGAAGCTGGCCGGCCGAGGCCGCCTGCCCCGTGGCTAGGTCCTGCTCGCCACGTTCGGCTGATAGCACCGGCCAGATGTGCCCGGTGCCCTTTCCGGTTGGCGGCCACGGCGCGCCCTGCACGGAGCAGTCGTTTCCGGAGGCGACGTCGCAGTCGCCGTACCCGTCGCCGTTGTAGCGCAACCAGCCCGTGCCGCTTGGCGTCTGCTTCTCGATCGTCGCGTCGACCACTTTGAGGGAGTTCGCGACGTCCGGGTCGGCCGCCGACAGCTCACCGAGGCGTACGAGTTCCTGGAACCCGGCGTCGATCACCTGGCGTTGGTCGAGCGTCGGTCCACCGTTGCCGACGTTGTAGGAGATCGCGGCGTTGGGATCGCCGGTCTTTGAGAGCCGGATGAAGTACGGGTCGCTGGACAGCGGGCCGTTCGTGGTGACCGTCCAGCCTTTGATGCTGCGCTGGTATTGGTCGGCGGTGGCCAGCCACACCCGGGCATCGACCGTATCGCCGTGCTGCTGGGCGATCGTCCCAGCGGCCACCAACCCGGCGATTTCGGCCGCGATCGTCGAAGGCGAGTAGCCGCTCTGCTCCTCCCACCGTTCTGGGCCGAAGCTGGGGCCGTGGCTGATGAGGTAGTCGGCGGCGGCCTGGATATGCGGCCACAGGACGGTGTCGTGGCCCAGCCCTGATTGCAGCGCCATCAGGATCGGGTACGCAACCTCGTCGAGCTGGGTGTTGAAACTGTCCGGGGCGGTCTTGCCGTTGACCAGTGAGTTGCGCGGCATGGAACCGTCCGCGAGTTGCTGTCGCAGGAACAGGAACCGGGTGGCATCTCGCGCCGTGGCGAGGTCGCCGTCGGTAAGAAGGCCGGTCCACGCCTCGTAGAGGTCGCGGGAGAACACCTCGCGGTAGGAGCCGAAATACGTATTGTTCGGGTCGCCGGCGCTCACCGACTGCCCCCACGGTGAAGCGAGAGATGCCACGATCGCGCCAGCGAACGTCTTGTCCTCACTGGCCTTCAGCACGTTGGCCGAGACGTAGTAGTCGCGGACCGCGGCGGCTTGCTGCGCCGCGGTCAGACCCGCCAGCGCACTCGACGGCGGCCGGAGCGCGCCGTCGTAGCTCAGCCACCCCGAGCGGTACTTGCCCACCAGCGAAGCGAACGGCTTGCTGACGGTGGCGCCAGCGGTCGCCACCGCGGCGGCCTGCGTCGTACCGAAGCCGAGAGCGAGCGTCGTCGCACCGTGCTTGTCGAGCGTGAGCCGGGCGGTTTGCTCGACGTTGCCTCCGACAGCCTCGGTGTAGGACGGGTCAACGCCGTGCTTCGCGTCGAGTTCGGTGAGCCCGTCGCTCGCCGTACCAACGAAACCGGAGCTTGCGGCCGTGAACGGCGGGCTGGCCCGCAGTGCGAGGAACGACGGCACCGCGTAATCACGGTTGGCCGCGTTCGTCTGGGTGTTCGTGTCGTACGAGACAGGGACGGGCGAGCCGGTCGTGGTATCGATCGTCGCGGAGTCCGCACCACCGTTGCCGGCACCGCCGCCGCCGTTGCCGCCGACCGTGGCGTCAAGGCGTACGTAGAGCCGGAAGCGCGAGGCCGCGGCGGTAAGCGGCTTGTACTCGGTGTGAACCACGACGCTGTCGCGGCCCGGATCAGTCAGGTAGGTGCTCGTGAGTTGGTAGGCGCCGGACCTCGCGGTAGCGGTCACGGTGCAGACCATGCCGGTTGTGTCGGCAGCGACGGTGTAGGCCATGTCCCGCGTCTGCAGATCGGTGAATGTCGAACCGTCGGTGACGAGATACTGCATCGTCTCGACGTTGGTGGTGTCGATAGTCGGTGCGTACACATCGGAGAGAACGCCGTCCGCGACGGTGTACCAGATCTTGGACGTCGTGTTCCGGGCCGTACCGAGGCAGTCCTTGCGGGCAAGGTCGAAGTGCGAGAGCGCGCCCGGGCCGCCCGGGGCTCCTACCGTGTCTGCCATCGCGCTACCGGGCGCGGTCGTGAGCAGCCCGATCACAAGGGCGCCGACAACTAACACAGATCTGGCTCGCATGGCGGACCTCCGGCTCGAGGCTGATTGACGCGGCTCTAATCGCATCGACGCCGGTGCCATCTGTCAAGGCCGTGTTGTGCGACATGCGATCCGAGCCGGGCTGCACCTCGAGGCGGGCGTTGCCCGGAGGTTCCGGCCGTGGCATTCTCGATGCAGGTGATGAGGCTCGCCGTAACCGCGGAACGCTCCGCTGATGGCTTCTACCCACGCTCGCGTTGATGGCAAGACCAGACGGCGCGGCACAACGGTAGGCAGTGCGGCGGTGGGGCTCGCCGAGAATTGCCGGCATCGAACACCGGCCAACGGTCCCTACTCGACACGACGACGAGTAGGCACGGTGAGCCGGCATGCCGACCCCCGAACGCGCGGCGCAGGTTAGGCGTTGCGGTTGCGCCGCGAGCCGCGGCGACATCATGGATCTGGCGCAGATGATCCATCTGTACCGGTGCCAGCTGTGGTCCACCTATCGCATCGCAGCTGCCGCAGGCATTTCGCGACAACGGCTCACCCGGCTGCTTCGCGGCGCCGGCGTGTCGCTACGCGTTCGCGGTGCCGGCGGTACCAAAGCCGACCGTCGCGCCACCGAACCCGATAACCTCACCGAGCTGTTGCAGACCTGGTATGTCGATTCGCGGATGAGCTCCGTCCAGATCGCCGCGAAGCTAGGCATGTCCGAACGTACTGTCCGGCTCCGGTTGGCCGAATACGGTATTGCACGGCGAAGCCGCGGGCAGTTCAACCGCGAAGACCGTACGCCGCTGGACCGCGACCTCCTCGACCGGCTGTACACCGAGGCAGGTCTGCCGGCGCGCGAGGTCGCGGCCCGCACGGCAACATCGACCGGCATCGTCCTGCGCAACGCCCACGACCTCGGCATACCGGTCCGTGTCGGCGGTCCACGACCACGCGGCGGGCCCTCCAAAATCGCGCTCATCGATGCGCTGTACGCCGATCCGCTGGTTGCCGCGGTCGTCGCCCGCCACCATGTTCCGATCCGGGCGGAAGGTGGCCAGCTGTGGCAACGATTCCCCGACCGCGTTCCGTTGACCCACGAACTGCTGTCGGATCTGTACGGCGAGGCCGGCGTGGCGGTCCAGCACATCGAGATGCTCACTGGTCATCCGGCGGTGACCATCCTGCGGGTGTTGCGCGCCAACGCGACAGCCATGCGCCCACCCGGTGGCCGCAGCCCGTTCCTGCGGCGCTGGCGGGAACGGCAACGCGTGGGCGCGCGTGGATCGTCGGCCCGCGGTGCATCGGGGTCGTCGCGTCGTCGTAAGCCGCAACGATTGCGTACCGCCTGACCGTCATCGTCGCCAGCCGCGCCTACCGGCCGACGGGTGGCCCGACCTCCGCGACGATATCGAGTTCCATGCTCATGGCGGCGCTCAGCTCGAGCAGATGGCCTTGCAACTGCGCGAGATCCCAGCCGTACCCGGAGATGCGATCCACCACATCGAAGGTCGCATTGATGACCCGGTCGCGCGTGTCGGCGAACTCGTCAAGATCCTCGAGCAATCCGGTTCGGGCGATGCATCGGGCGAGGGTTTCCGCATCTCGCAGAGCGTCGGTGATTCCGTGCGTACTCAGTGGGTCAAGGAACGATCCGGCGTCACCGACCAACGCCCAACCCGGTCCGTGTGCTTGCCGTACAAAGCCGGTTCGGCCGATCCACGTGTGCAATCGGCGGGGTGGACGGGTCTGGGTGAGCCGACCGTCGGCGCCGTCCGTGGCAAGGACGAGCAGGCGCTGGTACGTGGCTCGGAGGTCGCCGCGAGTAAGGCGGTCGGCGGGTACGCCAGCGAACACGCACACCTGCCCGCCGTTGGTTGGAATCATGCCGGCGCTGTGACCGGGCCGGTAGAACCACTCGTACCCGTCGGCGCGGAGTTCCGACCAGTACCCATAAATGACGGCGCTCGAACCGGTGCCGACTCGCAACATCGCGGCACCGCCTTCCCGGGCGACGACGGATTTGATGCCATCCGCACCGACGGTCAGTCGGCCGCGAGCGATGAACGGTTCGCCGCCACGATCCCGGCCGTGAACCCCGACGACCCGACCCGACCTGTCGCATAACAGACCGGTCACCGTTATGCCGTAGCGGATCTCGGCGCCGGCGGCTTCGGCCGCGTCCACCAGAACCCGGTCGAGCACGGTGCGCCGGGGTGCGTAGAGCGCGTCGACGCCGTGGGTCGGTTTGATGCGCACGGTTACGGAGTCGGTGCCGTAGTCGAAGCGGGTCTGCCGTACCGGTGGGGTACCCGCCTCGATGACATGGTCAAGGACACCCCATCGGGACAGTAGAAACACGGCGCCTCGCATGAGCGCGTGGGTGGACAGTGTGTCGGTGCCATAACGATCGCGGTCGAGCAGGAGCACCCGCTGTCCCTGTCGAGCAAGCAACATCGCGGTCGCGGCACCGGCGATCCGGGCGCCGACGACAACGACGTCGTACGTTGGCTCCATAACTCACCCCGCAGTGCATAGCGCCTGGCCGGCGTTCATCCGGTCGGCGAGAAACGTGGCATCGTGGCGGGCGCCGTCGATGAACGTCGAGTTTCGCCGGCCCTGGAAACGCAGACCGATCGCGTAGAGGCCGGGTATCGCGGTGACGCCGCGCCGATGGCGGATGCGGCCGTCCGTGTCGAGCGCGGGGACGGCCAACCATGGGTACGACGGCCGGAAACCGGTCGCCCAGACCACTGTCGAAATGCCCGTTCGCCGAAGGTCCAGTGTGGACGGTGTGACCGGTGCGGAAATGGCGAGTGGCGGATCGGGTGGTCCGGCTGCCGCTCCTGGTGTTGCGGCGGCGTACCGGTCGATATCGCCAAGCACCCGCGTCAGGCGGTCCTGTGCGGCGAATATCGTGTCGGCCAGGTCGTCGGCGAACCCGGCCACGTTGCCGTCCAGCGCGCGCAGCCGCCCAGTCAGTTGGACGCCGTTCGCCTGTAATACCCGCAGGTCGACGCCTCGCGCGTCCGATGTTCCGACAAGTTGTAGCGACGGTTCCGATCTGGCCGCCGTCGCGTCGGGCATGTCATCGATATCGCGATCCAACGCGCCGGTGCGATCGAGCCACCACAGGATGTCCCGGCCCCGGTAGCGGCGGGGGAGCCGGGTATGCCCGCCAACGGCCAGCACGACGCGCCGGCCAGCCAGGGCCAGTTCGTACGCGATCTGAACCCCCGACGCCGACGCCCCGACGACGAGTATCCCGCCGTCGGGCAGCCCCGACGGGCACCGGTAGTCCGACGCGGTGACCTGTGCGATTCCGCGCGCGAGCCGGCCGCCGCAGTCGGGCACCTTCGGACCGTTGTGGTACCCGGTCGCGATGACTACGGATCGCGCCGCCCAGTCGCCGCGATCCGTACGCACCCGGAACCCGTCGGCCGTGCACTCGACTTTGGACACGGGGGTGTGCGTCCAGACCGGAGCATCGAACGAGCGGGCGTATCCGGACAGGTGGTCGGCGAACTCGTTGGCCGCCATGAAGCCGTCCGGATCCCGCCCGCAATACACCCAGCCCGGAAGCCGGGACAGCCAGTTCGGGGTCAGCAACCGAAAACTGTCCCACCGGCCGGTGCGCCAGCGCTCGCCGACCGAACCGCGTTCGAGGACAACGTGGTCCAGGCCGCGGTCGGTCAGGCAGCGGCTCATCGCGAGGCCCGCGTGGCCCGCGCCGATGATCACCGTATCCGTGCGGGGCACGACAGGTCTCCCGTCTGTCTCTGGCTGCTCGATCAGTCGGTGCTGACCTGGATCGACACCGGCACGCCCTTCGTGAGCACGTCGAACACGGCCGAACGGCGACGCGATTGCTCGACAACCTTGCGCAGCTGCTCCGGGTCGTCACCCTTCACCACAAAACTGACCTTGATCTGCTGGTAGCCGTTGCGGACCTCGTCGGACAACCCGAGGATGCCCAACAGGTCGATGTCGCCCTCGACGGTCGAGGAGACCTCGGTGAGGGTGACGCCGCGCGCGGCCGCGACGTTGGCGATGCCCGCGGTGAGGCAGGCGGCAAGGGCGTGTAGCAGGAACTCGACCGGTGTCGGGCCGTTGTCGGAGCCGACCAGCACTGGCGGGTGGTCCGCGTCGAACGTGAACGGCCGCTGGTGGGTCATCTCCTGCTTGGCGCCGTAAAAGCCGTGGATCGTCGACTGGTTGTGCGTGCCGCTCAGCCACCGGTTGGTGGCGCGGAACTGAAACTTGGCGAGGTCCTTGTCGTCCCGCACGGCGTCGAGCGTGGCGAACAGCGTCGCGGTGTCGACCCCGTTGCGGACGGCGTTGTCGATGGTGGTCATGCAATTGCTCCTTCGCTGTGGTTGATCCGCCGGTGGCGGCACCGACTCCTGACGAGGGTCGTCCCGCCGGACGGGTCGCACATCCGTGCCCAACACGGATTCGGTGCATCCGTGTCCAGCACGGATCTCTTGCCCTCCTGACAAGCAGGATGCCGACGCAATTCACTTGATCCTTGGAGACGGCGTGGAGAATGCCTTCTCCACAAAACCGCCGCGGTGGACGGTTACCTGCACCGCCGCTGGGGATTAGCGTCGAGGCGTGATCGTCGCCTTCGAGGATCTGGAGCTCGACCTTTCGCGGGTCGAGCTGCGGCGCTCCGGTGTTCGGGTGCCGATCGAGCCTCAGGTCTTCGATGTGCTGGCCTACCTGGTGAATCACCGCGATCGCGTGGTCACCAAGGAAGAGCTGATGGACAACATCTGGGGCGGGCGGTTCGTCAGCGAGGCGGCGGTCACCAGCCGGATCAAACAGGCTCGCCAGGCGATCGGCGACAACGGGCAGACCCAGCGACTCATCCGTACGGTGCACGGCCGGGGGTACCGGTTCGTCGGACCGGCCCGCGAGGCGGGACTCGCACCGGTGCCCCAGCATCATCCGGTTCAGTACGCCGTCAGCGACGGCCTACAGATCGCGTACCAGGTCACCGGTGGCGGCCCGCGCGACATCGTCCTGGTGCCGGGTTTCGTTTCGCACCTCGAGCTCGACTGGGCGGAGCCGCGGCACGCAGGGTTCCTCGACCGGTTGGGCTCCTTCGGCCGTCTGATCCGCTTCGACAAGCGTGGCACCGGCATGTCGGACCGGCCGAACGATCTGCCGGACCTCGAGACCCGGATGCACGACGTGCTCGCGGTGATGGATGCGGCCGGATCCGCCCGGGCGATCCTCTTCGGCTACTCAGAGGGCGGGCCAATGTCCGTCCTGATGGCAGCCACCCACCCGGAACGGGTCGAGGCGCTGGTGCTGTATGGCACCTATCGCCGACGGCTGCGCGCCTACGACTACCCGTGGGCCAGCACCGCGGAGGAGCGGCGGCAATACGTGGAACGGCTGGCGGTGGAATGGAGTTGGGAGGCCGACATGCGGGCCATGTGCCCGTCGGCCGACGACGCGATGGCCCACTGGTGGGGTCAGCGCGCGCGGGCGGCGGCGACACCGTCCACCGTACGGTCGCTGATCGCGATGAACTCGTTGATCGATGTCGGTGCCGCGCTCGGCTCGGTACGCGTGCCGACGCTCGTCCTGCACCGCCGTGGTGACCATGACAGCCGCGTCGAGGAGGGTCGCTACGTGGCCGAACACATACCGAGCGCGCGCTTCGTTGAGCTGTCCGGCGCGGACCACTTTGTCGCGGTGGACGCGAACCAGATTCTCGACCCCGTGGAGGAGTTCCTCGCGACGCTCGGCTCGGTGCCGGCCGCCCCGCGCGTTCTCGGCGCCGTGCTCGCGGTGGCCGGTTCCACGGCCGCGGTGGGGTTGTTAACCGGCCGCAAAGCGCAGACTCCCAACGGGCAGACGGTCATCGTGTATGACGGTCCGGCCGCCGCGATTCGCGACGCGCTGTCGGTCCTCAGCAACCCAGCAAACGTCGGTACCCGGCTGGGCTTGCAGATTGCCGAGGTGCCACGGACCGGCCCGGCGATCGACGGTCCGGGCGTCGACGCGGCGTTGCGACTTGCCGAACTGGCGTCGCCGGGCCAGCTGCTTGTGTCACCCGCGGTGCACGACCTCGTGGCCGACTCCGGCCTGTCGTTCGCGCCCGTCGGCCAGGACGGCTACCGGCTTGTCTCGGCGGCGTCGACGTCGCGGACGCAGCCACGATCCGGGCGTGTCACGCGGGTATGACGAGCTCGGACAGGATAGGACCACACGTCAGTGGCGTGCCGACAGTGAACTCGGTCAAGGGCGCGGAGGTGACGGCACGCGAGGCCGAGATCCTTGCGTTGATTGCCGTGCATCTCACGAACGCACAGATCGCGGATGCGCTGTTCATCTCGGTACGTACCGTCGAAAGCCACGTGTCGGCGATGCTTCGGAAGCTGCAGTTGCCCGATCGTCGCAGTCTGGCCAGGTTTGCAGACACGATGCCGGGACCGCACGTCAAGTCGGGAAGTCGCAGCCTGCCATTGCCGGTGACGCCGTTCATCGGCCGCACCAGCGAGCGGGCGTCGCTGACCGCCGCGCTCGCCGAGCATCGCCTGGTGACGGCGACTGGTCCGGGTGGCGTCGGCAAAACGCGGCTCGCCTTGAACGTCGCAGCCGATGTTGCGCCGACCCGGGGCGACGGTGTGTGGTTCGTAGATCTGATTCATGTGACGGATTCGGTGTCGGTCACGTCAGCCGTCGCCCAGACGGTCGGCATCCCTGAGCAGCGAACCACGTCGGTGGACCACGCACTCGTCGCCTCGCTGGCCGACAGTGACGCGCTGCTGGTCATCGACAATTGCGAGCACGTTCTCGACGGCGTTCGAGCCTGTGTCGAACGGATCATCGCCGGCTGCCCGGCCATCACCGTGCTGGCGACCAGTCGGTCCCGGCTCCTCTTCCCGTACGAGCGGGTCTACGTCGTACCAGGAATGTCGGTCGTGGAGCATGGCGGCGACGCCGTCGACCTGTTCACCGCGCGAGTGGCCGCGGCGACCGGCGGTCCTCAGCCGCCGGATCCCGTGCGGGTGGCCGCGCTGTGCCGGGCGCTGGACGGCATGGCGCTGGCCATCGAGTTGGCCGCGGCTCGCTTTGCGACGCTCGGCCTGGACGGCTTGGAGACCGGCCTCGACCAGAGGCTCCGGCTCCTCGCCGCCGGCACCCATGTTCCCGATCGCCATCGTTCGCTGCGGGCGGCCATCGGGTGGAGCTATGACCTGCTCTCGTCGGATGATCGCAGCCTGTTGCGCGGCGTGGCGGTATTCGCGTCGTGGTTCGACGTCGACGCGGCGTGCGCGGTCGCGGGAGCTGGCCGCGAGCGCACCGACATTGCCGACGGGCTCGCGCGGCTGGCGGAGCACAGCCTGCTCGTCGCCGAGCCCGGCAGCCCGACCAGATACCGAGCGTTGGAGACGATCCGCCAGTACGGCATGGAGCGGCTTGACGAGGCGGGCGAACTGGGCGAGATCCGCGTCGACCACGAGCAATGGTGCCGCGAGACCCTCGCCACGCTGTCTGCGATCGATGCCATGAACATCGACGACGAGTGGTGCGCCCAGTTCGACCGGATCGTCGACGACGCCGGTGCCGCGTTCACCTGGTCCGCCAGCGAACAGGGTCGACGTGCGCCGGCGGTGGCGTTGGCCGCCGAGCTTGCCGGCCTGCTGTTCCTCCGGGGCCGGCAGGCGCAAGCACAGCGTCGGTATGAGCAGTGCGCAGATCTCGCCGAGACGGCGGCCGAGCGGGCCGCCCATCTGAGGCTTGCCGCCGGGGCGGCCGCGAGCCGATTCGTGGGCGACGATGCGCTGCGGCTGCTTCGGATGGCGGCCGATGCGGCTCTCGCGGCGGGCGACCGTGCCAGCGCGGCACAGGACCTGGCAACCATGGCGACGTACATCAACCGCGCGCCGGGGATCATGGCCACGCCACACACTCGGGCGGAAGCCGGCACGTTGGTCGACGAAGCGCGCGCTCTATCGGACGGCTCGCCGGTGGCGGAGGCGGCGATCGCGGTGGCGACGGCGTGGGTACCCCAGCCGACGATCGACGACGCGCGACGAACTGTCGAGATCGCCGAACTGGCCGGCGACGGAATCATGCACAGCGTTGCCTTGGACTTGTCGATCCTCGCCAACCAGATCGGCAACGACTTCGCCGAGGCCACGCGGATCGCCCACCGGAGACTTGCGGTGCTCGACACGCTCACGATTGGTCCGCTCAGCGGATTCGAGTTCGGGGACGGCCATCTCGTGGCCGCCGAAACGGCGCTTGGCGCCGGTGACCTGGCCGGCGCCGCTGCCCACGCAGAGACGCTGGCGCAGCTGCCGTTCTACCGCGACGAGGAACACCTGTCCACCTGTCGACGACTGTTCATCGACGCGCTGGCCGGCCATTTCGACGATGTCGTCAGCAACGCGGAACGCTTCCGCACCGGGTGGGAGCGTGCCGGGCGACCGGCCGCGCGGAACTTGGCGCGGGGCACGTACGCCGTGGCGATGGTGCACGGCATGCGCGGCGATGACGATCGTCGGGCCGCATGGATCCGGCTCACGATCGACCTCGGTGTCGATCCCGAGCAGCTCGCCGGATGCGCGCTCGGATGGCCTCCGGTGTTCGACGGTCTGCTCGCGCTGCACCGCGACGACGCGGCCGCCGCAATGCGGGTACTAGCCGCCGACATTGACACTCCCGAGCTGTTCCAGCATGTCGGCGCGGGCCCGTGGCGGCTGTGGTACGCCGCGCTCTGGGCGGAGGCCGGCGTGCTTGGCGGTCGTGACGACGCGGCAATTCGTATCGAGCGTGCTCGGCACACGGTCCACGACAATCCGATCGCGACCGCGATGGTCGAACGGGCGACCGCGATCCTGACCGGCGACCGTGACGCTCTCGTCCGACTCGTGAGCACGTTCGCCCAGCTCGGTTGCCCGTACCAGGAGGCGAGAACAGGTCGGCTGACAGCACAGCGGTAGCCACGCCCGCGCGTTGGCACAGCACGTTTGGACGCCGGTCTGACATGATTTGTGAGAGGCAGGAGGGAGAACGATCATGGCGAACACGGTTCGGGCGGCACTTGTGCAGGCCACTTGGACGGGCGACAAGGAATCAATGATCAAGGCCCACGAGGAGTACGCGCGGCAGGCCGCGGCGAGCGGCGCCAAGGTCATGTGCTTCCAGGAGTTGTTCTACGGGCCGTACTTCTGCCAGGTGCAGGATCCCAAGTACTACGCGTACGCCGAGTCGGTCCCCGGGCCGACCGTGGAGCGCTTCCAGGCACTCGCGGCCGAGTTGGGCATGGTGCTGATCCTTCCGGTCTACGAGCAGGAGCAGCCCGGCGTGCTCTACAACACCGCGGCGGTGGTCGACGCCGACGGAAGCTACCTCGGCAAGTACCGCAAGACGCACATTCCACAGGTCCGCGGGTTCTGGGAGAAGTTCTACTTCCGTCCGGGCAACCTCGGCTATCCGATCTTCGACACGGCCGTCGGCCGCATCGGTGTCTACATCTGCTACGACCGGCATTTCCCCGAGGGCTGGCGGGCACTTGGACTCGCCGGCGCGACGATCGTGTTCAACCCGAGCGCGACGAGCCGCGGACTGTCGTCGTACCTCTGGAAGCTCGAACAACCGGCCTCGGCCGTGGCGAACGAATATTTCGTTGGCGCCATCAACCGGGTCGGCATCGAGGCGGAGCTTGGCGACGACGACTTCTACGGCACGTCCTACTTCGTTGACCCGGAAGGAAAGTTCGTTGGCGATGTCGCCGACACGCACGAGCCGGAAGTGGTCGTCCGCGACCTCGACATGGACCTGCTGGCGGAGGTGCGCGACCGGTGGGCGTTCTACCGGGACCGTCGCCCGGACGCCTACGAGGGGTTGGTCGCGCCATGACGCTTCTGGTCCAGGGCGGCACCGTGGTCGGCCCAACGGGAACGTTCCTGGGCGATGTGCTTATCGACGGCGAGACGGTCGCCGCGGTCGGCGCACCCGGCCAGCTCTCCGCCGGCGGCGCCGAGAAGGTCGTTGACGCGAACGGCCGCTACGTGATCCCGGGCGCGATCGACGCGCATACGCACATGCAGATGCCGTTCGGTGGTACGTCGGCGAGCGACACGTTCGAGACGGGTACGCGCGCCGCGGCGTTCGGCGGGACAACGACAATCATCGACTTCGCCATCCAACGTACCGGCGAGGTGGTGCAGGACGGCCTGGCCGCGTGGCACGCCAAGGCGGCCGGTGAGTGCTATGTGGACTATGGGTTCCACATGATTCTCGGCGGTGTCGACGACGACGCGCTGAAGGCCATGGACCAACTCGTGGCCGACGAGGGGATCACGAGCTTCAAGCTGTTCATGGCGTACCCAGGTGTGTTCTTCAGTGACGACGGCCAGATCCTGCGTGCCATGCAGGCGGCGCGCGACAACGGCGCACTCATCATGATGCACGCGGAGAACGGCCCGGCGATCGACGTGCTCGTTCGTCAGGCGCTCGCGCGGGGCGAAACCGACCCGATCTACCACGGGCTGACCCGGCCAGCAGCGCTCGAGGCGGAGGCGACGAGCCGTGCCATTTGGCTCGCGTCGGTGGCAAGCGATTGCCCGCTCTACATCGTCCATCTGTCCGCGTCTCAGGCGTTGGCCGCCGTTGCGGAAGCGCGCAATGCCGGCCGCAACGTGTTCGCCGAGACCTGCCCGCAATACCTCTACCTGACACTCGAAGACCAACTCGGCGCGCCGGGATTCGAGGGCGCCAAGTGGGTGTGCTCGACGCCGCTGCGCAGCAAGCACGAGTCTCACCAACGAGATCTGTGGCAGGGCCTGAGGACGAACGACCTGTCGGTCGTCTCCACCGACCACTGCCCGTTCTGCATGAAGGAGCAGAAGGAGCTGGGCCTCGGTGACTTCTCGAAGATTCCGAACGGCATCGGCGGCGTCGAGCATCGAGTAGACCTGTTGTATCAGGGCGTGGTGGACCGGAAGATCTCGCTGGCGCGCTGGGTCGAGATCATCGCGACGACGCCCGCACGGATGTTCGGTCTCTACCCACGCAAGGGCATCATCGCGCCGGGCTCGGACGCCGACATTGTGGTCTACGACCCGGCCGGGCGAACCCGCATCGGCGTCGCCACGCACCACATGAACATGGACTACTCGGCGTACGAGGGCGTGGAGATCGCCGGCCGGGTGCAGACGGTCATCTCACGTGGCGAGGTGATCGTGGACGACGGCACAATGCACGGCGTCAAGGGCCGCGGCCAATACCTGCGCCGCGGACTGTCGCAGTATCTGGTCTGACATGGACATCCTCTGACTTGGACATCCTCTGACATGGGCATCGTCTGACATGGACATCGGCATCGTCTTTCAACTCGATCCGCCGGCGAGCGAGGTCGTGCGGCTCGCGCAACAGGCCGAGACCGCAGGCTTTTCGCACGTGTGGACGTTCGATTCGCACCTGCTGTGGCAGGAGCCGTACGTCATCTACAGCCAGATCCTCGGCGCAACGTCCAAGGTGATAGTCGGCCCGATGGTGACGAATCCCGGCACCCGAGACGCGACTGTCACTGCCTCTACACTCGCGACGCTCAACAGCATGTTCGGCAACCGTACGATCTGCGGCATCGGGCGAGGCGACTCGGCTCTGCGTACGCTCGGCGCGCGCCCGCAAACATTGGCGGAGCTTCGCGAGTGCATCCGGGTCATTCGCGGTCTCGCCAACGGCGAGTCGGTCACGTATCGCGGGCACGATCTGCGGTTCCCGTGGGCCGGTGACAGCCGCTTGGAGGTGTGGGTCGCGGCGTACGGGCCGAAGGCGCTTGCGCTCACCGGTGAGGTAGGCGACGGATACATCCTGCAACTCGCCGATCCCGATATCGCGGCATGGATGATCGCGGCCGTGCGCGCGGCGGCCGAGCGAGCCGGGCGAGACCCGGACGCGATCACGTTCTGCGTCGCCGCGCCTGCCTACGTCGGCGACGACATCGCCCACCTACGTGACCAGACCCGATGGTTCGGTGGCATGGTCGGCAACCACGTCGCGGACATCGTGGCCCGCTACGCGGACACTGGCGCGGTGCCACGCGGGCTGACCGACTACATCGCCGGGCGGCGCGGCTACGACTACACCCACCACGGGCGCGCGGACAATGCGGATGTCGACTTCGTCCCCGACGAGATCATCGACCGATTCTGCGTGCTCGGTCCGGCCGAGGAGCATGTGCGCCGGCTGCAAGAACTGCGTGACCTCGGTGTCGACCAGTTCGCCGTCTACTTACAGCACGACGGCAAGGAGCAAACGCTCACCGCGTACGGCCAGCACGTCATCCCGGCCCTTCGCTAGCTCGAGTTCGTCGAGTCGAACACCGACCAGCAGAGTTCGTTGCGCAATCGCTGATCGTCGAGCACGAGGTCACGGATCGCAGCCGGAAGCTGATCCCGTTGCCATTGGCACTCACGACGCCTGGCGGCTTCCCGCTGGGTGGGCGGCGCGGCATCACGGGCGGCTTTGATCGCATAGGCGGCCGCACCGAGCTCATGTGCGGCGACGTGCGCGACAGCTCCGGCCTGCCCGGCGGCGTACGCGGCGTACCGGGCAGCACCGCGCAGTTGCCTGGCTGCGCCCATGGCGTGACCGCCCGCCGCGCGAGCCTGCATCATGTTGAGGTCGCCACGTACCCACGCGCGCGCATGTTCGATCGCTTGGCGTGGCCGTGGGTCCTCCGATTGAGCCGACTCGAACAGGTCGAGGACGTGCTCCGCGCACGTTGCCGCCCAGAGGGCGAGGAGATGGTGGTCGGAATCGGTGAGAGTCCCACCGCGGCGAATCGTCACGAAGCGAAGGTCTCGCACCTTCGGGAGGATCATGGCGGCTGCTCTCGCGCTAGTCGGCGGTGCCTGCCAAGGTCGCTTCGACGAGGCTTCGCCGGTTCCGGATCGCTATGCCCAGTTCGGTCCAGCCGGTCAACGCGACAAATTCATTCCGATCCGTGCGTACCCGCACTGCACCGCTCTGTCGTGTCTCGACCGTCGTCCGGATCCGCCTAGGATCCAGTGCTAGAGCCACGTCCGGGGTAGGCGAGTCGAACGCCGCGACGATCCGGTCAACGATCTCGTCGGGCGTCGCGCTCGTGCTGTCGCAGACCAGGTTGTAGTTGTGTAGGTCGGTCTTGTCGGCGCCGTATCGTGCGATGAACCGCAGTCGTTCGCTGTCGCTGCGACTGGCCAGCCGTTGTTGCGCATCTGCCAGCGATTCGTAGTGTTCCACCGGGCTACCCGGCCGCCCGAGCGCGCGACTAGCGGCGACGGACGGGTCGGCGATCATGTGGACCTTCAGCGCATCAGTGAAGAAGAACCAGGCGAGCCGGCTGTCGACCACCACCTGCTCGCCGGACGCGGCGATGTCGTTCTGGAGGCCGTCGACGTAGAAGTCGATCTTGTCGTCAAGCTCGGCGTGCAGGTTGAGTTGAAGGGCGGTCATGCCACGCTGCAGTGCCATCTCGCGGTAAACGTCGCCGACGCTAATGCGCCGGATCCCGAGCCGCGCCGCCAACAGGATCGAGACTGTGCTCTTGCCGCTGCCGAGGTCTCCGTTGATGACCACCGAACGACCGGTCCCCATGACCACACGCTACGCGTACTGGCGTTGACGGGCTTCGAGCCCATCGCCGCTTCGACATCACGTCGCGGCGACCGCGGCGCACGGCGCCTGACCGGCGATGCCGTCAGACGCGGTCGAGGGGTAGGCGCGGCGGCTCCGGAAACTCGACGAGAATCGTGTCGCCGGTCTTGACTGCGCCGCCGCGCAAGACGATGCCCATGATCCCAGCCTTGCGGACCAGGTCGCCGTGCTCGTCCTTGTGCAGGACGGCTTTCAGCATGCCCGGCCGGAAGACGTTGATCTGGCTGCACGGATTGCGCAGGCCGGTGATTTCGACGATCGCCTGCGGCCCAAGTCGAAGCCTGGTGCGGGCGGGAAGCGCCAGCAGGTCGATGCCCCGGGTGGTGATGTTCTCGCCCATCTGGCCGGACTCGACGGTGAAACCTTGCGCGCGCAGTTCGTCGTGCAGTTCGGCATGGATGAGGTGAACCTGCCGCAGGTTGGGCTGCGTCGGGTCGACGGCGACCCGGGAGCGATGCTGCACAGTGACGCCAGCGTGAGTGTCGCCCTCGACACCGAGCCCGGCTAGCAGGACGATCTCGTCGGCAACGGTCTTGCTGAACCGATGGTGACTGTCGCGGCAGACCGCGATGACGACTGGTCGGGTGCTTTCGGTCACGGCGACAGTCTGTCAAACAGATGTCGCCGGGGTGACGGCGCACCGTGACACGGTGTCGTGCTTGATGTCTGGCGCGCAGCGCTGGTTTGCGAGGATCAGTCGCGCGGACTCAGCACGCAGAACTCGTTGCCCTCCGGATCAGTCATCACCACCCAGGTGGCCTCGGCTGGTTGGCCCACCTCGACACGTCGTGCACCGAGTCGCTCGAGACGACTCACTTCGGCTGCCTGGTCATCGCCGGCACGCGGTGCGAGGTCGATATGCAGTCGGTTCTTCACCTGCTTTGACTCCGGGACCGCCACGAAGACCAGGCCGGGGCCGCGCTCCTCGACCGGAATGGAGTCGCCCTTGGTGAATGCGTGGGGCGGCACCAATACGACCTCGTCGGGTGCCTGGTAGGCAACCTTCCAGTCCAGCACGCTCGCCCACCACTCAGCTTGACTCGCAAGGTCTTTGCAATCGATGACGGTCGTATACCAACGGATGCCCATAGCGCAACCGTAGGACCGACCACCGACAGTCGCCGTCCATCTCCGTACGGCCGTTGCGTCCGCCGTGTCGGCTCGCGCGCTTCAGTAGCGGTTAGTGTGTCCGTATGCAGCGGGCCGTGACCGTGAGCGACCTCGGTGGCTGACGCCGACGATGTCCGTCGCCTCGCACTCGCGTTGCCTCACGTGGAAGAGATTGACAGCGACGGCTTCGACTTCCGGGTCGGCAATAAGGGCTTCGTCTGGTCATATCCCGAACGCATCCCCGGCAAGCCACGCGTCATCCGGACCGACATCGCGGTGCTGTACGTCGGAGACGAAGCCGAGAAACAAGCGCTGCTGCTCGGCGACGCTGAGGTCTTCTTCACGACGCCGGCATACGACGGCTTGCCGTTAGTCATGCTGTGGCTCGCGCGGGTGAACGTCAAACGGCTCAGGGATCTCGTCATTGACGCGTGGCGTATGCGTGCACCGGACGAGCTCGTCGACGATCTCGACGAGCGCTTGTTCTAGACCGCGGCCGCTTGTTCCAGACCGCGGACCGTGGGTGCGGGTTCCGGGCGCGCCGCGAGCACCTGTTGTGGACCTTGCGGGGAATGGTGGCAACCTAGGTGGAGGATCCAACAACTTCCCCGCAAGGTCACGACCGGCCCGGCCGGCTCGCCGTCTGGCTTGCCCGCCTGGCTGCCCGCCCGCGCCTGGCCGGCACGCTCGCCTGGCTGGCCCGTCTGGCTGCCCGCCCGCGCCTGGCGGGCCCGCCTGACTGCCGGCCCCGCCCGACTGGGCGCGGCGGTGTCGCTGGCAGTTGACAGCTTGCGCCAACCGATGTGCAATATATTGCATGCCGATCCCGCCTGGCGCGGCCGCCGTGCTGTCCCGATCCTTGCTGCGTGATGACGTCTACGTGCGTTTGCGCGATGCGATCGTGGACGGCACCTTCGCGCCTGGCGAGCAGCTGCGCGACGGTGAACTCGCGCAGTGGCTCGGCGTCTCCCGTACGCCGGTTCGTGAGGCGCTGTTGCGGTTGGGCCAGGCCGGGCTGGTGGTCGTGGCGCCCGGCCGATCCACCGTGGTTAGCACGCTCGACGCTCGCGCGGCGCACGATGCGCAGGCGGTTGTCGCAGCGATGCATGAACTCGCCGTTGCCACCGCCGTGCCGCTTCTGACCCGCGCCGACCTGGCACAGATGCGGGAGGCGAACGCTCGGTTCGACGCGGCGATCGCGACGGGCGACGTCGACGCGGCGCTCGCGGCCGACGACGAATTCCACGGCATCCCGGTGCGGGCCGCCGGAAACGCGGCCGTCGTCGCGGTCCTGGAGCAGTTCACCCCGCTGGTACGCCGACTCGAGCGGATCCGTTTCGCCAGCCTCGCGGGGCGCGGTTCGGTTGCCCGGCACACCCGGATGGTCGACCTGTGTGAACAGGGTGACGTGGCCGCCGCAGCCGCCGTGTCCCGCGAGACCTGGCAGACCCTTGACCCCAACGGAGACCTGCGATGAAGCTTCACGAGTTCCCCCGGCATCAGCTCACCTTTGGCGCGAGCCCAATCCACCCGCTCAACCGGCTCGCCGACCACCTCGGCGGCGCTCGCATCTGGGCGAAGCGCGAGGACGTCAATAGTGGCCTGGCGTTCGGCGGCAACAAGATCCGCAAGCTGGAGTACATCGTCCCCGACGTGCTCAACAGCGGCGCCGACACGCTGGTGTCGATCGGCGGCGTGCAGAGCAACCACACCCGCCAGGTCGCGGCGGTGGCGGCGCACCTCGGGCTCAAGTGTCGGCTCGTTCAGGAGCGCTGGGTGGACTGGGATGACCCGGTCAACGACAAGGTCGGCAACGTCCTGCTCAGCCGCATTATGGGCGCCGACGTCCGGTTAGATCCGGCAGGCTTCGACATAGGCGTACGCCCTTCGTGGCAGGACGCGATCTCGGAGGTCGAGGCGGCCGGCGGCAAACCGTACGCGATCCCGGCCGGCGCGTCCGAGCATCCGCTGGGCGGGCTGGGCTTCGCCAACTGGGCCTTCGAGGTCGCCGAACAGGAGAAGCAGCTCGGAGTCTTCTTCGACACGATCATCGTCTGTACCGTGACGGGCTCGACGCACGCCGGCATGATCGCGGGGTTTGCGTGTCTGCAAGAGAACGATGGCCGTGCCCGCCGGGTACTCGGGATCGACGCCTCGGCCACCTTGGAAGCGACCCGCGCCCAGGTCGAGCGCATCGCCCGAAACACCGCGGCACTCATTGAGCTCGACCGCGACCTGCGCCCGGACGAGATCACTGTGCTCGAAGGCTGGGCGGGGGACTACTACGGGATCCCGGTCGAGTCGACGGTCGAGGCCATCCGACTCTCCGGCCGACTAGAGGGCATGATTATCGACCCGGTCTACGAGGGCAAATCGATGGCCGGACTCATCGATCTCGTGACCTCCGGCGAGATCGGCGCGACCTCCACGGTTCTCTACGCACACCTCGGCGGGCAGCCTGCGCTCAACGCGTACTCGCGGATCTTCGCCTGACGCCGTACGTCAGCAGAACCGCGTGCCTTTCTCGAAGTTGGTTCTGAGGTAATCGGCGTCAGCCGCCATCATCGACGTGACCGCGCCGCCGGCGTTCAGCGCGAACAGGATGCCACGGCCCGACAACGTGGTAACCAGAAACGCCTTGCTGGTCCCGGCGGACACCTCCTCGGTCTGGACCTGCGCATATATCGTCTTCAGCTGCGCCAACTTGGTGCCGAGATATGCACCCGACGGCGTCGGGATCGTCGTCGACCGACTCACCGCAAGGTAGAGCGAACCGTCGGGGTGAAATGACAGTTGAACGTCCTTCCAGACGCCGGTGGCCTGTGCCGTCGTGTTGCCCGGACACGGACCACCCGTCGTCACGTTGGTGAGGCCGGGGTCTGCCTGCAGGTCGGTGAGCATGCTGCCAATCTGATACGGACCTGCCCCATCGACAGTGAACTCGATCGCTGTGGACGTCGGCGATCCGCTGGGAGCCTCCGACGCGCTCGTGGCATTGTCCGACGCGCCCGCGCCCGGCGCTGATGTGCCTGGTGTTGGCGACGCGTTCCTCGACGTTGGGTGGCTACACGCCGGCAGCAGTAACACGGCGGCGACGGCGATGACCGCGGCGATGCGTTGCTTCACGCGATCAGTGGACCGCAGTGCTGCCGCGGCGACAAGTGCCAACCTGCAAAGGCGCTGTCAGTATTCGAAATCGTCGACCAGCGCGGCGACCGACGACTGCCACGGTGACGTATCGGCCAAGTCGTCCCGTTGTCGCAGCCACCACGTGGCGAGCACCGCGATCAGACCGCCAGCAATCGTCAGCCATGCGCCCAGGCGCAGATCCTTGTATGGCAGGTATGTCTGGTCGTAATGCCGGGCGTTGAGCCAGATCCATAACCCGCCGGCGGCTAGTGCGATGACCGAGAATGCGCCAGCGAGCAAGCGTGACGCCATGAGACCGCCGACAAACAGAAGGATTCCGGCGGCCGCGACCACGACAGCGAACGACGTACCCGTGCCCGAGTGCGTGTACGTGAAATGCCGTATGCCACCGAACGACGTGTGCGTAATGCCGGAGGCTGGCCTGCTGCCTCGCGCCTTGATCCATGGCAGCGCTGCGCCGGCTGTTACCGCGAGGCCGCAGAGCGTGACGAGCGCCGCGACGAGGGGACGTCGGGATGTCATGACCCTCCACCATACAGATGTAGCGTCGCTCCACCTATCGGCCGCCGTACCGGCCGACGCGGCGCGCACCCTCTCTGGTGCCCTTTGGTTGCGCAGTGGGGCTATCGGGTTGACGTCGCGTAGCGAACCATGTTGCTGTGTCGTACCTGTGCGCACGATCTGTTGAAAGGGGAAACACATGCGCAAGAGACTTGGGGTCGTGATCGCGGCGGCGGCTGCGGCGGTCCTGGTAGCGAGCGCGCCGGCAAACGCGATCACAAACGGCCAGCCCGACGCGGGTGCGCATCCGTCGGTCGGCGAGCTTTTGTTCTTCGTCCCCGATGAGCCCGACTCGAGGTTCAATGACTCCGGAGCGTGGTTCACGTGCACCGGGACTCTGCTAAGTGACACGGTTGTGCTGTCCGCGGGTCACTGCACGTACGCGATCGGCAAGGACGGCGCGTCCACAACCGCCGGCGGTGGCAATGGCTCCGGTGGCAACGACGTGTGGATCGACTTCAACGATGCACCAGACTTCTCGATCCTGCCGCCCAGCTCGTCGTACGGCCGCGACCAGAACCCGCAGCGCTACCACGACTGGGCGACCGCGCTCAACGCATCCAGCGAGTGGCACCGTGCCACCTCGCACCCGCACCCGCAGTTCGACCCGAACCAGTTCTTCCTTCATGATGCGGGCGTCATCGTGCTGGACCAGCCGGTCTCGTCCGGCCAGCACGGCCGCATCTCTCCGGCCGGCTTCCTCGACCAATTCCAGACCGCTCCGAGCAACACGCAGCGGTTCACGGTCGTCGGGTACGGCCTGAACAAGGAACTACCGCACGCCGACTTCGGGGGCGATGTCCGGTTCGCCGGCACCACGAAGCTCGTCACGTTGAACGGCACGTTCGGTGTCGAACAAGGCACAATCGCGCGGTTCAGCAACGACAATGGCAAAACCCATCAGGGCGGTACGTGCTTCGGCGACTCCGGTGGGCCAACGTTCGTCGCGGGCACCACACAGATCGTCGCCGTGACGTCGTTCGGTCTCAGCCCGAACTGCACCGGTACCGATGACGAATACCGCATTGACCAGAGCGACGACCTGACGTTCCTCGCCGGGTTCGGCATCACGCCGTAGCGCGTTCGTCGCTCGGGTTCGCTGTTATCGACCGGCGGCCACCCGGCATCACTCCGATGCCGCGGTGGCCGCCGCGCCATGGGGCTCTAATGACTCCGCGAGCGGCGCTTCAGCCGCCGTTGGCGGAAAAGTGCATGTAGTCCTTGAGCGATCGCCATGTCCCGCCCCACTGCCACCCGACCGCGGCGAAGGCCCGCACGACTGGTCCGTTGGGCAGGACCATCCCCGGTCGCACGTCGGCCCGGTCAAGGTAGGAGGTGGCCAGCTCCGGCAGCACGATCTTGCCCCGGTGCTCCGGGTTCTGGAACGGGTCTATGTCCACGGCGAGCCCGTACGCGTGCTGGGACCACGCCGTCTCGCCTCGTACCGGCCGGCAGACGAACGCCTCGGTGGTGTTGCCGTCGCCGGTCGGCGCCGCGTGTATCTGCCTAGGGTCGGTAATCTGCATTTGCTCGATCGGAAAGTTGGCTGCGAAGAGTCGTCCGAACACGGTCACCATGTCTCTCGCCGCCCGTGCATTGACCAGCAACTCGCCGGTATGCGCGAGCCCGTCGAAGCCGCGGAAGCTGACCGTGAGGTAGCGCAGGTCGGCTGCCGCGACCGGGCACCGCTTGGTCCAGGTGGACCGGGCGAGCACGCTCGCCGACACCTTCTGGATCGTGGCGTGGAACCGGCCGTCGGGCGGCGGCGGCAGCACGTCGACCGTGATGATGGACCGGTTGCGCAACTCCGGCGGGGTGTTCTGGGCCGCGGCGAACCCGTTCGGCCCCACCGGAAGGGGCCGCGTTCCCAGCCATTTTGGGGCGGCGCTGGCGTTCCCGATGCGGGTAACGGCCGGCGTCGGGTGCGTTCCTGCGGATCGGCTTGCTCCCGGGCCGGCAAGGACGCCGGAGCAGCCGCCTAACGCGTACGCGAGGCACACAACCACGACCAGCGGGCCCGCCACACGGGCCGCACCGCGCCGCACCGTCAACTCCATTCACCTCCGCCGCACGCGCCCGGACCGCGGTCTCCGGTGTGCCCGCATCGCATGTCGTCGACCGCGAGTCTCGCAGCCGTATCGACGAAGGTCCACCGCGGCGCGCTAAGTGCGGCGCGGCATTCGGCGCACGAAGCGCCCCGCGGCGTGCGAAGTCAACTCACCGAGCGGACATCGCTGCGCCGACGATGCCCGCGTTGTTTCGCAGGATGGCCGGAACAACCTCGGTGTCGACGGTTATGTGCGGAAGGTACTTATCGGACTTCTTACTGATGCCACCGCCGATGATGATCAGGTCCGGCCAGAAGAGACGGTGTAGAAGGTCTAGATACTGCCCGAGGCGGTGAGCGTAGGCGTCCCAGCTGAGACCGTCTCGCTGGCGCGCCGAGTCGGCGGCGAAGTCCTCAGCGTCGCCATGGTGCAGATGGAGATGGCCGAGTTCAGTGTTCGGAACCAGTTGTCCGTCGATGAACATGCCGCTTCCGATGCCGGTGCCGAGCGTGACAACGATGATGAGGCCGGACCGGCCGGCGCCTGCGCCGAACCGAACCTCGGCGAGCCCGGCCGCGTCGGCGTCATTGACGACGCCGACGTGGCGCCCGGTTGCCTTCTCGAACACCTTGACCGCGTTCACGCCGATCCAGCCGGAATCGACGTTGGCAGCGGTGCGTACGACGTCTCCGCTGACCACACACGGCAGCGTCAGGCCGACCGGACCGTCGACGCCAATCCGGCTGAGCAGTTCAGCGACCACGTCGGCGACGGCATGCGGTGTCGACGGCGCAGGGGTTGGCAACCGAAGCCGCTCAATGATCAATTCGCCCGTGTCGAGATCGACGGTCGCACCCTTGATTCCGGTGCCGCCAATGTCGATGCCGACCGCGGACTTCGTTGACGCACCTGCTTCTGTCACCAGGCCTCCCAGAATGCGCCCGCCCGGACACGCGATGCCACGCCCCGACGTCGGCACCGGGGCATCGCCCACCGTGCAGCCGCTCGGCAGTGTCAGTACTTATTAGCGTGGCACATCGCCGGCCGTCGCGTGCTCGGCGGCGGCGAACACACCCAGTGGGTGATCCAACGAGGCCGCCGGCGCGACGGCGGTAATCAGTAGGCCATCCACCGCCATCCAGCGGCCGCTGCATGTGCCTCGGGGGGAGCCGACCGCAACCGGGTCATCATGCGGCGTCAGCGTTGCGACGAAAGAGTTCTCGTTCAAGTTCAACGCTATCTCCGCGTCCTCAAAGCCGAGCCACGCGCGCATGAGTGGATACCACGCCTTGTAAACGGACTCCTTGGCACTAAAGAGCAATCGATCCCAGCGCACCGCTGGCACCGCATCGGCGAGCCGAGACACCGCGACACGCTCGCGGGACGTCAACACCGTTGAGACCAACGCGTTTGGCAGCGGCTCGTTGGGCTCGGCGTCGATGCCGATCGTCCGTACTATCGCAGCCCTGGCGACCGCCGCTGCGCGGTAGCCGTCGCAATGGGTCATGCTTCCGACGATTCCGGGTGGCCAGAGCGGATCCCGACCGGTTCCCGACGGGATCGGTACGGGTGGCAGGCCGAGCGCGGCGAGTGCGCGGCGCGCACAATGTCGCACTGTCGCGTACTCCCGACGACGCCGATCGACAGCGCCGCTGATGAAGGCCTCCTCTTCTGGGAACAGGACGGCGGCGGATTCATCCGTGGTCGCCTCCGCGCTGACCACCGCCGTCGGCAGGATCGCCTCGATGGTCATCGTCTTCCTCCGGGTGGCGGACACGTGTTCGTGGGACTGCGCGGCCGGACTCCGGCCCGCGGCACTAAGACCTCATACGATCTTGTGCCCACTAGGCGTTCAATGTGTCAGCTTGGCGAAACGGATTGCGCGGCGACACGGTGACACGTTGACGGCACGGCCGGGGGATCCAGCGGACCGCGGGCACAGGGCCGGCGGCAGAGGCCGCTCGACGGACGCGGCCGAGATGACTCGCGCCACACGTTCGGCGCGATGGTCCACATTGGCCAGTCGCCGTGTTCTACGGCTTGTCGATCATCGTCGCATTGATCCGTGATCGGATTGGCGCTCCTACAAGTTGTCGTGACAGCGTGACGCGTGCAAGGCGAGTTGGTTGATGTGATCCGTCTCGCGTACCCCCGCTCTGGATCCCGGTTTGATCTTTGTTTTTCCGCAATTTTCGTCCGGCGCTTCCTGGCTGCCGATACCGTTCCGGTTGATGAGGTTGCGTGCTGAACGAGTATGTGGAATGCGGTTGAGCGTTCGGCGCAGCGCATCTTCGGTTGCCGGTGTGTACAGGAGACGACGCACCAGGAGACGGTGACACAAGGACTTCCACGAATTCGACGGTCGTGTCCCGCGAATCGCCAGAATCGTCGACAACATCGATGCCGGTCGGTATCCGCGCGGTGGCATTGGCTGGCGTCCTGTCCACCTTTCTTTCCCGCTGGGAGGCATGAGCGCTCGTGCTGGACAAGTCTGTCGATGTACTGACGGTTGATCTGGCTGAGTCGACGACCAGTGACGGCACCCTCGTGGGCCCGGCCGGCACCGAACAGATCCTGGCCGCGGTGCTGGCCGACGTGCTGGATGTCGATCGGGTGTCGGTTGACAGCCACTTCTTCGACGACCTGGGCGCCAACTCGCTGACGATGGCGCACTTCTGTGCGCGCGTTCGAAAGCGGGACGACCTGCCGTCGGTGTCGATGAAGGACATCTATCGCAGCCCAACCGTCAAGAGTCTCGCGGAAGATCTCGCCGAGGAAGTTCCCGAGCCGACCGAATCCGCTGTCGCCACGTCGACCGAGGCAACGGTTGAGGTGCCGACCCGCGCCAGCACGCGACAATACGTGCTCTGCGGTGTGCTTCAGCTCTTGACCTTCCTCGCGTACACCGTGCTGCTTGCTCTCATTGTCACGGCCGGGTACGAGTGGATCGCCTCGGGCACCAGCATTCTCGACTACTACATCCGAGCCGTGATCGTCGGCGCGGCCACGTTCGTCGCACTGTGCGTCCTGCCGATCGCCGCGAAGTGGACGCTGGTCGGCCGATGGAAGTCGCGCGAGATCCGGATATGGAGCCTCGGGTACGTACGGTTCTGGATCGTCAAGACATTGGTGCAACGCAATCTTCTGGTGCTGCTGTTCGTCGGCTCGCCGCTCTACCCGCTCTACCTGCGGGCGCTGGGTGCCAAGGTCGGGCGCGGCGTCGCAATCTTCTCCAGATCGGTGCCGGTGTGCACCGACCTGTTGACCATTGGCGACGGCACCGTCGTTCGCAAGGACTCACACCTCACGTGCTACCGCGCTCACGCTGGCGTGCTCCAGACGGGGCCAGTGACGCTCGGAAGGGACGTATTCGTCGGAGAGATGACGGTCGTCGACATCAACACCTCGATGGGCGACGGCGCGCAACTCGGCCATACGTCCTCGCTTCACCCCGGACAGGCCGTGCCGGCCGGCGAACACTGGCACGGATCCCCCGCGCAGAAGACCGAGATGAACTATCGGACGGTCGAGCCCGCCAAGTGTGGTGTCATGCGGCGCGTCAGTTATTCGCTGATGCAGGTGTTGATCCTGTTGGTGATCGACGTGCCGATCGCGCTCGCCGCCGCGGACGTTCTGCTTCGTGAAATCCCCCGCCTTGGACGGCTCGAGTTCGGACCGCACGTCCTGACGAGCTGGACGTTCTACGTCGTCGGGCTGGTGGTCTCGTTCGCACTGTTCTTCGGCACGACCATCGTTGGCCTGGTGCTTGTGACGACGATTCCTCGGCTGTTCAACCTCGCGCTCAAGCCGGGCAAGACATATCGGCTGTACGGCATCCACTACGCGATCCACCGAGCGGTCGAGCGCCGGACCAACAGTCAGTTTTTCAAGACGCTCTTTGGCGACAGCTCCAGCATCGTCGGCTACCTCCGCTTGATCGGGTATCGGCTCCGGAACGTCGAGCAAACCGGGTCGAACTTCGGCACGTACCTCAAACACAGCAATCCCTACCTGAGTGCGGTCGGCAGCGGAACGATGGTGGCGGACGGGCTGTCCATCATCAACGCCGACTTCTCGAGCAGTTCATTCCGGCTGAACCCGGCGACCATTGGGCCACAGAACTTTCTCGGCAATGCCATCGCCTATCCGTCGCAGGGCAAGACCGGCGACGACTGCCTGATCGCAACCAAGGCGATGGTGCCGATCGAAGGCGAAATCCGGGAGGGCGTTGGGCTTCTGGGCTCGCCGAGCTTCGAGATCCCTCGGTCGGTCCAGCGCGACACCCAATTCGATCATCTGCGGACCGGACCGTCGCTGCATCGCGCGCTCACCGCAAAAAACAGGCACAACGCCGTCACCGCCGCCGGCTACTTGTTTGGCCGATGGATGCATGTCTACGGGCTCACCTTGCTGGCGTGGACAACGACCCGCTTGTACGGCCTTCAGGGCACCTGGGTGATCGCACTGGCGTCGATCCTGACCCTCGTGTGGACCACCCTCTTCTTCGCCGTCGTGGAGCGTGCCGTGCAGGTGTTCTTGCCGTTGCGACCGCTCTACTGCTCGATCTACGACCGCAGGTTCTGGCGACACGAACGGTTCTGGAAGAGCGCGGCGGTGACGATGCACCTCCACGCCTTCGACGGCACGCCGTTCAAGTCGGGCGTGTGGAGATTGCTGGGCGTACGAATGGGCCGGCGGGTGTTCGACGACGGGTGCGGGATTCCGGAAAAGACGCTCGTGGCGATCGGCGATGACACGACCCTCAACGCGGGTTCGACCATCCAGTGTCACTCGCAGGAGGACGGCGCCTTCAAGTCCGACCGCATCACGATCGGCGCCGGCTGCACGGTGGGCGTCGGCGCCTGGGTCCACTACGGCGTGACGATGGGCGACGGAGCGATGCTCGGCCCCGATGCGTTCCTGATGAAGGGCGAGGACGTCCCACCGCAGGCGCGGTGGGCCGGCAACCCGGCCCGGGACCTGCGCGATGACCGTGCACTCACCATGCAGCTCCGTGGCACCGGCAGCGACAGCAGGCAGCCGGCCGCGGTGACGGCCGACACGTCCGCGGCGACTGGAGGAACACGATGCAACGGGTAACCGCCGCCGGTCGGGAATACTGGACGAGCGCGTTGGCGTCTGGCGGCTTGGCGTCAGTTCCACGGTGGACGGTGAACCCAACTCCCGGCGTGGCAACGTTCGAGGTTGTCATCCCACACGACACCGTGGCGGCCCTGCACGGGCTCGCTGGCGCGATGGGCATCCGACTCAGCGCGGTCTTGCTAGCGGCGCACGCCAAGGTGATTGCCGCGCTGTGCGGCGAAGCTCACGTCACGACCGGCTATGTTGCGACGGACGGCGACGATCCGCTGCCGTGCGTACTGACGACCGACGCTGACTCGTGGCGTGGTCTGCTGCTCGACTCTCATCGCGCGCAGGCACACCTGTTGCCGCACAAGGACTTTCCGATCCACGACCTGATGCGCGAACTGCACGTGTCCGGGCCGCTGTTCGACACGATGTTCGACGCGACCGGTGGCGATGGAAGTCTTGCCGACGAGGTGGCATTGCGGGTTGGTGCCGTACATCGGGGCGAGGAGCTAGTGCTGCGAACGCGGTACCGCACCGATGTGCTCGACGCCGACAGTGCCGCGCGAGTCACCGGCTACTACCTCTCCGCGCTCGCGCAGATCGCTACCGAGCCGGATGCCGAGCATCGTCGGCGCAGCCTAGTCTCCGCCGAGGAGCACGATTTCCAGCTCGACGCGCTTGCCGGGCCGCATCGGGAGCTGCCCGATGGGCGAGTGCATGAGCTTTTCGAAGCGCGGGTACGCCAGTGCCCGGATTCCGTGGCAGCTGTGCACGGCAACGTCCGGTGGACCTATCGAGAACTCAACGCCCGCGCCAACCGCTTGGCGCGCGCCTTGCTGGCAGAGGGGCTGCGACGCGAAGACGTCGTCGCGGTGGTGACCGAGCGCAACCTCGATTGGATGGCCGCTGTTCTCGCGATCTTCAAGGCTGGTGGGGCGTACCTCCCGATCGAGCCGCACTTTCCGAGCGATCGCATCGCGACTACGTTGTCGCGCGCCGATTGCCACCTCGTGCTGACCGAACCTGCCAGCACCAAAACGCTAAGCCAGGCCGTCGCGTCGCGAGCCGACGTTCACACCATGTTCATCCAGGACGCCTACGAAACGGACCGTGCCGAGGACGATCTCGACATTGCGGTTGCGCCGGATCAGCTCGCGTACATCTACTTCACCTCCGGGTCGACAGGCGAGCCGAAGGGTGCGATGTGCGAGCACGCCGGGATGCTGAACCACATGTACGCCAAGATCGACGATCTGGACATCGCCGAGGGGTCGATCGTCGCTCAGACTGCCCCACAGTGCTTCGACATCTCCTTGTGGCAGCTCATCTCCGCGGTCCTGGTCGGCGGACAGACGTTGATAGTCGAGCAGGACGTGATTCTGGACGTACCGCGGTTCACCGACAAGGTTGTCGACGCCCGGGTCGCGGTGCTGCAGGTGGTCCCGTCCTACCTCGAAGCCGTGGTCTCGCACCTGGAGCAGAGCCCGCAGAAGTTGGCCGACCTACGGTGCGTCTCGGTTACCGGTGAGGCGCTGAAGAAGGAGCTCACCGAGCGTTGGTTCGCCATCGAGCCAGACATCAAGCTCGTCAACGCGTACGGGCTGACCGAGACCTCGGACGACACGAACCACGAGGTGATGGAAGGCGTACCGAATGGGTCAGGTGTGCCGCTCGGCCGGCCGGTCAACAACGTGCGCGTCTACATCGTCGACGAGCACCTGTCGCCCGTTCCGCTCGGCGCGCCCGGCGCGATCGTGTTCTCCGGTGTGTGTGTCGGACGCGGCTACGTGAACGATCCGGAGCGCACTCGGCTGGCCTTCATGGCCGACCCGCATCGCATCGGCGAACGCCTTTACGTGGGCGGTGACTACGGCCGCTGGCGACCCGACGGCAAGGTCGAGTTCCTCGGTAGACATGATTCTCAGGTCAAAATCAACGGCTTCCGCATCGAGATCGGGGAGATCGAGAACACCCTCCTGCGTGTGCCCGACGTGCGCGACGGCGCCGTGGTGATCACCGAGCGCATCGATGCGAGCAAGCATCTCGTGGCGTTCTACTCGGGCACGCGGCCACTGGAACTGGACATCCTGCGGAGCCGACTCTCCGAGTCGCTACCCGAATACATGGTCCCGAGCGCGTTTCATTGGCGAGACACTCTGCCACTCACCGCCAACGGGAAGATCGACAAGAAGTCCTTGGCCGCGCTAGCCAGCGACCTAGACATTCTCGACGACCGGGATCCGCCCAGCACGCCCACCGAGCAGCGCCTCGCGATCGCCTGGGCGCGAGTGCTCGGAATCTCCGAGGATCAGATCGGTCGCCAGGATCATTTCTTCGACCGCGGCGGCACGTCGCTGGCCGCGGTGAAGCTCGCGATCACGCTGGACCGCGTGGTGTCACTCAAGGACGTTACACAGCATCCCGTGCTCGCCGATCTGGCCGGCGTCATCGACGGTCTGCGTACCGGCGAACTCCTGGCCTCTTCTTGACGAGAACCGAAAGGACCTTACAGATGTCGTCCTCTTCCGCAATACAGCTGATCGACGTGGACCGCCAACCAGGCAGGCCGCCGATGATGCAGGTCGACCAGCCGGCAGATGCGCCGGCGTGGGCGACCGAGCACCGGGATGGATTGCGGGCTCTCGTCGCCGTGCACGGCGCAATCCTGGTCCGCGGCCTCGGGCTGCATGACGGGGCCGAGATCGCGATGGTGTTCCGCAACCTGTCCAACAGCCTCATGACAGAACGAGAGGCCTTTGCGCCGCGCCGGATCTATGCCGACGGCGTGTACTCGTCCGCGACGTGGCCGGCGAACCAGCCGATGTGCATGCATCACGAACTGAGCTACGCGCTCGAAGTGCCGAGCCTGATGCTGTTCGCGTGCGTCACGCCGCCGTCGCAGGGCGGCGCGACCGGCGTGGCCGACTCACCTAGCGTGCTGCGCGCACTGCCGGCTGAGTTGACCGAGCGCCTGCGCCGTGATGGTTGGCTGCTCACTCGCAACTACAACGACGACATCGGGGCGTCGATCGGCGATGCGTTCGGCACCGACGATCCCAGCGCGGTGGAGGCCTATTGCCGCGCGAACGCGATCGACTTCGAGTGGCAGCCCGATGGCGGACTGCGCACTCAGCAACGCCGCGCCGCCGTGGTGCCTCACCCCGTCACCGGCGAGCCCTGCTGGTTCAACCAGATCGCCTTCCTCAACGAGTGGACCATCGCTCCGGAGATCCGTGAATACCTCGTCGACATGTACGGCGAGGACGGCCTGCCATTCAACACCCGCTTCGGCAACGGTGATCCGATTACGGAGGACACCGTCATGCTGCTCAACGGGGTGTACGAGGCGAACACCGCCCGGGAACCGTGGCGGGCGGGCGACCTGATGCTGGTCGACAACATCCGCACCGCGCACAGCCGGGAAGCCTACGAGGGACCGCGAGAAGTGCTCGTCGGCATGGCGGACGCCGTCCGCCTCGACAACTCACCGACTGGCGAGGTGACGGCCGCATGACCGCGATCGAAACAGCTGCCGGGCAAGGCTCCACCAACCGGCGCAGCGCCGTACCGCCGTTCGCGATGG
This sequence comes from Micromonosporaceae bacterium, assembly GCA_035263025.1. Lineage (GTDB taxonomy): Bacteria > Actinomycetota > Actinomycetes > Mycobacteriales > Micromonosporaceae > DASQPR01. The sequence goes on from DATFRR010000010.1 coordinate 71,284, forward strand.
TCTCGGGCGCGCAGGTCCAGCAGGTCTTGGACGGGCGCGAGAAGGAGATTGTGTCGTTGGTCGAGGCGACGTATCGGCTACACGGCGCTGGCGATTCCGTGAACCCGCCGTCGTACTTTCTCCGTTTCCCCGACCGTCCGTCCGCCCGCATCATCGCGCTTCCCGCGTCGATCGGCGGTGACGTTCGGGTAGACGGACTGAAGTGGGTTTCCAGCTTTCCCGACAACGTCAGCATCGGTGTGCCGCGCGCATCAGCTGTACTCATCCTGAACGATCACGACACGGGCTACCCGTTTGCATGTCTCGAAGGCTCGATCATCAGCGCGACGAGGACCGCCGCGTCGGCGGCGCTCGCCGCGGACTGGCTGAGCCGGCAACGGCGACGCCCGCGGAGCGTGGGGTTCATCGGAGTCGGTCTGATCGCGCGTTACATCCACGCGTTCATGGCCAGCACCGGCTGGACATTCGACGAGATCGGCGTCCACGATCTGTCCCCGGACAGCGCATCCGGTTTCCGCGGCTATTTGGAACGCACAGATGTCGCCGGCCGGATCTCCATTTACGACCGCCCGGAAGACCTGATCCGGTCCAGCGACATGGTGGTGTTTGCCACCGTCGCGAGCCGTCCGTACGTCACGGACGCGTCGTGGTTCGACCACAATCCAGTGGTGTTGCACGTGTCGCTTCGCGACCTGGCGCCTGAGATCCTGCTCGGCTCGACCAACATCCTCGACGACGTTGACCACTGCATGAAGGCCGACACGTCGCCGCATTTGGCAGAACAGCTCACTGGCAATCGTGACTTCCTGACCGGCACGCTGGACGACGTGATGTCCGGCCGGGTAACGGTGCCCGCGCACCGGCCGGCGGTGTTCTCGCCGTTCGGTCTCGGCGTGCTGGATCTGGCCGTCGGCAAGTTCGTCTACGACGAGGTGGCCCGGTCCGGCGAGCTGCGTGTCGTTGACAACTTCTTCCACGAGTTACATCGCTACGGCTAACGGCCTAGTGCTCTGCGACAGATGAGGAGGCCACCATGCCAGTCATTTCCGTTCCTGAGGGCTTCAACGAAGAGGAGCTCTACGTCGACCTTCAGTCGATGTTCGGGCACTCGCTCTACCTGAAGTGTGAGGGCTTTAACTTCGCCGGGTCGATCAAGCTCAAGGCCGCGGCCGAGATGGTCGAGGCAGCGGAGCAGGACGGAATTCTTCGGCCCGACTCGATCCTGATCGAGTCGTCATCGGGGAACCTGGGCGTGGCGCTCAGCATGATTGCCGCGAGCAAGGGCTACCAGTTCGTGTGCGTGACAGATTCGCGGTGCAACCTGACCACCAGGCGTGCTATGGAGGCGCTGGGCAGCCGGGTGCACATCATCAACGATCCGGACGCGAAGGGCGGTCTCCTTGGTGCGCGCCTCGACTACGTCCGCGAGCAGTGCGAGAACGATGACCGGTACGTGTGGTTCAACCAGTACGCCAACCCACACAACTGGCTGGCGCACTACCGCCGTACCGCACCGGCGATCGCCCGGAAGTTCCCTAACCTGGACGTACTGTTCGTCGGCGCGGGTACGACCGGGACGTTGATGGGCTGCGCGCGCTTCTTCCGGGACTGGCACTGGCCGGTGCGGATCGTCGCGGTGGACAGCGTCGGGTCGGTGACGTTCGGTGGGACGTCGGGTCGCCGGATGATCCCCGGACTGGGTACGAGCGTACGGCCGCCGATCCTCGACGAGGCCTACGTTGACGACGTCGTGCGAATCGAGGAAGCGGATACCATTCGTGCCTGCCATCGCCTGGCCAGAAGCGGATTCCTGTTCGGCGGATCCACCGGAACGATTGTCAGTGGCGCCGTCCAATGGCTAGGCCAGCACAACGGCCATGGCCTCACGGCCGTCGCCATCGCACCAGATCTTGGCGAGCGCTACCTGGACACGGTGTACCAAACGAACTGGCTCCAGGATCTCTACGGCGAAGAGGTGCTCGACACCGCCGAGCTGACCGCGGGCGCCCGGACCGGTTGATACGCGAGATAACCGTGCGCATTAGAGTGCCGACTCGTGACCGTGTTCGAGCCGGGCTGTGTGATCGACCGGCGTGAAGTGCTGCACGGGCTGCCGTGGCTCGTAGTGCCTGTTCAGGTCGTGCGCGACGATGGCGAAGAACTGGCCGTCTACGTGGCCGAGGGAACGCCGTTCACGTTTCCCGATCATCCATTCGGTCGCCACCCGTGGAGTCAGCGCACGCGTTGGACGGACACCAGCGTGTTACAGGTGCACCGCGCGGGTGACGCGCACGCCGTGTGGGGCATGTACGAGCAGGGCGTCTTTGCCGGGTGGTATATCAACTTCCAAGCACCGCTACACCGATGGAGCGGCGGTTTCGACACGCTTGATCACGGCGTGGACATGTGGATGCCGAACGGCGCGAGCGAGTGGCAGTGGAAGGACCTCGAAGACGTAGCGCGGCTGGTGCAGGATGGCCGCATTACCGAGGACGAGGCTCGTGACGTGTGGTCCGAGACGGAACGCGTCGCTAGTTCACTGCGTCGCGGCGCTCGGTGGTGGCAGCACTGGGACGCGTGGAGTCCCGGCCATCGCTAGGTGTGAGTCGGCTTAGCCAGCAACGAAACCAAGTCAGACGTCGAGATGACGCCGCACGGCACTGCGGCGGCATCCACCACCACGACCGCATCGGTGCCGGCTGCGTGCATCACGCGCGCCACATCGGCGAGCGTCGCGCGCATGCCGACCGTGCAACTCGACGCGCCCACAACGTTCCTGACACGCACGCGCTCGAACGTCATCGGCACACGCGCCCACCATGAGGCGACCGCACGGTCGCTGAGCATCCCCAGGCAGCGCCCGTCGGCATCGACCACGACCAGATGACGCACGCCGTACGCGGCGAACGTCTGCAACGCCATGGCGAGCGTCGCCTCGGCGTCCAGCGTGATCGGCGGACGACCCATCACCGCCGTCACCGGGCAGCCCGCCAGGTCCGCGCGCCGTAACGGAACGCGGTGATCATTGCGTACCAGCCGTCCCGAACCCGGACCGGCAGGCTCCGGCCGCACCTGCGTCACAGCCATGACAACCTCCCACCGCATCGGCCGCGTCATGCGGCCTCACCTCGACCATGCGCCGTCGACACGGCGTGGCCTCAGTGCCGCATGGCCGCGAAATCCGGGACCTTCGGCCCGGGTGTCGACCCTGAGCCGACGTTCCATCCATTGTGGACCAGACTGATCAGCCGAGCTGGTCGCGGCGGCGGGTCAGGTAGGCGGTCTCGGCGGTGTTGCCCGCCAGCTCGATGGCCTTGTCGTACGCCACTCGAGACTGCTCGCTGCGGCCGAGCCGGCGAAGCAAGTCGGCGCGGGTCGCATGGTAGGCGTGATATTCGGCCAATGCATCGTCGAGCCGGTCGACGGTCGCCAGCGCCACATCCGGGCCGTCAACTTCGGCGACCGCGATGGCCCGGTTGAGGGCGACTATC
>DATFRR010000011.1:0-24156 GCA_035263025.1 Micromonosporaceae bacterium
CCAACTGGCCTCCTGCCGCTCGTGACCGACGGCCAGCTCGCTGATTTCGTCGTTGAGGACCTGCAGAGCTTCTGGCGGCCGGCCCTGGACCACCCGGAGCGGTGGACGCGCGACATCTGGGTCGACCTCGGCCTACTGACCCTGGCCAGAGCAAGCGCGACGCTGCGGGACGGCAGGCTGATCACCAAGGCCGAGGCCCTCAACGTACTCACCGAACTGGACGCCCCCAGCGACGTCGTGAACGACATCAGGAAACGGCGCTACGGCGACCCTGGACCTGCCAGTGAGCAGTGGATCATCCGCCGCGCAGAGCTGACGCGCGCCTTTCTCAGGCCCGCCATCGAGCAGATCATGAACGACGAACCCGCGTATCATCGACGCGTTCGGTAACTGGTGCAGCACGGCTTGGCCGGACTCCCGATTTCGCCCTATTTTTTGGACTTCTCCCGCCGGCGAATTGGCCTAAGTCTCGGCCCCGTGCCGCGAGCATTCAGGGTAGTTCGTCCGATCCGCGGCATGATCGCAGTACAGGCAACAATCGCAGCCTTGCCCCTGCCGTCCACTTTGGTGACTCGCCCACCAGCGGCGACCCTCCAGCCGAGGCGGTATCTCGCTGCCGGGCGCTGAGATTGCCCGAACCGTCGTTCGAGCCGCCATTCGAGGTCTTCCGCATGTTCTGAACAGTGATCGTCGGCTTGATCGGTCGTGCTTAGTCGCCTTGCAGCGTTGGCGTACGGATCTCTGTTCTGCGCGGTGGTCACTGGGTCATCGAGGTCGACGAGTTACTCGCCGTCGTCATAGTCGTTGTTGCAGCCACGCGAGCGACCCGAGGCCGAGGTGGAGCTTCGCGGCTGCGATCGCCTCCAATCCCGGAGGCATCGGCGACAGGGCGCCGAGCATGAGGAAGCCGGCATGGGCGGCCAGGATCGCGTTGACCACCTCCGCCTTCTCCGATCGGGCTGCGGCACAGTCGTGAAGGATCGGATCAGGGTCGATCTCGTCGGCGGAGACGCTCGACAGGAGCATGACGACATCGACGATGGATGCCCCCAGCCTGGCATGTGGCCAGTCCACAAATACCGCCCGATCGGGCGCCACCAGGATGTTGTGGGGATAGAGGTCGAAGTGCACCAGCGAATCGCCCTGCGCGACAACCATCCCCTGCGCCTCCAACCGGATGAGGCGCTCGAGGTTGTCGGCCGCCCAAGTGGAAACCTTCGGTATCTGCATCAGACGGTGCTCGTCGCAAGCGAGTTCGGACCATCCGCCGAGTCTGGGATGGTCACGCGGCAGCACGATCGGCGATGGCGACGCGACCTCCGCCAGGCGATCTAGCGCCGCCGCGACTTGGTCGAGGTCAGCACGCACCCAAGGTTGATGCGGTTGCCGGCCGTCGATGTCCTCGAACGCAAGAATGGTCCATTTGCGGTCGTCGCGGGTGCCGAGAAGCTTTGGCGCGGGGATCGTTGCGGGCAACGCCGCCGCCGTTCGGGCCTCCGCGCGATGATGCTCGCCATCCCACGGCCACGCCTCCACATCGATCGCCTTGACGAACACGCGGCGCCCATCGGCGCCAGTCAGGCGCGACGCGAAGCCGGGCGAGAATCCGCCGGGGCAGTTCTGCGCCCTCACCACAGAACCGCCGACCAACTGCTCGATATCAGCCCGCACGGACGCGGGCAGGTCGTTCCAGACCGGCCGATTCTTGCTGGCGCTCACATCCGCCGGTCGCTCCGGCTTAATCCGCCAGGCTCGCACGCGAGCCAGCTGTTTCGAGAATGACGCGCAACATCGCCATCGGTCGATCACCTTCCCCAATCAGACGGCATGTAGATAGGCGATTCGACACCTTGGACTTGGCGAAGGTGCATCCTGCGGATCATGAACGCGGCGACCCATGGTCAGAGGCGTGGCGACGGACGAGCCGACCTATACGCCGGGTTCAGTGGCCCAGCTCTCCATCCGAATGCGTTCGCTACGTATTTGCGAAGTAACCGACCTGGTCCATCGGCGCCGGAGCACCCAGCGCGCACCCACGCGTCGATCAGGCATGTGCGACAGCCTATGACGTCATCGGATCGCCAGGTCCGTGGCTTGATCGTCGGTGCGCCGCCAGGGACTCGAACCCCGAACCCGCGGATTAAGAGTCCGCTGCTCTGCCAGTTGAGCTAGCGGCGCTCACTGGAACGACGACGACCATAGCACGGCGCCGGAAAGCGATCACAGCCGATTCGTGGCGGCGCGGCGCCGGTTCAGCCGCACGCTCGTGATCAGGCACGACGTACCCAACCGGACCCTACGAACCTGGCGGTTTCCACGCCGCAACCGTGGCCGTCATGCACGATAAGTCTGCAAAGTTCGCATTCGGGGAGGGCGGGCGGATGGCGGTCAACCGTGTCGGAGTCAAGGTTCTAGCCGCTGCGCTGGCCGTTTCCGTACCCGTGGTGCTCGCCGCTTGCACCGGCCCGAGCCGCCCGACGAGCGCAACCACCGCGGCCAAGGCGAAGGCGGCGATCGCGGCCACCGTTCCGATGATCACGGTCGCGCCGACTGCTACCGGAAGCCGTGTGCCGATCTCCGTCGAGATCGGTACGTCCGTCAGCAACGGCATCGTCAGCGACGTCAGCCTGGTCAGCGCAACCGGTCAGCACATACCCGGCACGATGCGCGCCGACGGTTCGTCGTGGGTGCCGAGTAGCCCGTTGCAATACGCCCAGCGCTACACCGCCGTGGTGACGGCGATCGGTGCGGACGGCAAAACGACCAGCGCGACAACAACGTTCACGACCGTGGCGAAGCCCGCCGCAAAATCGATCCAGGCGCAAGTGAATCTGGGCGACGGCCAGCAGTACGGCGTGGCCATGCCGATCGTGGTCGACTTCACCGCGAGCATCCCGGCCGCCGCGCGAGCCGACGTCCAGCGGCGCCTGTTCGTCAACAGCATGCCCGCCCAGGTCGGTGCGTGGCGCTGGATCTCCGACCGTGAGGTCGTCTATCGACCGCGCAGCTACTGGAAGCCGGGCACGGTGCTCACGTTCACCGGCGCGCTCGGCGGCGTACCGGTGGGCAACCGTGTGCTGAGCAAGAACGTCACGTCGACCGCGACGATCGGGCGCGACATGGAGATGACCGTCACGAACTCGAACCACACGATGACGATCACCAGCAACGGCAAGGTGATCAAGCGCGCGCCGATCAGCATGGGCAAGGCCAGCACGCCGTCGTGGTCGGGTCGGTTCGTCATCATGGATCGCTTGTACGCCACGGTGTTCGACACGCTCGACATGGGACCGGGCGGCTACCGGGTCGCGGTTAACTATGCCGAGCGCCTGACGTGGAGCGGAATGTTCCTCCACTCGGCGCCGTGGTCGGTCTACGCGCAGGGCCACTTCAACGTGAGCCACGGCTGCGTCAACATCGGACCGTCGAACGCGAAGTGGATCTACCAGAACTCGCTCGTCGGGGATCCGGTCACGGTGACCGGCACATCGAAACACGTCGCGGCGGGCAACGGATGGACGGCATGGGACATGTCCTGGACCGACTACATCAAGGACAGCCTCGTCCCGATCACGGTCAGCGCACCCGGCACGCTTGCCGCCGGACTCTGACGCCTCACGTCCGGCTAGCCAGGCACCGCCATTATTTCTTGACGAGCAAGTAGATGCCGTAGGTCGCGACTGCCGCGCAAATCAAGAACAACACGCCTGCGACGACGATGCTGGCTCGCGTCGGCGTGTGCGGGCCGTCGGGTGCCGCGCGATATGACAGGACGCGTACGCCGACGGCAAACACCACGACGAGTCCGACGCCAACGAGCAGACTGATGCCGATCACTTTGCCGATGTCCGCCCACGCAACGCTGACGTCTGCCGCCAGGCGCGACGCCGTCGCCGTCATCGTCGTCCCTCCATTCGTGTCGTCGCTCGTCGGATGGTGTCGCGAACTGGCCCCGCGGCCGGCTACGCCACCGCGGCCGGCTTCCGTACCACGACCGGCTCCTGCTCCTCGTCGTTGACATTCGAGGCATTCACCGGGCGACGCCGAGAGGCGAGGTAAATCCCTACGGCGGCGAGCACGCCGAGGATCGCGACCACGATCACGCCGCCGTTGCCCCGGTCGGCGACCCAACCGGCGCCGGCACCGAGCAGACCCGCGGACGGCATGGTCAGCGCCCATGCCAGCACGATCTGCCCGACGGTGCCCCAGTGCACGCGTTCGGAGCGACGGGCGACGCCGCTGCCGACCACCGAACCGGACGCCACCTGGGTGGTGGACAACGCGTACCCGAGATGGGACGACGCCAGGATCACCGTCGCCGCCGATGTCTCGGCCGCGAAGCCTTGCGGCGCCGCGATGTGCGTCAACCGATGGCCAACCGTACGGATGATCCGCCAGCCGCCGAGATACGTACCCAGTCCGATCGCAAGTCCAGCGGTCAGAATCACCCAAGTCGGCGGCGAGGCACCGGCCGGCAACTCACCCGCCGCGATCAACGTCAACGTGATCACGCCCATGGTCTTCTGCGCATCGTTCGTGCCATGCGCCAGTGACACCATCGACGCCGACACGACCTGCCCACCACGGAATCCGCGAGCGGTCACGTCAGCCCGTCCGGTACGCGTGATCCGATAGACCGCGTACGTACCGAGCCCGGCGACCACACCGGCGATGACTGGCGACAGGACGGCCGGCACGAGCACTTTCTCCACGATGGCCGCGAACCGCACCGCGTCGCCGCCGGCCGCCACCCACGTCGCGCCGATGAGACCGCCGATGAGGGCATGTGACGAGCTCGACGGCAGGCCGAACAGCCACGTGACGAGGTTCCAGATGATCGCACCGACGAGTCCGCCGAAGACGATCGCCGGCGTGACGAGACTGTCGTTGACGATGCCGCCCGAGATCGTCTTCGCGACCTCCACGGACAGGAATGCGCCGACCAGATTCAGTACCGCCGAGAGCGCAACCGCGATCTTGGGTCGGAGCGCACGGGTGGCGATCGAGGTGGCCATCGCGTTCGCGGTGTCGTGAAACCCGTTCGTGAAGTCGAACACGAGCGCCGTCATGATCACGACGACCACGGTGAGGCTCATCGGTACCCCCGCGAAGCCGCGCTTGCGGCCGGCCACGCGAATGGCGCGCCGCGGGCCGCATGATCCGTCGGTGCGGATCGCAATTTCCCAGGTCAGCGTGCGGATCTACGATACGTTGTCGCACACCGCGACGGCCCACGAAACGGGTCGAATGGGGTGGCTGACGGGACTCGAACCCGCGACCCCCGGGACCACAACCCGGTGCTCTACCAGCTGAGCTACAGCCACCATCGCAACAATGCCGATCGGTTCGACGGGCGCGGCACCAACGTGACGGGCGCGGAGCACCAACGAGACCGAACGGCGTGCCGGTCCATGATAGCGGGGAGCGCGCCGATCACGTCCAGCGGCGTCCGCCGGGTGCGAGCCCGCGCGACCCGCCCGCTGGCCCGTGCAGGGCGCGCGCCGGGGCCGCCGCCTCGCTCAGTCGATGGGATGCGCCTCGGCCACCTCGGCCGCGATCGCCTTCGCCTGGTCGACATCTGGTCCCGGCCCGTCGACGAAAACTGTACGGCGGTAGTAGTCGAGCTCGCGGATGCTCTCCTTGATGTCCGCCAGCGCCCGGTGCGCAAGTCCCTTGGCGGGCTGGCCGTAATACGTCCGCGGGTACCATCGCCGACTCAGTTCCTTGATCGACGAGACATCGATCATGCGGTAATGCAGGTGCCCGTCGAACCGAGGCATGTCGCGCGCGAGGAATCCGCGATCGGTGGCGATCGAATTGCCACACAGCGGAGCGGCGCCCGGTACGGCCGCGAAGCGAGTCACGTACTCCATGATCATGTCCTCGGCGTCGCCGAGCGAGACCGTCGACTTGCGTACGGCTTCGGTCAGGCCCGACTTCGCGTGCATGTCACGAACCACGTCGCCCATCCGGTCGAGGACCTCGTCCGGCACATGGATCACGACGTCGACGCCGTCGCCGAGGATGTTCAGATCCGGGTCGGTGACCAGAGTTGCCACTTCGATCAGCGCGTCGCGCTCGAGGTCGAGCCCGGTCATCTCGCAGTCGACCCACACCAGGACGTCGTTCACGCACGTACTCTATGCGTACCCAGCCCAGCCGCCCAACCAGTTCGACGGCGGCACTCAGGCGGCCTCGGCTCGGCGCCGAGCCACCTCGGCGAGCGTCACCGCGGCCGCCACCGACGCGTTCAGTGACTCGACGGCCGACGACATAGGGATCGCGACGCGGAAGTCGCAGACGTCGCCCACGAGTCGGGACAGCCCGCGTCCCTCCGACCCAACGACGACGACCAGCGCACCCACGGCCGCTTCCAGGTCGTAAAGCGGTGTCGAGCCGTCCGCGTCCAGACCGATGACCGCGAAGGCCTCGTCCTGGCAACGCCGCAGTGCGCGAGTGAGGTTGGTGACCTGTGCGATCGGGATGCGGGCCGCCGCGCCGGCGCTGGTCCGCCACGCGCTGGCCGTCATGCTTGCCGATCGCCGCTCGGTCAGGAAGACGCCGTGCGCGCCGAACGCGGCCGCGGATCGGACCACCGCGCCGAGGTTGCGTGGGTCGGTCACGCCGTCGAGCGCCACGAGCAGCGGCGTCGGCTGCTCGATCGCGTTCGCTAGCAAGTCGTCGAACGGCTCGTACGCGTACGCCGGCACCGACAATCCGATGCCCTGGTGCAGTACGCCGCCCGTCATGCGGTCGAGTTCCGCCCGCGACACCTCGAGCAGCGGGACGCCACGGTCACCGGCGGTGCGCACCGCCTCGTTGACGCGGTCATCGATGTCGATGCCGAGCGCCACGTAGAGGGCGGTGGCCGGGATCCGGGCACGCAACGCCTCGACCACGGGATTGCGGCCAACCAAGAGTTCCGGCGCGTCCTTCGGCGGCGTGGACCGACGACCCGGCGCGACGCGAGGTCCGCCCCGACCGCTGGACGCCTTCGCACCTCGGGCGTTCGGCTTCCCCTGACGGCCACCAGCGCTCGGGGTCGCGCGGGTGCCCTTCGTACCCTTGCCCCACGTGGTATCCACGGTGCCCGGCTGACCGATCTTCGGTGCCCGGCCCTCGGACGCCGCCACGCGGCGCTCCTTCTCCTGCTTCCATGCCGTACGTCGGGGCACGTCCTCGGTGCCGGAGTAGCCCTTGTGCCACGGCCGCTCCTCGGCGGGCAGCGTCCGGCCGCGGCCGGCCAACGCGTTGCGACCCTTGCCACCAGAGCCGACGCTGGTGCCCTTCTTGGCGCTGGTCCGCCGGCCGCGTCGCGGTGAGTTGCCGGGCATCAGTCGGTCTCCCCCGCCGCGATCGTCCACCGTGGACCGGCCGGCGTGTCCTCGACCACGACGCCGGCGTCCTTGAGCTGGTCGCGGATCGCGTCGGCGGCCGCCCAATCTTTCCGCGCACGGGCGGCGGCACGCTGCTCGAGCGCGAGCGACACGAGGTCGTCGATCGTCTCGCGCAGTCCTTCGACCGCGCCCGCGCCCGTCCAGTGCGCGTCCTGCGGATCGACCCCGAGGATGTCGAGCATCGCGCGCACGTCACCGAGTGCGCCGATCACGCCCGCGTCGTCGCCGGCCGCTAGCGCCGCGTTCCCGTCCCGCAGCCGCTCATGCAGGTGCGCCAGGCCGCGCGAGGTGTTCAGGTCGTCGTCCATCGCAGCCGCGTATTCCGCAGGCATGTCCGCCGGTGGCACCGCGCCGACGCGCTCGACGGCCCGCGTCACGAAACCTTCGATCCGTTGGTACGCCACGGCTGCCTCGCGCAGCGCCGACTCCGAGTAGTCAATGCGCGACCGGTAATGCGGCGACGCAAGGTAGTAGCGGAGCTCGACGGGGCGTAATCCGAGCGCGATCACCTGATCGAGGTCGATCACATTGCCGAGCGACTTCGACATCTTCGCGTCGCCGAAGTTGAGCAGGCCGTGATGCACCCAGTAGCGAGCGAACGGGAGCCCGGCCGATCGTGACTGTGCGATCTCGTTCTCGTGGTGCGGGAACATCAGATCCAGCCCGCCGCCGTGGATGTCGAACTCCGGGCCGAGATATCGCAAGCACATCGCGGAGCATTCGATGTGCCAGCCGGGCCGGCCCCGGCCCCATGGCGACGACCAGTAGGCGTTCTCCGGCTCCCCCGGCTTGACGCCCTTCCAGAGCGCGAAGTCACGCGGGTCGTGCTTCGCCCGCTCCGGACCGTCCTCGGCCGCCTGCATCGCGTCGGGCTTCTGACCGGACAGTTGGCCATAGTCCGGGAACGAACGCACGTCGAAGTAGACGTCACCGGAGTCGTCCTTGGCCGGGTACGCATGCCCCGTGTCGATGAGCGCCTCGATCAGCGAGTGCATCTCGGTGATGTGTCCGGTGGCTCGCGGCTCGTAAGTCGGCGCCAGTACGTTCAGACTCCGGTACGCCGCGTCGAGCAGACGCTCGTTGCGGTACGCGATCGCCCAGAACGGCTCGCCTGCCTCGACCGCCTTCGCCAGCACCTTGTCATCGATATCGGTGATGTTCCGGATGAAGGTGACCTCGAAGCCGCGGTGCACCAGCCACCGCCGCAGCACGTCATAGTTCACGCCGCTGCGCAGGTGGCCGATGTGCGGGCCGGACTGCACCGTGACGCCACACAGGTAGATGCCGACCTTGCCGGGTTCACGCGGGACGAAGTCCCGCACCGATCGGGTCAGCGTGTCATACAGGCGAAGCGTCACCGTCAAATGCTAGCTGGTCCTAGCCGAACCGCCTGGACTGTGCATGTCTAAGCGCCTGGACCTAACCGGTCGGCGCGCTCCCGACCGGCCGTGATACGGCCGGTCGTTACGGCGAGCAGCCCAGCCGAGCAATAGCCGCCGGCCGTGATATGGCCGGTCGGTGCGGCGAGCAGACCGCCCGAGCAGGTCGGCCCGTACCCTCCCTTTGTGGCCGAACGCACGACGGAGACTGCGCAGACGCTCGATCGCGGCCTCCGGCTTCTTCATCTCGTTGCTGACTCGCCGGCTGGCCTGAGCGTTACCGAGGCGGCGACCTCGCTCGGTGTCGGACGTGCGGTGATCTACCGGCTCGCCGCGACGCTCAGCGAACACGCAATGATCCGCCGCGACGCCCACGGCCGGCTGCGACTCGGTACGGGGATCCTGCACCTCGCAAACCGCGCCGAACCGCTGATCGCCGACGCGGCACGACCGGTGCTGCGCCGGCTGGCCGAGTCTCTCGGCGCGACCGCGCATTTGACCGTCGCAGATGGCACGGAGGCGGTCGCGCTGGCTGTCGTCGAGCCCTCGTGGACCGATTTGCACGTGGCCTACCGCACTGGCACGCGCCATCCGCTGGATCGCGGTGCGGCCGGACGCGCCATTATCGCGGGCCGGCGCGGCGAGCACAGCCTCGCGGCGACCAGCGGGGAACTGCAGTCCGGCGCGCACGGCATCGCCGCGCCGGTCCTCGGTGTCGAGGACCTAGAGGCGAGCGTCGGCGTCATCGCACTCGCGCCGCTCGACGCGGAACGCGTCGGTCCAGCGGTGCTCGCGGCCGCCGCCGCGATCGCCACCGCGCTATCCTGATCAGCCCTAACGCCGTTGCCCGTCAGTTTGCTCGTCCGCACGCCGATGCCAGAGCCGAGTTTCACCCGTACCAGCGAACCTCGAAAGCCTTACCCCCCACGACCGTGAGCAAACTGGGCCGGCCCAAGCCGGCGGCGCCGCAAAGGCTTACGGCCGCGTCATCCGCAACACATCCAATGCGGCGTCCAGATCGGACTCCGAGATGCGTCCCGCCGCGACGTGACCGCGCTCGATCACGACGTCCCGGATCGTACGGTTCGACGCAAGCGCCTGCTTCGCGATCGCAGCCGCTTCCTCGTAGCCGAGGAACCGATTCAGTGGCGTCACGATCGACGGCGACGCCTCGGCGTAGTAGCGCGTCACCGCCTCGTCGGCCACCAAGCCGGCGATGCATTTGTCAGCGAAGAGGCGCGCGACGTTGGCTAGCAAGCGGATCGACTCGAGCAGGTTCCGCGCGATCACCGGCATCAGCACGTTCAGCTCGAAGTCGCCTTGCGAGCCCGCGAATGCCACCGTCGCGTCGTTGCCGAAGATCTGAGCGCAGACCTGGCGGACGGCCTCGCACACCACCGGGTTCACCTTGCCGGGCATGATCGACGAGCCGGGCTGGAGGTCTGGGATGAACAGCTCGCGCAGCCCCGCCCGCGGTCCCGAGCCCATCAGGCGGATGTCCCCCGCGATCTTGTGCAGGCCGACCGCGATGACCCGCAACTGGCCGGAGGCTTCCACGAGCGCGTCCCGTGCGCCCTGTGCCTCGAAATGGTTGCGTGCTTCGGTCAGCGGCAATCCAGTACGTGCGGCGAGGCTGCCGATCACGGCCGCGGCGAAGCCGGCCGGCGCGTTGACGCCGGTGCCGACCGCGGTGCCACCGAGCGGAAGCTCCGCGACGCGAGGGAGCACCGCGGCGACGCGCTCGATGCCGTAGCGGATCTGTGCGGCGTAGCCGGAGAACTCTTGCCCGAGCGTGATGGGCGTGGCATCCATCAGATGCGTACGGCCGGCCTTCACGACCTCCGACCAACCGCTTGCCTTCGCGTCGAGGGTGGACGCGAGGTGGCTCAGCGCCGGTACGAGATCCTGTGCGAGCGCGGCCGTCGCGGCGAGATGGATCGACGTCGGGAACACGTCGTTGGACGACTGGGACGCGTTGACGACATCGTTCGGATGCACCGCCTCACCAAGTTCTCGTTCGGCAAGCGACGCCAGCACCTCGTTCATGTTCATGTTCGAGGACGTACCCGAGCCGGTCTGGAAGACGTCGATCGGGAACTGGTCGTCATACGCACCGGACACCACGGCGGTCGCCGCGGCGATGATCGCGTCGGCCTGCCGGCGCTCGATGACGCCCAGTTCGGCGTTCACGTTCGCGGCGGCCGCCTTGATCTCGGCGAGCGCCGCAATGTGTACGCGTTCCAACGGGTTTCCCGAGATCGGGAAGTTCTCGACGGCGCGCTGCGTCTGCGCGCCCCAGAGCGCGGTGGCCGGCACACGGACCTCGCCCATCGTGTCGTGCTCGACGCGGAAACCGTTCTCGCCAGGGCTGTCGGCGGCCCGTTCGGCGCTGTAGGTCATGGTTCCATCCTGCCTTTGCGCGGGGCGGAAGTCGTCTCGGTGCTTGCCCATCGCTCAGCGGCGGCCGATCGTGAGCACTGGTTTGGTGACCTCCTCGAAGAAGTCGTTGCCTTTGTCGTCCACCACGACGAACGCCGGGAAGTCGACCACGGAGATCTTCCAGACCGCCTCCATGCCGAGCTCCGGATATTCCAGGACCTCGACGTGCTTGATGCAGTCCTGAGCGAGCCTCGCGGCGGGGCCGCCGATCGAGCCGAGATAGAAGCCGCCGAACGTCGCACACGCGTCGGTGACCTGCTTCGAACGGTTGCCCTTGGCGAGCATCACGAGCGAACCGCCGGCCTCCTGGAACCGACGAACGTAGGAGTCCATCCGGCCGGCCGTGGTCGGTCCGAACGATCCGGAGGCGTACCCAGCCGGTGTCTTGGCCGGTCCGGCGTAGTACACCGCGTGATCGCGAAGATAGGCGGGCATCGGGTCGCCGGCGTCGAGCCGTTCGGCGATCTTCGCGTGTGCGATGTCGCGGGCGACGACGAGCGGACCGGACAACGACAGTCGCGTCTTCACCGGGAGCTTCGACAGTTCCGCGCGGATGTCGGCCATCGGCCGGTTGAGATCGATGTGTACGACGTCGTTGTCCGAGCCAAGCGAAGCGGCGGTCACGTCTGGAAGGAAATGCGCCGGATCGCGCTCGAGCTGCTCCAGGAACACGCCCTCCGGGGTGATCTTCGCGAGTGCCTGCCGATCCGCCGAGCAGGACACCGCGATCGCGACCGGGCAGGACGCGCCGTGCCGGGGCAGCCGGATCACGCGTACGTCGTGGCAGAAGTACCGGCCACCGAACTGCGCGCCGATGCCGAACTGTCGCGTCAACTCCAGCACCTCGGCTTCCAGTTCGAGGTCGCGGAAGCCGTGCGCGGTCATGTCACCGGACGTGGGAAGCGCGTCGAGGTACTTCGCCGATGCGTATTTCGCCGTCTTCACCGCGTACTCGGCCGACGTGCCGCCGATCACGACCGCGAGGTGATAGGGCGGGCACGCCGCCGTACCGATCAGGCGCAGCTTCTCCTCCAGGAACGCCATCATGCGCGCCGGGTGCAGCAGTGCCTTCGTCTCCTGGTAGAGGTAACTCTTGTTGGCTGAGCCGCCGCCCTTGGCCATGAAGAGGAACTTGTACGTGTCTGGGTGCCCGTCCGGGTCCTCCGCGTAGATCTCGACCTGTGCGGGCAGATTCGAGCCGGTGTTGCGCTCCTCCCACATCGTGATCGGCGCGAGCTGCGAGTAGCGGAGGTTCAGTCGGGTGTACGCGTCGAACACGCCACGCGAGATCGCCGACTCGTCCGCGCCGTCGGTCAGCACGTGCCGGCCGCGCTTGCCCATCACGATCGCGGTTCCGGTGTCCTGACACATCGGCAGCACACCGCCGGCCGCGATGTTCGCGTTCCGCAGCAGATCCAGGGCCACGAACCGATCGTTCGGAGATGCCGCCGGGTCGTCGATGATGGCCCGCAACTGGCGCAGATGCGCCGGCCGCAGGAAGTGCGCGATGTCGTGCATGGCCTCCGCGGTGAGCGCGGTCAGAACGGCCGGTTCGACAGTGAGGAATCGGCGTCCGCCCGGCCCGTCGACGACGTCGATGCCCTCCGTCGACAACAGGCGGTATGCCGTCGTGTCCGGTCCGAGCGGCAACAGCGACGAGTACGCGAAGTCGGGCATGACTCGCAGCGTATCCACGCCGGGAGCGGCCGGCTCGGGTACCCTCCGGCGATCATGACGAGGCTCATGCCGGACCGACAGGCCGGCACCATGAGACGGTGCTACGGCCCGGCCGCTTGGCCGCTCGACAGCAGCAGTGGACCGAATGTCCGACCGATGTTGACCACCAGATAGGTGGCGCCGACACCGAGGACCGTCGCGCCACTGGCGACGTTCAGCACGACCGCGCCGCTTTCCGGCTTGACCGCAACCATGCGCCCGTTCACGGGATCGGCGATCATCACCACGCCCGAACCGACGCCGATCAGTGCATCCTTTGTCACCGGCCGCTGCCACAGCGGCGCACCCGACTCGGCATCCGCCGCCTGCAGTGTCTTTCCGTCTGCCAGCCGCGCCAACGCCACGGCGCCGTCGGTCGCGACGATGTGTGCACCAGCCGGTGCGCGATACATGAGCGCGCCCGTACCCACGTTCAGCAGCACGTCTCGGCCGCTCGTGTCGGTGGCGAGCAGGGCGCCGCCCGCGCCCTTGGGGTCGTTTCGCTGGTCGCACGCGAGGCCGCTGGTGGTGTGCGGGTTGAAGCCGGTCCGCGTCCACCGCGTGGCGTTCGTTGCGGCATCGCGGCCCTGGATTGTGTAGGTGCACGTGCCGGCATGCGGCGCGGACGTGGCGACGATGACCTCGTTGCCGGCCACGACCACGCGCTGATCCTTTCCCGCGGGATAGACGCGCACCTCACGTTTGCGCGCGGTGGATATCACGTGAACATCGCCGCCCAAATTAAGGCCGATAAACGTGGGTACGGCCGACGGCACCGCACCGAGGCTCTTCGCGTAATCCGCGGCGATCGGCTGCAGCGTGGCAAACGGTCCACCGAGCCCACGCATCGACGATCCAGCGCCGTCCAGCTTCGTCCGCCACTGGGGCTTGCCGGACGTCGGGTCGTCAGCCTGCAGTTGGCAGTTCGATTGATGCGGGCAATGCAGGATCAGGATCACGTCGCTGAACGCCCACACGGCGTCGCGATCGTTGTCGGACCACAGATGTTCGCCGGAGGCGGCGGCGACCACGTCGAATCCGCCACCAGCCGGGTGACCAACCACGACCACCGGGTTCGACCCGCCGGCGACGGTCGCCCACGAGTCGTCAAGCGTCCACAGTCGCTTGCCGGATCCCGGATTGCGCGCCTCGACCGATCCCGCGGCCGACACCACGATCGCGCCGGGCACCACGGTCGCCGAGTCAGGTTGGTCACCGGCGCGCACCGCCCACGGTCCGGCCGGTTTCGACAAGGACGTGGCGGTGATTTCGTCGAGCCACGACACGATGCGCGGCAGCGGATTTGTGTGGGTCAGGACAAAGTAGAGAACGACGAGCGTCGCGACGCAGACGAACACCGCGAATCGGCAGACGACACGCCAGTTCGGCATGCGCCGACGGTAGACCGCGGCATGGGCACGAGGAAGCGTGACCGATCTGCCCGTGTCGTGCGGTTTCGGTGTGCGCCGACGTCTCTCACGACGCTGGTTCGACCGCCGATGCGACCAGCGGCATCACGCGGTACGGGATCTGCTCCGCGAGGGCGATGATCGTCGACGACCGGACGATCTCCTCGTACGACACGATCAGGTCGATGACGCGCTGTAGATCCGCATTGGACCGTGCGACGATCCGGCACAGCAGGTCGCCGGTGCCCGTGATGGTGTGCACCTCGAGCACCTCCGGGATGGTACCCAGGTGCTGCGTGACCGGATCGTGGCCGCGGCTCTGCCGGATCTCGAGCGTCACGAACGCCATGACGCTGTAGCCCAGCGCCACCGGCGACACCTCGGGGCCAAAGCCGCGGATCACCCCGCGCCCGACGAGTTTGTCGAGGCGTGCCTGCGCGGTGCCGCGGGCCACATGTAGGCGCCGCGCGCACTCCAACACGCCGATGCGCGGCTCGGCGGCGAGCAGCGCGAGCAGACGCCCGTCCAACTCGTCGAGTCCGCCAGATCGGGCATCGCTAGACATGCGCCGACTTTAACCAGGACTAGTCAGATTGACCAGTGTTGGGTCGGATGAAGCGGTCGAATCGCACAGGTTGACCAGCGTTCTGCTGACGACTTGCCCACTTCGACCGGCATCGGGACTCTTGATTCACGACCCCTCGGGGCGATCACGGAAGGAGCCACGCAATGACGCAGGCCATGGATCACCCGAGCGTGGATGTCGCCAACGAAACCGTCGATATTGACGAGCTGATCGGTGCCGTCGCACACGACATCGAATCCGATCCGTTCCCGGTCAAGGGACTCGACTACGTACGGTTCTACGTCGGCAACGCGAAGCAGGCGGCGCACTATTACTCGACCGCGTTCGGCATGACCGCG
Source organism: Micromonosporaceae bacterium (assembly GCA_035263025.1). GTDB lineage: Bacteria > Actinomycetota > Actinomycetes > Mycobacteriales > Micromonosporaceae > DASQPR01. The sequence continues at coordinate 15,265 of DATFRR010000011.1, forward strand.
GTGGCGTACCGCGGACCGGAGCAGGCCGGCGACGTCGTCGGTGACGCTGCACAGCAGGCCTGCCGCGACCATGCCGAATACGTGTTGGTCAGTGGTTCGGCGCGGTTCGTGTTGGCCGGACCGGTGCACGTGAACGCGCCGGCGGCGATCCACCACGCGAAGCACGGCGACGGCATCGTGGACATCGCGCTCGAGGTGCCCGACGTCGACAAGGCCTACGCTCATGCGCTCGCTCACGGCGCGACCGGACTCGAGGCGCCGCATGACGAGACCGATGGTGACGGCACAGTGCGCATGGCGGCAATCGCGACGTACGGCGAGACACGGCACAGCCTCGTCGACCGCAGCCGCTACCACGGCACGTTCCTGCCCGGCTTCGTCTCGCGTACGCCGATCGTCGACCGTACGCCCGCCATCGAGGCCGGCGTGCAACCCAAGCGCTTCTTCCAAGCGGTCGACCACATCGTCGGCAACGTCGAACTCGGCAAGATGGACGAGTGGGTGGAGTTCTACAAGCGCGTCATGGGCTTCACGAACATGGCCGAATTCGTCGGCGACGACATCGCGACGGACTACTCCGCACTGATGAGCAAGGTGGTGGCGAACGGCACCCGCAAGGTCAAGTTCCCGCTCAACGAGCCCGCGGTCTCGAAGCGCAAGTCGCAGATCGACGAATATCTGGAGTTCTACGGTGGCGCCGGCGCACAGCACGTGGCCGTCGCGACGAACGACATCATCCGCACCGTCGACGTGATGCGGGCGGCCGGCGTCGAGTTTCTCGAGACACCGGACAGCTATTACGAGGATCCCGAGTTGCGCGCCCGGATCGGCACGGTACGGGTGCCGATCGACGAGTTGCAGTCGCGCAAGATTCTGGTCGATCGCGACGAGGACGGCTACCTGTTGCAGATCTTCACGAAGCCCGTACAGGACCGACCGACGGTCTTCTTCGAGTTGATCGAACGGCACGGCTCGCTCGGCTTCGGCAAGGGCAACTTCAAGGCGCTCTTCGAGGCGATCGAGCGGGAGCAAGCGAAACGCGGAAACCTCTGACGCGAGCAGGTCACCGTCTCGGCGAGCAAGCCGCACCGCGCGGTCTCGGCGGCCGGCGCGTCGCGGGTTACTGTGAGATAACCGTGACGCCGAGTTCGAGGCATGTCGCCGCGGACTCTGGCCGGTACGCTTGATCACGCCGTATCGGCGGCCGCGCGGCGGTGAAGGACAACGAGTGAGCGAAATCGCGCCTGGGTGGTATAAGGATCCGGCCGACCCGACGACCCAGCGCTACTGGGACGGCGAGGTGTGGATCGGTGAGCCGCTGCCGGTCGACGCCACACCGCCACCCGGCCCACCGGCCGGCACGGCATCCGTACCGACTCGGGCGCCGAACGACGGACGAACAACTGGCGCGGCGCCCGGCGGCATAACCGCGCCCGGTGCCATTACCGCTCCCCCACCGCACGGTCAGCCGACCAGCCAACCGCCACCCGGCCAGCCCTCGCACACGCCGCCCACCGGGCAACCGCCGGTCGCGCCGCCGAATGGCCAGGCACCGCCCGGGTGGCCGCCAGCAGGGCAACCGCCACCCGGCCAACCCGGGTGGCCGCCGGCGCCGGGCCGACCGGGCTGGCCCGCTCCGCCCGGCCAGCAAGGCTGGCCGGCGGGTCGCGGCGCGCCCGGCGCACCGCCGGGATGGCCGGGTGGCTTCCCGCCGATCGCAGGACTGCCCGTGCCACGGCCGCACGGCATGGCGCTGGCACCGCTGAGTCGACGCTTTGCCGCGCGGCTGATCGACATCGCCCTCGTTGGTGTGCTTTCCGCTGTCCTGACTAGCTACCTCGCGTACCAGTGGTGGCTGGAGACGGCCGACTACTGGCGTCAGGTCTGGCAGGTCGCACAGGCCACGACGAAAGGTAGCCATGTGCCGACCGTGTCGCCGACGTTGTCCGCTCGCGGCAACTGGTTGCTGCTGGCCATCATGCTGCTCATCATGGCGATCTGGCTGGCGTACGAGGTGCCGAACATCGCGTCCAGTGGCCAGACACCGGGCAAGCGGCTGATGCGCATCAGGGTGGTCGGGCTCGAGGCGACCACGCCGATCGGCATCCGCCGCGCGATCCGACGCTGGGTGCCCCTCGGGTTTCCGCTGGCGTTCTGGGGATGTGGCCCGTTTGGTGTGATCGTCGGCGCGCTGCTGCAGTTCTACGACTGCGTTTCACCGACCATCAACCGGCCGCTGCAGTTGGCCCGCCACGATCGCACCGCGTTCACGGTCGTCGTACGGGTCGGCACCGGCCCGGCCGACGGCGCCGGTGCGGACGGCATGACGAACTCCGGCGCGACGTCCGGTCGCCCCGGCAACCGAGATACCCCCGCTGGAGGCGCAAGATGACCCGGCTCACCCGCCCGGATCTCGACCGGTTGCCGAGCTACATTCCCGGACGCGCGATCCCCGGCGCGATCAAATTGGCCAGCAACGAGGTGCCCTACGGGCCGTTGCCCGGCGTCGTCGAAGCGATCGCGGAGGCTGCCGCCCACACTCACCGTTACCCCGACATGGGGGTCGTCGCCCTCCGCGACAAACTCGCCGAGCACTACGGCGTGCCGGCCGAGCGCGTCGGCACCGGCTGCGGCTCGGTGGCGATGGCCGAGCATCTCGCGCGTGCGACGTGCGGCACCGGCGATCAGATTCTGTATTCGTGGCGCTCGTTCGAGGCGTACCCGATCATCGCGGCGACCACCGGCGCGGCGAGCCTGCAGGTGCCCAACACCGCGGCACACGGCCATGACTTGGACGCGATGGCCGCGGCGGTCACCGACCGCACGCGCCTCATCCTGGTCTGCAACCCCAACAACCCCACGGGTACGTCGTTGCGGAGCGCCGAGATCGATCGGTTCCTCGATGCGCTACCCGGCAACGTGCTCGTCGTCTTCGACGAGGCATACCGCGAGTTCGTCACCGACGCGGACGTGCCGGACGCCATGGAGCGCTACCAGGACCGGCCGAACGTCGTCGTGTTGCGCACGCTGTCGAAGGCATGGGGAATGGCGGGCCTGCGCGTCGGCGTGATCGTCGGCTCCCCCGACGTCGTCGCCACGGTACGGAAGGTCATCACGCCGTTCTCCACGTCGAGCGTCGCGCAGGCCGCCGCCATGACAGCGCTCGACCAGGTCGACGAGATGCAGCGCCGCGCCGCGCTCGTGATCTCCGAACGCGGTCGCGTGCTGGACGCCGTGCGTCAGCTCGTCCCGGACGTTCCCGGCAGCCAGGCGAACTTCGTCTGGCTGCCGCTCGGCGAGGGTTCCGCTGCGTTCGGCGCGTCATGTGAGGCGGAAGGCGTGATCGTACGAGCGTTCCCGGGCGACGGCGTACGCGTGACGATCGGTACGCCCGAGGAGAACGACGCGTTCCTCGCCGCCGCCCAGAAGGCACTCAGTCGCTGACCGCGTCGTCCTCCCTGCGCCGGCCAACGTAGACCAGCACGCTGCCGACCAGCACCAACCCGAACGCGACCGCGCCCATCAGCCGGATGGGGTGCGACGGCCCGGTCTGCGGCAACGACGGCGGCGGTCCGGCCTGGCTCGACGACGATCCGCCCGACGGCTGACCGCCACCTTCGGATCCGCTTGCCGACGGCTGGCCAGCACCCGCTGAGGCGCTCGGGCCGCCACTAGCCACCGGCCCGCCGCCCGCGCTCGGCCCGGCGCTCGCGCTCGGGAATCCTGCCGACGCCGTGGACTGCTGCGAGGACGGCGTCGATTCCTGCGCCACCGGTGTTGGCCCCTTGGACGGTCCGCCCAACACCCACAGGATGATGCCAATGATCGCGATGATGAGAATCAGCGTGCCGATGCCGAACCACCATGGATGGCGGCGGTAGACGGGACCGGCCGGCTTGTGAGTCGCAACGGCGGCGCCGAGTGCGCCCGCGCCGACACCCACCGCGGCCGCCTCAGGACCGCCAGCTCCGACGGCCGCGATGCCGGCACCGACAAGCGCGCCGGCAGCCACCGCGGCCACCACGCCGATGTCGGTCTCTTCGGTCTCGGTGGTCTCCTCGAGGATCGCGACCGACTCCTTGACCTCGGCGTCCTCGACGACCGCACCAGCGGCAGCCGCGCCGACCAGAACACCGCCCGCGGCGGCGCCCGCCTCGACGAGATCCTCCTCAGCCGCACCGGCGACCACGGCCTCCTCGACGACGTCCTCCTCGACCACCGTGGTGGTGGTTGTGGTGACCGTTTCGCGGATCACAGCCTCTTCTGCGACTGCCTCCTCGGCCACCGCGCCCGCGACGACCGCACCGGCAACCGCGCCCACTGCACCCGCGGCGACGACGTCGCCGGTCGAGGTTTCGGCGACGGCGGCCTCGTCGACCGCGGCCGCCTCGACGAGATCCTCCTCGACCACCGTGGTGGTGGTTGTGGTGACCGTTTCGCGGATCACGGCCTCTTCTGCGACAGCCTCCTCGGCTACCGCGCCCGCGACGACCGCACCGGCTACCGCGCCAGCGGCGCCCGCGGCCACGACTTCCTCGGTCGACGCGTCGGCCTCCTGCACGGCCGCGGCCGCGACGACCTCCTCTTCGACCGAGACGGTCGTCGTCTCGGCCACGACCGTCTCGGTGGCGACCTCCTCGGTTGATGCCTCCGCCACGACCGCGTCCGCCGCGGCCACACCTTCGACGGCACCGCCGGCCTCGGCGGCACTGTCAGCGGCATCCCCGGCCGCGGCCACCTCGGCGGTCGACGTCTCGTCGGCCGACTCTTCGCGCTTGTCCTCTTCCACCACGGCTCCTTCGACGATGCTGCCGGCCGCGACGATCTCCGCGGTGTCGGCGCTGGATGCGCTCGTTACTGTTTCGCTTTCGGTGACACCAGCTGCGGTGGCCGCTTCGCCGATCGCCACCAGGCGCTCGATCTCCGCAACCGCGGCCTCTTCTTCCTCGGTCAGCTCCTCGTCGACGGCGGCAGCGGCCATCGCGGCCGACTCGGCGGCGTCGCGCATGCTCGCCAACTCGACGATCTCGGTCGCCTCCACGACCACGGCCGCGGCGTCGCCGTTCGAGTCGTGTCGCGCTGGCGACGGCTCGGCAGCGGCGTAGAAGTCGTCGTTCGACACGTCCTCCACATCGCGTCCACCGAGCGACTCGGCCACGCCAGCGGCGCCGAATGGCAGCGCCAGCAACTCGACACGCTGTGCGATCAGACCTCGGCCGCGATCCTTCCAATCCCGGCCGTATTCGGCGATCGCCACGGTCTCCACGAGTTCCAGCAGCGGCGCGGCGTCCAAACGCGACTCGGCGTTCTTCGCCATGCCGACTCGTACGACGTCATGCAGCGGCGATGGCACGCCGTCGAGCCGAATGTCCTCGTCCTCGTGCCGACGACGCAGCGCCGCCACGTCGGTCTCTTCCCAGTAGGGCGGCTCGCCGGCCAGCGTCTCGACCAGCATGACCGTGGCCGCGTAGACATCGGCGTGCGTGCTCGGCGGTTCGCGCCACGCCTCGGGTGCCAGGTAGACACCGGTCGCGACGGTCGCGGCACGTGGTCGCCAGCGCACCGCACCGGCGTTCGTCATCAGCGCGTGACCGTCGGCGTCGACGAGCACGTTCTCCGGACACACCTCACCGTGTACGAGTTCCAACTCGTGTGCGTACGCCAAGCCGGCCAGTACGTCGCGATAAAGCAGCAGCGCGGGCTCCGGCCCGAGCGCACCGTGATCGCGGATCAGCGCACGCAACGACGGTCCATTAACGGCATCCATCACAATTGCGGCATGCCCGGAGTCCTCCGCGAATTCCCGAATTCGGACGAAATAGTCAGCGGAAAGCGCGCGCAATTCTCCGACCGCGTCGCGCGCCACCGAAATCGACTCCGCGTCGACCGCCAGTTCCTTGACGACAACCAGCCCACCGGAGGACTCCTGTTGCGCCAGCACCACGCGACCGCCCTCGCTGTCGAGGTCGAAGCGGTGCCGGTATCCGGGAACCTCCCAGGCCATACGTACCTCCGCCGAGGGCGCCATCCATAGTGGAGCGCGCGCCACCCCGGCGCGAACGCCCGCACAGGATACGCATTCTGTGCGCCACATTCACCCGCCGAATTGGTCCGTATTACGACGGCCGATCGTTCACGCATGAACCGACATTTACCGGGAGCCCGACATTTCGCGTCGACATTATGTCGCGAATTCGCGGTAGAACGGGTGCCACTGTCGCATCGAATACGCCGCTACCAGCGCGCGGGACGTATCGTGCCGACGACGTCGCCGAGTGCGACGTTCGTGCCGTCCGGACCGGGTGCGACGGCGGAAAGCACGACCGTGTCACCGTCCAGAAGGAACCCGCGCGTCGCTCCATCGTCGAGCGTCACCGGTTCGGTGCCGTTCCACGTACGTTCGAGGAACGACCCGGTCTCGTCGCGGCGCGGTCCGGACACCGTACCCGAGGCGTAGAGATCGCCGGTGCGCAGCGACGCGCCGTTGACAGTCATGTGCGCGAGCTGTTGCGCCGGCGTCCAGTAGAGCGTCGCGAAGGGCGGCCGCGACACGACCGTGCCGTTCCACGACACGCTGATCGCGAGGTCGTACCCGTGCCGGCCCGGGTCGTCGAGATATGCCACTGCCGGCGGATCCTGCGGTGGCGCCGGGATCCGGGCAGCAGCCAACGCGTCCACCGGCAGCACCCACGCGGAGATCGACGTGGCGAACGACTTGCCCAGGAATGGTCCGAGCGGGACGGTCTCGAAGGCCTGGATGTCGCGTGCCGACCAGTCGTTGAGCAGCACGACACCGAAGACGTGGTCCGCGAAGGCGGTGACGTCGACGCGATCGCCGTGCCGCGACGGGACACCGACCACGAAACCGACCTCCGCCTCGATGTCGAGCCGCACGGAAGGTCCGTACGTCACGTCGTCGCCGTCGCGCCGCAGCCCGCACGGCCGCACGACCTCCGTACCGCTGACCACGACCGTTCCGGCGCGGCCGTGGTAGCCGATCGGCAGATGCTTCCAGTTCGGCGTGAGCGGCGGCTGTCCCGGGCGGAAGATCTGCCCGACGTTGCGGGCGTGATGCTCCGACGAGTAGAAGTCCACATAGTCCGCGACCTCGAACGGCAACCGCATCTCGACGTCGGCCAGCGGCACCAGCAACGGTTCGACCGCCGGCTGGGCGGCCGCGGACGTCACCAACGAGACGATCGCGGCCCGCACCCGCTGCCACGTCGGTCGGCCGGTCGCCAGGAACGCGTTGAGCGTCGGGGGCGCGAACACGCCGCCGGCGTCGATCAGACCGGCCCGCTCGGCGGCGGCAAGGTCAAGGACGAAGTCACCGACGCGTACCCCGATCGTCGGCGCGCCGCCAGCATGGACGAATACGCCGTACGGCAGGGTCTGCACGCCGTACGGGGAGCCGTCGGCACCCGGTACCCAGCTCGTGGCGGTCACGCCGCGGCACCGTGCAACAGGCGGAGGTGCGCGAGGTCGGTGAGCGGCTCGTCGATGCTGCAACTGCCATATCCGACCCAGAGCGGTCGGTCGCGGTCGAGCGCGCGTCGCGTCGCTGCTACCACCGGCGCCGGATCGGTGGCAGCGAGCAGGCTCGCAACCTCGGACACGTCGCCGTCGTTCGCCGCGACTAGGACGCCCGCGAGAATGCCGAGAAAGCCATGGTGGACAAAGCCGGTCTCCGGATCGGCCCGGCGCATCGCATGGTGCAGTCCCGCGGTGAGCTTGAACGGCACGCCGAGGTCGCGGCAGGCGCACATCACGGCCGCCAACTCGATCGGCGTCGGAAACAGCTCGGCGGCGAGCCCGCCGGTGCGGAACTTCGCCGCAATGGACGCACCGCCCTCGCGTGCCGATGCGATGGTGGCCAGCGCCTCGTGCAGGCCGATCGAGAGCGGCACTTCGGCGTACCCCGTCACACCGGGCCAGCCGGCGAGCAGGCCGAGCAGGTATTCGAGGCCGGGCGCCGGATCTTCACGGCGCTTCGCCACGGCGACCTCGACCTGGCGGACCTCGATGCGCGCGTCAACAGCGGCGAGCGCGTCGGGCAGCGCGGCGAGCCCGGTGTCGCCGATGACGCCGACCACGACGTGCTCGTCCGTGGCGAGCAGGGCGGGCAACTCGCGCAGGGACGAAGCCGGTACGAGCAACGGGCCGATCATGTCGGCGTACCACGCGTTGCGATGTGAACGGTGCGCGGCGACGGCGTGGGGCAACGGCGCGTTGCCCGGCGGGAACACCGCCGCGTCGTCGATGAGCCCGCGTAGCAACGGGGGCACGCGTGTTGACACGGCTACTGAACCTAGCGGACGCTACAGATGACGGACAATAACGCCCGATTATCGGACAGACCCGTCCGCAGGATCGACGCAACGGCGACGAAGCGGGCCATTACCGTGGAAGCCGGACAGCACCCAGCCGTGGCGCGCGAACGGAGACGAAATGCCCTACTACCGTCGAGTCGGCGAGCTGCCGCCCAAGCGTCACACCCAGTTCCGGCAGCCCGATGGCTCGCTCTACGCCGAGGAACTGATGGGCCAGGAGGGCTTCTCGTCCGACTCGTCGTTGCTCTACCACCGCTTCTTGCCGACCGCGATCGTGGCGGCCGAGGAGTATGAACCGCCGGTCTGGAGCCGCACGGCGAACCGGCCGCTCAAGCCACGGCATTTCCAGACGCACAAGCTCGACACCACCGGCGCCGACCCGATCCTCGGACGCCAACATCTGATGGCCAATGATGACTGCCGGATCTCGTACGTCGTCGCCGACCAGCCGTCGCCGCTCTACCGCAACGCGATTGGCGACGAGTGTGTGTACGTCGAGGCGGGCACCGCGCGGATCGAGTCGACGTTCGGCATGCTCGACGTCGGCGAGGGCGACTACGTC
>DATFRR010000012.1:0-6907 GCA_035263025.1 Micromonosporaceae bacterium
GTTCTGGCGACGGTCGCAAGGCGTCGTCGTGGCGCCCTACGCGGACCGCTACCTGGAGATCCTGCCTACCCTGCACCTCGCGGGCATGATCCCGGCGCTCGGCACATCGCGAGCGCTCTATCCCCGCGCGGGGGTCGGCGCGGCATTCGTGGACCGGGCGGTCGCGGCTGCCAACGCTGACGGCGTCAGTCCCGTCGTGTCCAAGCGCGTCCTCGAGATGACCGACCGACTCAACCGCGTGCTCACGGCTCGCGCGCTCTAAGCCTGGCTCGGCCGCACGGCGACGATCTGGCGGCGGTTATCGGCGGCCGAGCAACGCCCGCGCGGCGTTCGCGAAGAACCGCTCGATCTCCGAGCCGAACGGGTTGTCGTGCACCATGTACGTCCACGTCGCCGACGGTCTCGACAGGCCGATGTCATCCGGCGTCCAGTCCGGCCCGGTGATGTCGGCTTCCTCGAACGTCTCCACGGTTTTGTCGTCGGCTGCCGTCATGAAGTCGCGGAACGCCGGAATGGCCTCTCGATGAAACTCGTCCAACGGGTCCTGGCGCCCCAGCGCTCGCAGGTGGATGCCCTCCCGAATGTCGGCCAGCATCGCGAGATGGTCGGACCAACCCCGGTCGAGGTGATAGAGCGCTATCAGTCGCGCGATTCGGGCCGTCGGCTCGTCGCCGATCTCGTCGGCCACCTCCTCGTACTGATCGGAACGCTCGGCGATCAACTCGGCCGCCGCGTCGGTGGTCAACAACTCGGTACGCCGAGCGGACAGCAGTTGGCGTTGGCGTTCGATGAGTACGCCGTAGCGCCAGGTGTTGCGATGGATCTCGAACGACACGCCCTCGGACACGCGCTGCGCGTGCGCGATCGCCTCGGCGGCGCCCGCATCCGTGATGCGCCCGTCCCAGTCGGCGCTGCCGCCGACGTGCACTTCGTTCGTGACGGCCAGCGCATCGTCGGAGCTCACAAAGAACACCGAGCCGCCCGGGTCGCCTTGCCTGCCGGAGCGACCGCGCAGCTGGTCGTCCACGCGGCTGCTGTCGTGCCGGCCGGCGCCGATGACGTAGAGCCCGCCGAGCGCCACAACCTCGTCGCGCTGTGCCTCGGTGCTGCCGCCGAGGCGAATGTCGACGCCGCGGCCGGCCATCTGCGTCGACACGGTGACTGCGTCGACGTCACCCGCCTCCGCGATGATCGCGGCCTCTTCCGCGTCGTTCTTCGCGTTGAGCACGGCGCACTCGATGCCGTCGGCGCGCAGACGCTCGGCAAGCCGCTCCGATTCGGCGACATCCAGCGTGCCGACCAGCACCGGCCGGCCGGTTGCGTGGGTCTCGGCGACCTCGGCGGCCAGAGCCGTCTCTTTCTCCTCGGCGCTCGCGTAGACCCGATCCGCCTCGTCCTCGCGTACGCACGGTGTGTTGGGCGCGATGACGGCGACCTCGAGGCGATAGAACTCGCGCAGCTGCTCGCCGACGCTGAGCGCCGTCCCGGTCATCCCGCAGACGATCGGATAGAGCCCGATCAAGGCTTGTACGGTGATCGAGCCGAGCACGTGGCCCTCGTCCGTGGCGATGAGGCCTTCCTTCGCCTCGACGGCGGCCTGCAACCCGTCCGGCCATCGACGCCGCTTCGCGACGCGGCCGCGGAACTCGTCGACCAGCGCAACCTGGCCGCCTCGCACGATGTAGTCGACGTCGCGGGCCAGCAGAGCGCGCGCGTGGAGCGCCTGGTTCACGGCGGTGAGCCGGTCCAGACTTCCCTCGGCGTAGAGGTCAACGCCGCCAAAAGCGCGTTCGACTACCGTTGCGCCGCGGCCGGTGAGCGCGACGTTGCGCCGATCATCGGCGATCGTGAAGTCCAGGCCGGGAACCAGTGTGGAGACGACCGTCGCGGTCGCGGCCACGATGCTGTCGGCGTCGGCTTCGCCGATCGTGCCGGCAAGCACCAGCGGCACTCGCGCCTCGTCGATCAGGATCGAGTCGGCCTCGTCGATGAGGACGGTGGACAGCGGCGGCATGACCGCGTCGTCGACGTCGACGATCAGTTGGTCGCGCAGGAAGTCGAATCCGGCTTCGCTCATCGAGACGTACGTGACGTCGCAGGCGTACGCCTCGACGCGCTCGGCGTGCGTGCTGCTCTCTCCGACCGAGGCGACGGTCAGCCCCAACAGGTCGTAGACCGGTCCCATCCACGTCGCGTCGCGTCGCGCCAGGTAGTCGTTGGCGGTGAAGATGTGCAGTCGGGAGCCCCGGACCGCGTACCCGAACGCGGCGATGGCGGCGGCGAGCGTCTTGCCTTCACCGGTGGCCATCTCCGCGACGCAGCCGTCCAGCATCGCCATCGCACCGACGAGCTGAACATCGAAGGCGCGCTCACCGAGCGCTCGCCGGCCCGCCTCGCGCCCCAACGCGCACATCTCGACCATCTGATCGGTCGAGAGTGTGCCGATCGGCGGCAACTTCGGACCGGGAGCGGGAGCGGCGGCGCCGGGCTCGTCGGATGGTGTCGGCTCGTCGGAATCGTCGGTTGCGTCGCCGTCGGTCCGTTCGCCGGACGGTTCGCCGGCCGGTTCGCCGGACGTTGGCAGCAGAGCCCGGGCAGCTTCGGTCAGCTCGGCGTCGGAGAACTCCCGCAGCTCGGCCTCACGTGCCCCGATGTCGGCGAGCAGGGCCTCGAACTGCGCGAGGCTGACCGTCGCACCGGGCCGGCGCACCAGCTGCTGAACAGACTTCTTGAGCCGATCCTTCAATCCCACGCCAACACTCTAGGTCGGTGCCATGCATCGACGCGCAGCCGGACAGCACGGGATCGGACACGGATCACCAGAGCCTGCTTTCATTGGCGGTGTGATGGTGTCAGCGGAGGACGCCGAGGCATTCGTACGCGAACACAGCGGACTGGCGCCGGTGGCGTACGTGCCGGAGGTTCGCACGTACCAAGCGGACGACGCGATGGCGCTGTGGGAGCGGACCGAGGAACGTGACGGCGCGCCCGGCGTCGCGCCGCCGTTCTGGGCGTTCCCGTGGGCCGGCGGGCAGGCGCTCGCTCGGTACGTGATCGACCATCCGGCCGTCGTGGCCGGACGGAACGTGCTCGACATCGCGGCCGGCTCGGGCCTCGTGGGACTCGCGGCGTCGGTGGCCGGTGCGGCGACCGTGGTTGCGAACGAGATCGATCCGTACGCCATCGCAGCCATCCGACTCAACGCCGCGGCAAACCGGCGCGCTATCCGGACGTACCAGGGGAATTTGGTCGGTGGTGACGGCGACGTGCGCGCGGACGTCGTGTTGGCGGGAGACGTGTTCTACAACCAGGACATGGCCGCCGCGATGCTCGCGTTCTTCCAGGCGGCGCGTGCACGCGGTGCGGACGTGCTGGTGGGCGATCCGGGCCGTGCGTACGTCCCGTTCGACGATCTCGACGTGGTCACCACGTTCTACGTGCCGGTGATCCGCGATCTCGAGGACATGGACGTCAAGCCAACCATGGTTTGGCGAGTGCGCTGAGCGCGCGTCGCCGCACCTCGTCGAGGGTTTTGCACGGGCGAATACAAGATGTCGCGACGCTCTCCGAAATCCGCGACTGGCCACTGTCGCGTCCAGCCGGGAGTATCGTCCGATGTTCGAGGGCGGCAGCTTGTGGCCGCCTGCGCTCGTTGGTTTGTGATTCAGGCGTGACGAGCGACCGCTCCCGTGGCGTGCCGACGTGCCACGACCGTCTGGAGCAATCATGAAGATCTACCGTATGGGGCCCGACGTCACCGTCTTGAATGACTATCTCGACGTGCCGGGCATCGGATTCTTGGATGTGAACTCGTTTGTGCTGCACAGCCGCGAGCCAGTCGTCATCGACACCGGACTCGGTCTGCCGGACCGCAACTTCGTCGCCGAACTGAGCAAGGTGATTGATCCTCGCGACGTGCGGTGGATCTGGTTGACGCATCCCGACCGTGACCACACCGGTGGTCTCTTCGATCTCCTCGACGCCGCGCCGAAGGCGCGACTGGTGACCACATATCTCGGCGTGGGGATCATGTCTTGCGAGCGGCCGCTGCCGCTCGACCGCGTCTATCTGCTGAACCCTGGGCAGTCGCTCGACGTCGGTGATCGCACGCTGACCGGCTTCCGGCCGCCGCTGTTCGACAACCCCGCGACGGTTGGGGCATACGACAGCCGGTCCGAGATCTGCTTCAGCTCGGACTGCTTCGGTGCGGCGCTGCCGACCGCGGAGCTCGCTGGCACCGACGAGGTTGGCGACATTCCCAGGGACGACCTGGTTGCGGGCCAATTGTTGTGGGCGACCGTGGACAGCCCGTGGGTTCACACCGTCGACATCGACCGCTACCTGGCGACCCTGCAGCCACTGCGGGCGATGGCACCCAGCGCGATCCTCAGTACGCACCTGCCGCCCGCGATCGGGCGTACCAATCAGCTGCTTGACACCATCTCCGCCGCACCGACCGCGGATCCGTTTATCGGCCCGGACCAGGCTGCGCTCGAGGAGATGTTGGCGACGTTCGAACCGGCCACGGCGCGGTAGGCGCCGCGGCGCGCCAGCGGCGGCGCGGTGTGCAACCAGGCGTATGAACTGGCACATCGGCGGCCCAGCGTGCTGTGCAAGAATCTCGGTCCATGCCACTTCGAACCGGTCGCTGGCTGCGCCAACGAACGACCGAGCCGCCGACCACGTTTCAGCTCACCAGCGCGATGCACCACGTCGGCTACGAGCTCGACATGATGGCGTTCGCCGCAGCCCGGCTCAGGTATCCGCTCGATGATCTGTTCATTAACGCCTACCTCGAGTCGATGCTGTTGCACGCCCGGAATCTGGCGGCGTTCCTGATTTGGCCGGACAACAACGCCACGTCGATCCGACCGGTGGATTTCGGCCCCGGTTGGTCGGCCGGTCCGGCGGAGGCGTGTGCGTATCTTGAGAGTCAGCGCGATCGCATCAACAAACACCTTGCGCACCTCACGTGGCAGCGCCTCGAAGAGGGTACGCCGCAGTGGGAGCGCGAGAAGATCACGACTGCGGTGTTTGCGGTGGCGGAGCAGTGGGCTCGATTCCTTGGTGTTCGTCATCCGGATCTGGGCTCGGCGTTCGCTGATCGAGTGTCGCGTGCCCGGCAGCATGTCGCCACGGGCGGCGCGTCGGGCCTCTGACCGCCAGGGTCATCACGCGATCTCTGCGCTGGCGGTGTGGTTGCTGTTGCCCGGGGTCGCGCCAACGCGCCGCCATCGACGCCGCTGGCGGTCGCGAATCCGCCGAGTCCTCTATCGTGAGTCGATGATCTCCGGAGTCTCATGTACCGCGGCCTGAACCTGGCGGTCGCGTTTCTGGTCGAGTTGGCCGCACTTGCCGCGTTCTGCTGGTGGGGCTTCACGCTGTCGGCGCCGACATGGGCCCGCGTCGTCGCTGGCATCGGCGCGCCGGTGGTTGCGGCCGTGTTGTGGGGACTATTCGCGGCTGCGGCGCGTCCACGGTTCCGGCTGCGGTACGGCTGGAAGATGGTGTTCAAGACCGTGTTCTTCGGACTTGCTACGGCTGCACTCGTGGCCGGCGGTGTGCTTGTGCTCGGCATCGTGTTTGCCGTGATTGTCGTTGTGAACACGGCCCTGATCCGAATTGGCAACCTCGACGAGGGCATCGGATCGTAGCGGGGCAACTGGCACGATCTTTCGTTATCCGGATCCGTTACACGCGTCGTTGATCTGCTTAGCGTCTTCGACGGCCAAATACAGTAGGCCGTCGTCGCGCAGTCGCACTTCCTGATCGTGTATTACGCCGGCCACACGGAACTGGACGTCCACTGAATTCATCCACCTCCTCGACCGCAAATAGTCGCTGTCGGGAGACCGGTTCGCGCTGCGTACCACAACATCGATCTGCGCGGTCCGGTGAGCCGGGATGACCACCGGCAATGGGACTGGGTCACCGACGGCGTCAAACCCATTCGCCGAGACATTGGCGTATAAATCGAGGCCCGTGACTACCGCTGTCACGGTCACCTGTCTGCTTCCTGGGTTGCGCAGCACCAATCCGACCGCAGAAGAATCGTTGCCGTGATTACGAACGCACAACTCTTCTGCGTCACCAGCGTAGATCGCACGGCCGCTCGTCACTATCAGGCCGGTGGCATCGAGGCGGTACGCCGAGTCGCCGGCCACGCCGCGTACGACAAACACGATCGCACCCGCAAGCACAACTGCGGCCGCGAAGCCTACGAACATCCAGCGTCGTCGTCGTGGTAGCGCCGCCGCCTCCACAGGTGCCGCGTCGTCCGCACAAGCGTCCTCATCGACGTGGTCATCGGTCGACACTATGCGAGGCTAGCAGTTCGGCATCGTCCACATTGGTGGCCGACACGGGGAATGACGGTGCACCCAGCTGCACGATTCGTGCGGATTGTCAGCGCGGTGGCCGAGCGGTTGAGGCGGCGCACGGACCGGGCCGCGCAGTCGTCGGCGACCATCGTGGGACCAACGACGGCGCGAGCAGATGAGCTAAGAAACCACCCAGGCGACCGCCACCGGCTCCTGCTGCATGGCCATTGAGCCGGCCAGAGTTGCGTACAGCGTCAGGTCTGGCCCCAGCCGTCGAACCGCACGAACACCCGAATCGGACCGCCGCTGATCTCGCGGATATCCGTGCATCCAAGGGATTCGTAGAACGCCCGCTGGCGCGGCTCGTCGTCGGTGAGCAGGACTTTGCGGCGTACCCCTGAATAGCGATCCAGAACGGCCTCGACGAGCGCGCGGCCGATGCCCAGACGTTGCTGGTCGGGCGCGACCAGCACGTCCTGCAGGTAGCAATCCGACACGCCGTCCGAGATCGCCCGCGCCAACCCGACGAGACGAGGTCCTCGTCGCGCGGTGACCACGAACGACGAGCCTGCAATCGCCGCGCGCAA
>DATFRR010000013.1:0-54929 GCA_035263025.1 Micromonosporaceae bacterium
CCGGCCGGACATCGGCGCCTCGCCGCCGCGGACGGCGTGCCGGCTGGCGAGGTCAGCGTGCACACGTTCCGGTCGACGGCCAGTGAGGCCGCCTATGTCGCGCATCGGTTGCGCGAGGCGCATCTGCTCGGTGGCGTTCCGTGGGACCGGATGGCCGTGATCGTGAAGTCGACGACATTGCGCCTGGCCGGGCTGCGGCGCGCGTTGCACCAGGCCGGCGTACCCATTGAGACGCTGTCCGAGGATCTGCCGCTGGCCGCCCAGCCCGCTGTCGTACCGCTGCTGACCGTCGTCGAATGCGCGCTTCGGCCATCGCGGCTGGATGAACAGACCGCCATCGCGCTGTTGCACTCACCGATCGGTGGTGCGGATCCGCTGGCCGAGCGTCGGCTTCGCCAAGAGTTGCGCGCACTCGCGGCGGCCGCCGGTGAGCCTCGTCCGTCCGGGCAGTTGATTGTTGAGGCGCTGCGCCGGCCGGCGGAACTGGCCGCGGTGGGCCGCCGGTGGGCGGAGCCGGCGCGACATGTCGCGGCTGCGCTCTCGGCCGCCGCCACCGCGGCCGACCGTCCGGACGCGACGATCGAAGACGTGTTGTGGGCGACCTGGCAGGCGACCGCTCTCGCGGACCGGTGGGCCGCCGACAGCGCACGCGGCGGACATCGCGGTGCGACCGCCGACCGCGACCTGGACGCCGTCGTCGCGCTGTTCGAGGCGGCGTCCCGCTTCGTCGACCGGCTGCCCGGCGCGCGCGCCGAGGTGTTCCTCGACCACGTCAAGGGCCAGGAGGTGCCGGGCGACTCGCTCGCACCGACCGCGGACCGCGGCACCGCCGTACGAGTTCTGACCGCGCACGCCGCCAAGGGCCTGGAGTGGGACGTCGTGGTGATTGCCGGCGTACAAGAGGGGTTGTGGCCGGACCTGCGACCGCGCGGCAGCGTCCTCGGCGCGGAATGGCTCGTTGACGTGACCGCGGGTCGGGGCGGAGCGCCGACCGCACCGACCGAACCGATCGGCGATGGTGAGTCGTGGCGCGCGAACGTGGCGCGCCAGACCGCGGCCCTACTCGACGAGGAGCGCCGGCTGTTCTACGTGGCGGCGACGCGCGCTCGCCGACGCTTGATCGTGACCGCGGTGCATTCCGGCGACGGCGAGGAACAACCGTCCCGCTTCCTGCGCGAGGTCGCCCCGGCATCTGGAGACGCCGCCGAACCGGACGCCACGCGACTGCCGCGGGCGCTGACGCTTGACGCGCTCGTCGCCGAGCTCCGCGTGGCTTTGACCGATGACGCGTCCTCGGCGGACCGGCGCGTCGCGGCGGCCGCCAATCTGCGACGGCTGGCCGACGCGGGGGTGCCGGGTGCGGACCCGACGCAGTGGTGGGGACTCGGCGAACTGTCCGACAGCCGACCGCTGATCGACACCGGCGATCAGATCATCGTCACACCGTCCAACGTGGAGGTCGTGGAGCGGTGCGGCCTGCGATGGCTGCTCGAGCGGCACGGCGGGGGAGACTCACCGTCGCCCGAACAAAACGTCGGTAACCTGGTGCATGACGCCGCCACGCGTGTCGATGACGCCGGCTCGGTCGATCGCGCGGCGCTGGTGAACTACGTGGTCGGCAGGTTCGCGGAGATCGAGCTGTCCGCCCGGTGGCTCGCGGATCGGGAGCGTACGCGCGCCGAGCGGATGGTCGACAAGTTGGTCGGCTGGCTCGGTTCGAATAAGCGCACGTTGGTCGCGATCGAGAGGGCGTTCGTCGCACAGCTCGACGCGGACATCCAGATCAAGGGTCGAGTGGACCGGCTGGAGGTCGACGACGACGGTCGTCTCGTGGTGATCGATCTGAAGACCGGCAAGAACGCTCCGACCGAGTCGGAGATCGCGGAGCATGCGCAGCTCGGCGCATATCAAGCGGCGGTCGAGGCGGGCGCGTTCCCGGACGTCGGCGACGTGTCGGGTGGGGCCGCCCTTGTCCAGCTGGGTCTCGATCGCGATGCCGCCAAAGAACAACCGCAGGAGCCGTTGTCGCGCAGCGACGACCCGGCATGGGCGGGCGACCTAGTCCGCCGCACGGCTCGCACGATGGCCGCGTCGACCTTCGACGCGATCGCCAACTCGCGATGCCGTGCCTGCCCGGTGCGCCACGCGTGCCCGATCACCGGTCAGGGCCGCCAAGTGACGGGAGAACCGGCGTGAGCGCGGTGGCCAGCGGCGGTCCGCGCTACACGCCGCAGGAGATCGCCGAAATGCTCCACCTGCGCACCCGACCGACCGACGAGCAGGAGGCGATCATCGCGGCGCCGGTGGCTCCGATGCTCGTGGTCGCGGGCGCTGGGTCCGGCAAGACCGAGACCATGGCCGCCCGCGTCGTGTGGCTGGTGGCAAACGGATACGCCCGGCCCGAGCAGGTCCTCGGTCTGACGTTCACCCGGAAGGCGGCCGGCGAGCTGGCCAGCCGGATCCGCCAGCGGCTCGGACAGCTGGCACATCGGCTCGGTGGCGAGGCAGACGCCGCGTCGGGCGAGCCGACGGTGGCCACCTACCATTCGTACGCAGTGCGGATCGCTACCGAACACGGCGTACGTTCCGGATTCGAGCCGACCGCTCGGCTGCTCACCGAGGCGTCCTGCTGGCAGCTGGCGGACGCCGTCACGAGGGCGTACGCCGGCGACATGTCCGCCGTGTCCTACGCGCCGACAACAGTTGTGGACGCCGTGCTTCGCCTCGCCGCCGAACTCGCCGAGCACCTGCAGACACCGGACGACCTCGCCGCCTGGACGGGTCGCCTCAACGCCGAGGTGACCGCGCCGCCGGGCCGGCAATACCGGCCGGTCGCCGACATGCTGGCGCTGCAGAACGCGCGGCTCGCGCTGCTGCCGCTGGTCCGCGAATACGCCCGCCGCAAGCTCGACGCGGAGTCGATGGATTTCGGGGATCAGCTGGCCCGGGCCGCCATGGTCGCGCGCGCACATCCGGCGGTCGGCGAGATCGAGCGCGACCGCTTCCGGGTGGTGCTCCTCGACGAGTTCCAGGACACCAGCCACGCGCAGGTCACGTTGCTCCGAGCGCTGTTCGGCGGTGGGCATCCGGTGACCGCGGTCGGCGACCCGTGCCAGTCGATCTACGGGTGGCGTGGGGCTAGCGCCGGCACGCTCGACCGCTTCCCGGACGAGTTTCCGGACCGCCGCGGACGCCCGGCCACGCAGTTCGCGCTGTCGACGAGTTGGCGCAACCGACCGGAGATCCTCACCATCGCTAACGACGTGTCCGGCCCGCTGCGCGCATACGGACACCGGGTGACGCGATTGCGAGCATCGGAGCACGCGCTCGACCAGCTTGGTACGTCGACGGTGCGGTGCGCGTTGCTCGAGACGTACGAAGACGAAGCGGCATGGATCGCTGAACAGATGGCGGCCGCCTGGCGGCAGCGCGCAGGGCTCGGCATGGGTGCGGACCTCGACGCGATCGCGGTGGGTGACCGGCCACTGAGCGCGGTTTTGGTCCGTACCCGTCGGCAGATCGCACCCATCGAGCGTGCGCTCCGCGCGGCCGGTCTGCCGGTCGAGGTGGTCGGTCTGGGTGGCCTGCTCGACACACCGGAGGTGCGCGACGTGGTCAGCACGTTGCGGGTGCTCGGCGACCCGCTGGCCGGCGCGGCACTGCAGCGACTGTTGACTGGAGCCCGATGGCGCATCGGGCCGCGCGACCTGGTCGCATTGCACGCACGGGCCCGCACGCTCTACAACGTGCGCAACGCGACCGGATCGGAGTCGCGCGCCGGCGTGACGCTGTTGCCGGGTCACCTTGACGAAGCGGCGTTGGTGGACGCGCTCGATGATCTCGGTCCGGCCGAGTCCTACTCGGCGGAGGGGTTCCGTCGGATGTCCTCACTGGCGGCCGAGCTTCGCGGACTGCGTAGCAGGTTGGATCAACCACTCGACGATCTCGTCGCGGACGTGGAACGCGAGATGGGCCTGTCCGTCGAGGTGTCCGTGCGGTCGTCGGACACCGGGCTCGCGCGCGCACACCTCGACGCGTTCGCCGAGACCGCGGCACACTTTGCGAGCGAGGCGCAGGGTGCGACACTCACCGCGTTTCTGGCCTTCCTGGAGGCGGCCGAAGCGGAGGAACGCGGACTCGAGCCGGGCGAGACGGATGTCGTCGACGGTGCGGTCCAGGTCCTCACGGCGCACGCGGCCAAGGGCTTGGAGTGGGACATCGTCGCGGTCGCCGGGCTGACCGAGGGCATCTTCCCGGGTCGGCCGAAGAAGTCCGACCATTACCTCGGCGGCATCGGCGTGCTGCCGTTCCCGTTGCGCGGTGACAACGCCGGCCTGCCGAGCTTCCGGTTGGCGGGCGCGACGGACCAGACCGATGTGCGAGACGCGCTGGCCGCCTTCGGTGTCGACTGGGAGGCGCACAGCGAGCGCGAGGAGCGGCGGCTGGCATATGTCGCGGTGACCCGGCCGAAGCAGCTCCTGCTCTGCTCCGGCTTCTGGTGGAGCGAGGGCAATGTGCGATGGCAAGGGCCGTCGCCATTCCTGGCCGAGGTGCGCGAGACCTGTGCGGCCGGCGCCGGTGTCGTCGACGCGTGGATGCCGCCGCCACCGGACGGGGCGACCAACCCGACAACCGAAGTGACGATGCGCGCTACCTGGCCGCAGGATCCGCTCGGCAGTCGTCGACCGGCGATGGCGGCCGCCGCGGACGAGGTGCGCCGCGCACCGGCGGCTTGGTCGGCCGACGCGATCGACGATCCGGCGGTACGAGTGGAGGCCGAGCGCTGGGCACGTGAGGTGGATCTGCTGCTCGCCGAGCGGGAGCGACACCGGCCGAGCGCACCGGGTGCGGTGGATGTCGCGTTGCCGGGGCAACTGTCGGTGTCACACCTCGTCGAGTTGCGCGACGACCCCGGCCGCCTCGCGGCTCGACTGCGCCGACCGATGCCACGGCGCCCGGACCCGAGGTCGCGTCGCGGCACCGCCTTCCATCGGTGGCTGGAGCAGCGGTTCGGCGGCGACCAGTTGCTCGATCTGGACGAGCTGCCCGGCGCCGGTGACGAGGGCGCGGCGGCCGACGCCGACCTCGCCGTGTTGCAGGCCAAGTTCCTCGCCAGCCGGTGGGCGGACCGGACGCCGGTGGCGGTCGAGGTCGGTTTCGCGACGGTGGTGGCGGGCATCGTGGTCCGAGGCCGGATGGACGCCGTATTCGGCGAGTCGGACGGGACGTACGACGTCGTCGACTGGAAGACCGGACCGCCGCCGAGTGGCCGGCACGCGGAGGCGGCCGCCGTACAACTCGGTGCCTACCGGCTGGCCTGGGCCGAGCTGGCTGGCGTACCGGTGGAGAAGGTACGCGCGGCGTTCTACTACGTACGCAACGACGTGACCGTACGCCCAGCCGACCTCATCGACGCTGACGGGCTAGTCGCGCTCGTGGCATCCGTACCGGTCGCGACGTAGCGGGTTGGCTCGACCGGTTTGTCACCAATGGTCGATGCCAGCGGGCGGTAACCTCTGTCCTTGTGGCAGACGAATCGTCGCCGTGGTCGCGTGACGGCGCGAACGAGTCGCGCCGTGACGGCGCGAGCGAGTCGCGTTCCGAGGTTGTGTTCGGACCGGCGAATCGGGCCGATGGCATCATCCCGGCGCGCCGCTGGTTCTGGCGTCGCGGTGGCGCACACGGTCGCAGTGCCGGCAACGACGTTCAGGCCGAGGAGGTTCGCTCCGACGACGCAGGGCGCTTCGAGACTGGACCGCAAGGCGGCGACATCTTCCGCGCCGGGCGCGTCACGGCGGCGACGTCATCCGGAGCGACGTCGGGTCGCGAGCACGCCGAACCCGGCCCGATCGTCATCGACCTCGATCCGCAACCCGAGCCGGCGATCGACCCGACGGTGGTGCGGCGGCGGACGATCCGGATGTTCGCTGGGGCGGCCGGTGCGGTGCTCGCGGTCGGCATCACCGTGGTTCTAGCCATGACACTCACTGGCAACGGTCCACTGCGTCACGATTCCGCGGCGCCGCCACCCCCGGACACTCGGCCACAGCTCGCGCGGTTGTGCCCACCGCCGCCGAACGGTGGCCCGCGTCTCCAGCCCGCGCCGCCCACTCCGAGCGGCGCGCGCACCACGGATACCGTGTCCGGCATCTCGTACGCGGCGTTTAGCGCGCCATGGTTGCGCTGGAACCTCGACTGGTCGGACGCGGGGGACGAACTCGCGGTGAACTACCGCACCGGCCAGTATTTCGTGACCGAGCAATATCCGGAGGGCGACTACCTCGCGACGATCTTGTCAGCATCCGTACCCGTCACGACGAATGACGCGCTCGCCATCGACCTCAAGTGCACCGGCACACAGGTCGCCGCGGACGCGCGCACCGCGTTCTATCCGCAACCGAACACGATGGACCCGATCCGCAACGAGCAGACGACGCTCGGCGGGATGCCGGCCTGGGTCAGTGAATTCCGGCTGCACTTCCACGCGCCCGGGCTGAAGGCGACGAGCGAGCTAGTAATGCTGGCGACCATCGACGTCGGCAAGCCGAGCGCGGCGATCCTCTACGTCTCGATCCCCGACACGAACTCGAAATATGACTTCGTGATCAACGAGCTGCTGGCATCGATCCGGCCGGCGGGCTGAGCTTTCGACCCGCCGCCGGGCCGGCTGAGCTCTCGACCCGCCCCGCCACCTCGACGCGGGGTCGCGCGGCAAGGGGTTCGGGACGGGGGACTCGGACGGCCGGGTGCCGGCCGGCGCGCTAGGGTCGATCACGTGCCTGGTCGCGTACGCATCCCCGCCACGAAATATCCCGTAGAGCGCCTGAAACTGCCCAACGGACTGCGGGTGGTGCTAAACCCGGACCGGTCCGCGCCGGTGATCGGCGTCGCGGTGGTCTACGACGTCGGCATCCGCTCGGAGCCCGAGGGCCGCACCGGCTTCGCACATCTCTTCGAACACCTGATGTTCCAAGGCTCGCAGAACCTGGAGAAGCTCGCGCACTTCCGCTATGTCCAGGGCTCCGGAGGCACGTTCAACGGATCGACGCATCTGGACTACACGGACTACTTCGAGACGCTGCCCGCCAACGCACTCGAGCGTGCGCTGTTCCTCGAAGCGGACCGCATGCGCGGACCCCGGCTTACCGAGGAGAACCTGCGCAACCAATGCGACGTGGTCAAGGAGGAGATCCGAGTCAACGTGCTGAACCGACCGTACGGTGGGTTTCCGTGGCTCAAGCTGCCGCCGGTCATGTTCGACACGTATCCGAACGCGCACGACGGCTATGGATCGTTCGAGGATCTGGAGAGCGCAACGGTCGCCGATGCGGAGGACTTCTTCCGGAAGTATTACGCCGCCGGCAACGCGACGCTGTCGGTCTCCGGCGACTTCGACGTCGAGAAGGCCACGCGGTTGATCGAAGCGCACTTCGGTGACGTACCGAAGCGTCCAGCGCCCAAGCGGCCCAACTTCGACGAGCCGGACTTGGCGGCGGAGCGGCGCGACGCGTACCCGGATCCGCACGCGCCGCTGCCGGCGTACGCGAGCGCGTGGCGGGTGCCCGACCCGATCGCCGACTTCGAGGGTTACCTCCCTTACGTGGTGCTGGCCGAGGTGCTCACCGACGGCGACGCCTCGCGGTTGGTACGCCGCCTGATCCAGCAGGACCGTTCGGCCACGAGCGTCGGCGGGTACATCGGATTCATGGGCGAGCCGTTCGAGGTCCGCAACCCGACCGCGTTGCTCTTGCAGGCGCACCTGCCGCCGGGTGGCGACGTCGACAAGGTGATGCGCGTCGTCGACGAGGAGTGCGAGCGGCTCGCCACCGATGGTCTCGAAGACGGGGAACTGCAACGCATCCAGTCGCGGATCGCCACGCACTTGCTGCGTGAGTGCGACGCGGTGCTGGGTCGCGCGCTGCGGATGGCCGTCCTCGAGCTGCAACGCGGCGACGCGAGCGTGATGAACGACCTGCCGAAGTTGATTGGTGAGGTGACCGCGGAGCAGGTGGTGGCCGCCGCATCGACGCTGCGGCCGGCGCGTCGCGCGACGATCGAGGTGGAGGTGGCGTCGCGATGACGACGACCGTGGCACCGAAGTCGACGCGCCGCGTGAGCTTGACCGAGTTGCCGGGTCTCGAGGCAAACCGTCGGCTCGCGCTGCCGCGGTCGAGCGAACGTACGTTGTCCAACGGACTCACCGTGATCGCGATCCGCCGCCCCGCCGTGCCGCTGGTCGAGGTGCGGCTGCGGATCCCGTTCGCGAAGACGCACCTAGCGCGCGGCGACGTGTTGAGCCAGACGTTGTTTTCGGGAACGCCGACTCGCGACACCGTCCAGATCGCCGCCGAGCTGCAGGCGGTCGGCGGCGGGCTCGGCGCGTCGACCGATCCGGACCGGTTGCTCGTGGCCGGCAACGCGCTGGCCGCCGGGCTGCCGCGGCTGCTCGAGGTGTTGGGCGATGTGCTGCAAAACGCGACCTACCCGAAGACCGAGGTGGTCACCGAACGCGAGCGCATCGCCGACCGGATCCAGGTGCTTCGCACTCAACCCGGTCACTTGGCGCGTGCCGCCCTGCTGCGCCGCATTTACCCCGGCCACCCGTACGCAGTGCAGACGCCGACCGTGGCGGCGGTGCACGCGGTCAAACCCGGCGAGCTGCGCAAGCTGCACGGCGAGCGGATCCTGCCATCCGGCGCGACGCTCGTGTTGGTCGGCGACATCAATGCCGAGCGCGCCATCGACGACGTGGAGACCGCGCTCAGTGGCTGGGTCGGCGGTGGCGAACCCGCGTCCTATCCGGCGACACCGGCCATCAAGCCGGGGCCGATCGAACTCGTCGACCGACCGGGCTCCGTGCAGTCGTCGATGCGGCTCGCGCTGCCGGCGGTCGGGCGCACCCACGAGGACTTCCCGGCGCTGCAGCTCGCGAACCTGATCTTCGGTGGGTACTTCTCGTCGCGGTGGACGGAGAATATCCGCGAAGACAAGGGCTACACGTACGGGCCGCACTCCTCTGTCGAGCACTCGATCGCCGGTTCGGCGCTCGTCTTGGCGGCCGACGTCGCTACCGACGTGACCGCGCCCGCGCTCCTCGAGACGTGGTACGAGCTCGGCCGCCTGGCCACCACGCCACCGAAGGCCGACGAGTTGGAGCAGGCCCGCCAGTATGTAGTCGGCTCGCTGCTGCTCGGCATGTCCACACAGGCCGGCCTTGCGGGCCTGGCAAGCACCTACGCCGGCTACGGTCTTCGGTTGGACTACCTCATCGGATACTCCGCCGGCCTGGCAAAAGCGAGCCGCGAACAGGTCGCCGACGTGGCCGCTCGCTATCTCGCTCCGGCCAAGGCCGCCACCGTCGTGCTCGGTGATGCCGACCGTGTGGAGTCTTCTGTGCGACTGCTCGGACCAGTCGAACGCGGCAGTTCCGAGTGACCGAGCCCCGTCGCGCGAGCGATCCCGCACTGTCCGGCGATCTCGCATCAGTCGGCGAGTCGGTCGCGACCGAGCCCGCCGCGGCACGTGACTCCGGCGCGATCGGTCCCGCGCCGGCCGGTCCGCAGCGCGGGCCGAGCGAGCCGACCTCCGCACGCCAGCCGACCCCGGCCCGCCCGACGCACGACAGCCAACCGACGCGTGACAGCCAGCCTCGTCGCGCCGATCTGGATCGGTCGGCACATCGACGTACGGATCCGGAGTGGTTGGCCGAGGCCTGGTCGCGCGCGAGAGTGCTCGTTGTCGACGTCGCCGATCTGGTGTCCGGTCGGGCGCTGGTCCGTGGACCGGTCGCGGTGTTCGGTCGACCGCAGCCCGAGTTGCCTCGCGGTGTCACCGAACTCATCCTGCTCGATGTCGACGACGTCGTCGCCCGGCAGCTTGACCCGGGGCCGGACGGGCGCTTCTTCCTTGGCGTGGACGCCGAGGACACGCCGTATTTCGCGGTGCTCGGCGAGTTGCCTGAGATCGCGGGTACGAATCCGGCGACGCTTCGCGAGGTCGGGCATCTGTTGGATCTGACCAGCTCCGGGATCATGGCCACCGGACTCGCGCTGGCGAATTGGCACGGGCGGCACGGCTTCTCGCCCCGCACCGGCGCGCCGACAAGCGTCGCGGATGCCGGCTGGACGCGGGTGGACGAGACCGGCGCGCAACATTGGCCGCGTACCGATCCGGCGGTCATCATGCTCGTGCACGACGATCGACCCGGCGACGACGGGCAATGCCTGCTCGGCAGCAACGCCGCCTGGGCACCGCGCGCCGGGCGGATCCGCCGATACTCGTGCCTGGCTGGCTTCGTCGAGCCGGGGGAGTCGGCCGAGGACGCGGTGGCACGGGAGGTCTTCGAAGAGGTGGGCGTACGCGTCGGGGACATCCGTTATGTGGCGAGCCAGCCATGGCCGTACCCGAGTTCACTGATGTTGGGTTTCTACGCGATCGCCGATCCGAACGAGCCACTGCGCCTCGATCCGTCCGAGATCGCCGCCGCCGGCTGGTTCTCGCGCGCCACCGTACGAGCCGCGATCAACGCGGCGGCCGACCCGGACGCGCCGGAAGTCGAGCCCGGCCTACCGGGCGGTTCGTCGATCGCGTTCCGGCTGGTCCGCGCTTGGGCCGAGCAGAGCGGTACGGCGCTGTTCAGGTAAGCCGGATGACCTTGACGCGCTGGCGGCCGGAGCGCACCGGTCCGGACGAAGCAAGCGCGCGGGCTAGGTGGAGTGCGGTGTCGCGCGACTCGGCGATCGCGGTCTGACGGCGGCGTTCGGGCGCGCTTCGCTCGTCGCGCGCGTGGTCGACGGCGTCCACGGCCTCCTCGGAGACCTGCCGGACGTCGGTGCGGACGACCAGGTAGGGCATCGGGCACGCTCCACTGCCACGACTGCAAGGTGCGCAACTTGCAACTTGCACCTTTCCGTGCTCGGTGACCCTGTGCAACCGGGTTGGCCGCAAATCATCCGGACGGCCGAGGTGGGTCATCCGTCCGTCGCTAGCCGCCGAGACGCTCCCGAACCGCGTCGGCCGCTTCCGAGGCCCTCTCCGCAGCGCAAGACGTCGATCGATGTCATTTAAATGACTCTTTCCAAACGGTCCTTTCGAAAGATATGCTTCGACCATGTCACAGGCACCTACCCCGAAGGACAGCGCGCCGAGCGACGGGCCGAGACGGTCGAGTGACCATGCGAGACAGCCGAGTGACCAGGCGAAGCAGCCCAGTGTCGCGTCGCGCCGCGCCGCCCTGACGGACAGCCTGAGCGAGCCGCGGCAGGTCACCGATGTCGGCGAGCTGCGTGCCCTCGCGCATCCGCTGCGGCTGCGTCTGATGGAGGAGCTCGTCATCAACGATCCGGCCACCGACACGGCCACCGCGACGGAACTGGCCGAGCGGCTCGGTGAAAGTCCGGCGAACTGCTCCTGGCACCTTCGACAACTCGCCAAATACGGATACATCGAGGAGGCGCCGGGCGGCGTCGGTCGGGAACGCCGCTGGCGTGCGGTGTTGGCGGTGCGCAACTGGGAGAACCCGACGGGCGACCCCGAATACACCGCGGCCAGCGATGCTGCATCGGACATCCTCTATGACCACGAATACCAGGCCTATCGCGCGCAACGGGCGTGGCGTGCCAGTGAACCCGCCGATTGGCGGAGCTCCGCGTTCTCGTTGCAGTCTCTCGGCTGGTTGACCGCCGACGAGTTGCGGAAGTTGAGCGAGGACTTCTTCGAACTCCTGCAACCCGGGCTGCAGCGGCTCGCCGATCCGGCTAGCCGACCGCCGGGTGCGCGCCTGATCCGCTTCGTGAGCTGGGGCATCCCGGCTCGACCGTACGTACAAGACAAGACCGCGACCCAGCCCGATCCCGAGGAGAACCAAGATGCGTGACGTTCTGCGAATCCGCGGCATGCGTGTGCTGCTCGGCGGTGAGCTCACCAGCACGTTCGGCGACTGGGCGATGTTCCTGGCGCTTGCCATCTGGGTCAAGACGCTGACCAACTCGAACAGTCTCGCCGGCCTCGTCCTACTCGCGGCCGCGGCACCGGCGCTCGGCGCACCGCTCTACGGCTGGGTCGTCGACCGGTTCCGGCGCCGGCCGTTCCTCATCGCGGCCAACCTGCTCTCCGCGGTTGCCATCGTGCCGCTGCTCTTCGTGGACTCACGACACGACGTGTGGATCATCTTCGCCGTCACGGTCTGCTACGGCATCTCCGGCAGCGTGATGAGCGGAGCGTTCGCCGGGTTACTGAAGGAACTCGTACCCGACGAGAAGCTCGGTGCCGCGAATGGCATGTTCTCCACGATCCGCCAAGGCATGCGGCTCGTCGGGCCGCTGGCCGGTGCCGGCCTCTTTGCCGCCTACGGCGGCCACCCCGTCGCGCTCATCGACATCGCGTCCTTCGTGGTCGCCGCGCTGGCACTCGCGTCGATCCGGGTGGCCGAGGTGCGACCCGAGCGGTCCGAGCAGCACTGGTTGAGCGAAGTGGGCGCTGGCCTGCGGCACATGTGGTCGACGATCGCGATCCGGGACACCACCGTGTCGATCGCCGTCTGCCTGCTCGCGCTCGGTGCGGTGGACACGATCGTGTTTGCGTACATCGACGAAGGGCTGCACAAGCCGCCGTCGTTCCTAGGCCTGCTGCTGACCGTCCAGGGCATCGGTGCGATCTTCGGCGCACTTGCGGCGCCGGCGATCATGACGCGACTCGGCGAGGTCGCCACCGTCGCTCTCGCCATCGGATCGTTCGGTCTCTGCATCGGACTGATCATCTATCCGTCGATAGTGCTCGCGTTCATCGCGATGCCGCTCGCTGGACTGGCCAACACCGCGGGCTTCGTCGCGTACAGCACCGTGATGCAACGGGGTACGCCTGGGCCGATCATGGGAAGGGTCTCGGCCGCGGCCGACATGGTGATCGGGTCGGCACAGACGCTGTCCATGGCGGCCGGGGCAAGCCTCATCGCCGTCGTCGACTACAAGGCGATGTTCGCGATCATTTCGGCCGCGCTGCTGGTGAACTGTGGCGTGCTGTGGCGCAGGCGCGTGCTGTCACCGCCGACGCCGGCCGGCGCAGCTGCGCCCGTAGGCGAGGGTGCACCGGCGCTGGACGCCATCGCGGTGGGCGACGGCCGACCGGTCGATACAACACCCGCGGCCGTCGTCGACGCGACGTCGTGAGCCAACGTGCCCGCGCGGCAGTAGGCGCGCCGTTCAGCAACGCTTGAGGAAATCGATCGTGGCCCGCACCGCAGCCGGCGTGATCAGGTGCCCGCTACCGGGGAGCACCGCAAGCTCGCCGGCCGGCAGCGCACGGTACGCCGCCGTGCCGTCCTCGACCGTACAGAATGGATCGCGGTCGCCGACCATGATGAGCGTCGGCACCGCGATCGCGGCGAGATCCGCAAACGTGTAGCCGTGCGGCTGGGTGATCCGGTCGAAAGTCCGAGCGATGACCGTCTTCCAGTGCCCCACTCCTTGTGCACCGTCGTGATCCAGTCTCATGAGCTCGAACATCGGCCGCAGCTCTTCGATCTGGTTGGCCATCAACTCGGGATCGGCCGCGGTCGCGTCGGGGCTTCCGCCCAGCATCTGTCGCGTCATGGCGATGGCCGGCGCCCGCGGGTCCGGATTGAACAGGTCGTATCCGCCGAAGTTAACGATCGCCCGTACCGTCGCGGGATGGCGGATGCCGACGAGCGTGGCCGTCTCCGCGCCGTCGCTGAACCCGCAGACCAGGGGACGATCCAGCTGGAGCGCATCGACGAGCGCCGCGACGTCGTCGGCGAGCAGTGTCGCGGGAATCGGGCCGCCTGGGTGGACGGTCCGGCCCGATCCACGCGTGTCCGGCGCGATCACACGGAAGTGGCAGGCGAGCGTCGCCACCTGGGACGCGTACGCGACGGGCAGCGGCACCCAGATCGGATTCGTGGAGACCATGGCGTTGTCGAGCAGGATGAGAGGGTCGCCAGCGCCGACCTCGACGTAATGGATGTCGATCCCGTTTGCGCGTGCGAAATGGCCAAAATGCTCAGGTACCCGTGTTGCCATGGTTGGCCTCCCGGTCCGAAGCACGAACGCCCGGACGTCGACCACCTTCATGCCTTCGGGCCGCTCGTGCGCTGCGGTCATGAGACCAACCATGGCGCTCGTGCGGCGCCGCAGCATCGGCGAACTCACCTATACCCACGGGCCAAGCCCGAAAGACGTGGCGCGCCCTACGGGCCGCTCCGCACATCCCGCAGGGCAGTGCGTGCCGCCAGCGCGGCGGCTTCGGCGCGTCCGCGCAAGCCGAGCTTTGACAAGACGCGCGCCACGTGATGTTCAACCGTCTTGCGCGACAGGAACAGGCGCTCGGCGATCTCCGGGTTGGCGAGCCCTTCGCCGAGGAGGGCGAGCACCTCCCGCTCCCGGGTCGTCAGTCGCCCGACGGTACGCGGGAAGGTCCGGGCCGCCCTGATGCCGAGGTCGCGCATCAATGCGGCAGCCGCATCGGCGTCGCGGTCGGCGCCCAGGTCCTCGAAGACCGACAACGCTACGCGTGCTTCGGCGCCGGCCACCACGCGATCGTCGCGGCCGAGTAGGCGGGCGAGCAGCAACCGCGTCGCAGCAGCTCGGTATGGGATCCCGGCGCGTACGAAGGCGGACAGTGCGGTCTCGAGGTGGGTACGAGCTGCCGGCGGATCTGTTGTGGCGACAGCTTGGCCGAGCAGGCGCTCGCCGTACCCGATGATGAGGTCACAGTTGCTCGCCGAGCCGAGCGCGACGAGTGCCAGGCCGCGTTTGGCTGCGGCGCCCGCGTCCCCGAGCGCGATCTCTGCCTCGCCCAGCAGCCCGATCACCGCCGCGACGTCGAGCCGGTCCGGACTGGTTGCCGCAAGCCTGCGACGCAGCACCGCCGCCGCGACGGAGGGCTCGCCGCGGGCCAGGTGAGTCGAGGCGACCGCCACTGCGGCCTCCTCCCGTCCTTCAACGCCCCGCAGCATGGCGCCCGCTTCCTCGAGCCGGCCCTGCGCGAGCCGGAGCTCGGCCAGCGTCCCGGCGGCGAACGCATACGGAGCCTGGTAGACATCCCTCGATAGCGAGATCGCGTCGGTGAGGAATGTTTCGGCGGCCACCCAGTCGCCGGTCTCGAACAGGACCCGGCCGTAATATGTGCGGCACTCCGCGTACAGGAACGGGCACCCGTACCGGTCGATGAAACGCTGGAGCGACTGGACCCACTGGCTGGCGCGTTGGAGATCGAAGCAGCTGCCGCAGGTCACCATCGTCATGCAGCTCATCTGTGCGACCGTCAGCGGGTCGCCACCCTCGCCGCCGATCACACCGGCCATCGCCTCGTCGAGCAGGCGCATGCCCTCCTCAGTCCGACCCTGCTGGACGAGCGCCTGCCCCACGGCATGCATCGCCATCAGTTCCAAATCGGAGTTGCCGTTCAGGCGTCCGATCTCGGCAGCCTGTCGGGCCAACGCTTCGCTTTCGACCGGGTCGTCTGTCACGTAGGCCGTGGCGCCGAGCAGCTCACCGCGCAGTGCCGGGACCTCGTTGTCGACGATCCGGGCGGCCCGCGAAAGCCATCCGTGCGCGGCGGCGGAATTCCCCAGGTAGCCCTTGTTGTAGCCGACCAGCGAGAGGGCCGCCCCGGCCGCGAACAGCGGGTCGCCGCGGCGACGGAAGCCGGCGTACGCCTTCTCGCAGTTGGCGATCGTGCCGGCGATGTCGCCCAACCAGAACAACGCGTTCGCCAAGCCGAACTGCGCCTCGGGTACCTCCGCCGCCGCGAGAACGGCCGAGAAGGTGTCGCGCGCGGCCACCCAGTTGCCCGACCTGAGTGCTTGAAACCCGGCCTCGACCTGACCCTCGACGCCCGACTCGTCGCCCGGACCCTCGCTCACACCAGGCATCGTGTCAGACCAGCGGCCGCGAGTCGTCGTGCGAGGTCGGTGGCATCCGGAATGGGCGCGTCGACAGCCGATCAACCCGACGCGATCCGCGGACCTAGCGCCGACGCGGTCGGCGAGGCTAGGTCAACGTGCGGTTTCGGCGCACCCGGCCGCCACCATGCCGAGGTATGCCTTGACCTCGATGATCGACGGGTTCGTCAGAGCGGAGCCGTCGTCGAACCGCACGGTTGGCACCGTCTGGTTGCCACCGTTCACGCTCATCACGTAGGCGGCCGCCGCCTCATCGCGCTCGATGTCGATCACGCGATAGTCCACCGCATCGCGATCCAACTGAGACATCAGCCGATGGCAGTAGCCGCACCATGACGTCGAGTAGACGGTGAGCATTGTCGAGTACCTCCGGGGGGATG
The DNA here is from genome assembly GCA_035263025.1 of Micromonosporaceae bacterium. Lineage (GTDB taxonomy): Bacteria > Actinomycetota > Actinomycetes > Mycobacteriales > Micromonosporaceae > DASQPR01. The sequence goes on from DATFRR010000013.1 coordinate 16,300, forward strand.
TTTGACACCGCAAACATACGCAGCAAACGTCGGAGCCGGCTGGGATGATGCCTAGCTGTGGCGGATACCTCATCGCGAGCGCGAGGCGTGCTCGCTGGCCTGGACGAGGAACAGCGCGCCGCGGTCACCGCGCCGGCCGGGCCGGTGTGCATCCTGGCCGGTGCCGGCACGGGTAAGACGCGCGCGATCACGCACCGGATCGCTTACCGTGCGGTCGCTGGCGAGATCGCGCCGCGCCATGTGTTGGCCGTCACATTCACCGCTCGCGCCGCGGCCGAGATGCGGGCCAGGTTGGTCACGCTCGGCGCCACGGGCGTCTCGGCGCGCACCTTCCACGCCGCGGCGTTGCGGCAGGTCCGATACTTCGCGCCGCGTGTGCTTCGCGGCCGTTCGATGCCCGAGCTGGTGGAGAGCAAGGCGCGGCTCGTGACGCTCGCCGCTGCGAGAGCGGGGGTACGAGCCGACCGAGCGGCCGCGCGCGACCTGGCAAGCGAGATCGAGTGGGCCAAGGCGAGTCTCGTGGAGCCGGACGAATACGCCGTCGCGGCCGCGAAGGCGATGCGCGAGCCGCCCTACGACGCGGCGAAGGTGGCCGCCGTGTTCGGCGCGTACGAACAGGTCAAGCGCGCGAATGGCGCGATGGACTTCGAGGATCTCCTGCGCGCGGCGGTGTGGGCGGTCGACGAACATCCGGATGTGGCCGACGAGGTGCACGCGCAATATCGGCACTTCGTGGTCGACGAATATCAGGACGTCAACCCGTTGCAGCAGCGCTTGCTCGACGCGTGGTTGGGTGGCCGCGATGACGTGACAGTGGTCGGCGACGCGAGCCAGACGATCTATTCGTTCACCGGCGCGTCGAGTGCATATCTGCTCGACTTTGCGCGAACGCACCGCGGTGCCGTGGTGGTCCGGCTGGTCCGCGACTACCGTTCGACGCCGCAGATCGTCGGCGTGGCTAACGCCGTCATCCGGCAAGCGCGCGGCGTCGAGGCGAGACTCCGGCTTGAACTCGTCGGACAGCGGTCGCCGGGCGCGGAACCGGACATCCGTTTCTTTGCCGACGAGCCGTCCGAGGCCGCCGCCGTGGCGGCGCGCTGTTCGGCACTCGTCGCAGCCGGCGTGCCACCGCGCGAGATGGCAGTGCTGTTCCGGACGAACGCGCAGTCGGAGACCTATGAGGAGGCGCTCGCGGAGGCCGGCGTGCCATACGTCGTGCATGGCGCGGAACGATTCTTCGAACGCGCCGAAGTGCGGCAGGCGATGGTCGCGCTGCGGGCCGCGGAGCGTTCGACGCCACCCGACACACCGCTCGTCGTCGCGGTCACCGAGGCGCTGGAGGCGGTCGACTGGCGCCCGGACCAGCCCCCGCCCGGTGGCGCGACGCGGGAGCGCTGGGAGGCGCTTGCTGCGCTCGTTGGACTCGCCGAGGAGTTCGCCGCGACCTCATCGCTGCCGGACGCGACGGCGGCCATGTCGCCGCCCGATGCGGTCGCGGATCCGTCACGACCCGATACGACGGACGTCTCGTTGCGGGCCGGTGCGACCGCGGAGTCGCCCGGCCCGGTCGGCGCCGGCCGCACGCTCGCCGATTTCGATGCGGAGCTCGCACGTCGGGCCGTGGCACAGCACGCGCCGACCGTCGAAGGCGTGACGTTGGCATCGCTACACGCGGCGAAGGGTCTCGAGTGGGACGCGGTGTTCCTCGTCGGTCTTGCCGAGGGCACGCTGCCGACCACGTATGCGAAGACGCCCGACCACCTCGAGGAGGAGCGCCGGCTGCTCTACGTCGGTGTCACGCGCGCCCGCGAATGGTTGTGGCTGTCATATGCGGGTGCTCGCTCGCCGGGCGGGCGCCAGCGCCGTGCCAGCCGGTTCCTACCAGGTGGCGACCCGGCCGGTCCGCCGGCGCAGTCGACGCCCGGCGGCCGGTCGGGTCGGCGCGGCGCGGAGCGCCGCACCATCGTGGTGTCCTGCCGCGTGTGCGGAGTGGCGCTGTTGAGCGGCTCGGAGCGCAAACTCGGACGATGCGAGGCATGTCCGTCCGACCTGGACGACGAGTTGCTGGATCGGCTGCGCGTGTGGCGATCCCGTGTTGCGTCAGCCGCCGGCGTACCAGCCTATGTGGTCTTCACCGACGCGACGCTGACTGCGCTCGCGGAGCGCAAGCCGACCACCGACCCTGGGCTGATCGACATCGCCGGCATCGGTCCGCGCAAGCTCGCGCTTTACGGGCCCGCGGTGCTGGCGCTGGTCTCGGGCGCGAGCGTCGACGCGGTCGTCGCGGTGGCGACCGAGAGCGGATGATCGCGACCGGGCGATACCGACCGCGCGGCCGACGAGACCGTCCGATCGGTGCGTCGATGGTCGGCCAACCGGCCGGCCTACATAAATATCTGGAAAACTTCCGTACAGAGACGCAATTTCGGTTGCCCCCACCGGCAGCCGACAACTAGCCTGCAGAGGTCCGAGCGGAAAGCGAATGCCGACCGCCTAACTTGCTGCGACCGCGAAGCACAGAAAGGGGTGACCGACATGGTGAGTTACTCGTTCTACACGTCGGCGCTGCCTGTGCCGTGCACGCGCGCGCTCGCCGTCACGCCCGCCCACCCGTCGGTGGGCTTCCTGGCTGTCCAGGCTGATGCACGTGGTGGCCTGCTCCTCGAGCAGCCGCGTTTCACCAAGTTCGATGTCCAGATCCAGCTGACCAATGGTGCCAACGGCATCAGTGGGTCCGCTGGCAAGGGATCCCCGATGGCCGGCGCAATCGTTCCGACGGCTGCGGCGCGCGGAGTTCCACCTCGAGGTAGGCCGGTCTAAACCGACCAGTCGGCTCGCCTCGAGGCCGCGGAACCCGCAAAGGGATCCGCGGCCTTCTTGTTGTCTGCGTCCGGGTCACCGGACATCGAGCGACCGAGAACTGTCCGACCAGTGATGGAAGGTCACATGACCACGAGTGCACCACCGGTGCCGTGCAGGCACCACCAGCGTCCGGTACGTCCTGTGCCGACAGCGCCCAACTCGTTGGAGAGAGGTGAAACGACGATGTCTATGGCGTTCGCTCCGCTCGACCATTCGGTCGAGACGGACAACGACGTCCCCTGCCGCCGGTTCGATCCGGACCTGTGGTTCGCCGAGTCGCCGGCCGAACTCGAGCTCGCCAAGTCCCTGTGTGTCGACTGCCCGGTCCGGGTCGAGTGCCTTGCCGGTGCGCTCGAGCGCGGTGAGCCGTGGGGCGTCTGGGGTGGCGAGATCTTCGACCACGGCGCGGTCATCGCGCGGAAGCGGCCGCGTGGCCGGCCGCGCAAGGCGGATCTCGCACGCGACGCGGAACTCGCCCGGCTCGCCGAGCTTGCCGGCGAGGACGAGCTTGCCCGCCCGAACGACGGGCTCGGAGAACTTGCCTACGCGGGTTCGGCGGCCTGACATGAAGATCATCACGAAGCGACCGCGCAGCCGGTCCAACCGACCAATCAACCCAACCAAAACTGCTTTGAGGAGCACCCAAATGCACCCGAACAACTTGCTACTCATCAATGAAGCGATGAGTCGCGCCCGAATGCTCTGGCCTCAGGACACCATCTCTGAGGCCTCCCAACCCGCCCGAATGATCGCCATGCGTGCTCGTGCCACGCAGCGTCGCATCCGGGGCCACCAGTAATCCCTAGGTAACGACAACCGCTACACACACAACCCGCCCGCCCGGCCGCTGCCGGGTGGGCGGGTTTCGCTTCGAGGCCTGCGGCTGCGTCCGACCCGGTTGCACTTCTGGCCGTCGCTCGCGACCGCGCGGCGGTCGGGCGGTCAGTCGCCGGCCGACTCGAGTTCTGGTTGCTCGATCGCGAAGCCTGGCAGCCATCGCTGCACGACCGACCGGTACGGCGCGCGCGCCTCCAACTGACACAGCACACCAATCGAACCGAGCGTGACCCGGTGGATCAGCAAATAAGACGGCGGCAGGTTGAGGTGCTTGCCGAGCTGGTACGCCGGACTGCGCGGATTGGCGATGCGCGCTGCCTCGGCTCGCAACCACGCGCGCGTGAACTGGAATTCGTCGACCGATATCGGCTCCAACATCGGCCGGAGGAATTCGAGCACCCCGTCCGCGTCGACCTGCACGCTCGGCTTAACGAAACCCTCCTCGCGCAGCCCGGCCAGCACCTCGTCGGCGCGCCCGGCAAGGGCCAGTCGGGTCAACCGCCCGATCGGTTCGGGGTGACCGTTCGGCAGCCGTGCGACGGCGCCGAAGTCCAGCACGCCGAGCCGTCCGTCGTCGAGGACGCGGAAGTTGCCGGGATGCGGATCGGCGTGCAGCAGACCGGCCCGCGCCGGACCGGAGAAGTGCAATGTGGCGATCAGATAGCCGGCGCGGTCGCGGACCTTCTCGCTGCCCGACGCGATCACCTGCGACAGTGGCGTGCCGTCGATCCACTCGGTCACGAGGACCCGGCCGGTCGCGGCCACGACGGCGGGAATGAAGATCTCGTCGTCGCCCTTGTACGCCTGCGCGAAACCGCGCTGTGCGCGCGCCTCGAGTTCGTAGTCGAGTTCCTCGCTGATGCGCGCGCGTAGCTCGGCAAGCAGCGGCTTCACGTCCAGCCCGGGCTGGAGCACCTTGAAGAGGTGGGCGAGTCGGGACAGTTGGCCGAGGTCGGATAGCAACGCCGGGCCGGCGCCTGGATATTGGATCTTGACCGCGACCTGCCGGCCGGTCTTGCCGCGTCCCTTCCACACTGCGCGGTGCACCTGGCCGATGCTGGCAGCGGCCGCGGGTACGTCCTCGAAGTGGAGGAACTTGCTGCGCCATTGCGGGCCCAACTCGGTGGCCAGAACTTTGTGCACGCTCGCCGCGGGCAGTGGCGGAGCGGCTTCTTGCAACCTCGTCAGCGCCTGCCGATAGGGGCCGGCCAACTCCTCGGGCAGCGCGGCCTCGAATATCGACAGCGCCTGACCGAACTTCATCGCGCCGCCCTTGAGCTGGCCTAGCACGCTGAAGAGGTGTTCGGCGGTGCGCTCCTGGATCTCCGCGGTCACTACGTCGTTCGCGATGCCGCCGACGCGCTTGCCGAGACCGATGGCGGCGCGGCCGGCGAATCCGAGGGGAAGTGCGGCGAGCCGCACGGTACGGGAGACGGCGCGCCGGGGTATGTCCGTCACTAGATCATTCAACCCCATCCGATCGCCGGCCCCCGCCCCGGTTGGCGGCGGCGGTTGTTGCCTTGGGCGGCGGTCGTCCGCCGCACCATCAGTAGCGTGCCTCGTTCGACGACGTGCCGGCTCGCCCACAGGCGTCTACGTGTCGCACGACACCCGCACCGAGCCGCCACCGGCACATCGGCTCCGCCGTGAGGGTGGTGGCGGCGTCAGTCGTCCAGCAACGCGGAGTCGGTCCGACCCGAGCGAGCACGACGGCGGTGCCGCGACCGGACCGCGCAGTCGCATTTCGGGTGGGCCTGCCAACTCCGTCGGCGAACCGTACTCGGCGGACCGACCTCGATGCTAGCCCCGATCGTCGGCGCCTCGTCGGTGTCGAGATACGCCAGGACCTGCGCCACCGCGACACCGACGGCGATCAGCGTGGTGGCCGTCGATATGGTCGGGGCCGCGTCCATCGACGTGGCAAGTTGCGCCACGAGCGTCGGCCAGGCCGGGTCGCGGTCTCGACGGTGCAGGTCGAGGCAGCGCAGACACGGCGAACCGCCGGGCGGCACCAGCGGCCCGACCAGCACGGTGTCGTCGCGCTCCTCGATCAGCAAGTGTGCGAGCGACTTGCGGGCGTACGCGAACGCGGCCAACTCGGCCGGGACGCCCTGCCCGATCTGTACGACGAAGGACGCCCCGCCGACGCGGAGTGCCCGCGTGTCGGTGAAGGGTGCGGCGCGCAGCACGGCCTCGCTAGCCGCGGTGCCACGTGGTCGATCGGTGTCGGCCGGGGTCAGGCCACCGACCGTGTCGTCGTGGACGCCGACGCGACCGGTGAGCGCCGGATCGACGTGTCCGACGCCGGCCCGCGCGAGGCCGGCCGCGATGGGTACGACCAGCCGGCTCGCACCGGTGATCTGCACCGATGTCGCGGCGCGGCGGCGCATGGCCTCGGCCGGGATGGTGGCCGCCTTCGGTGTGGCAGTGCCGCCCGGCACGCCGCCGGCGGCGGTGTGCGATGTGCCGTCGACGGTGTGCGATGTGCCCTCGGCGGCGTGCGATGTGCCCTCGGCGGGGTGCGGAGTGCCATCGATGAGACCGGGAATGTCGGGCGCGCGTGCCGCCATAGCGATCGCGGCGGCCTCCGCCACGAGCCGCCGGCGTACCCCCTCCGGCATCGACGGCGGCACCAGCGAATCCGTACCGATGACGAGATTGGCGCTGCGGAGTGCCGCGAGCATTGCCGTCGTCACGTGTGCTGGCACGCCGGCGGCCTTGGCGTCGCGCAGCACGGTGCGCTCGGTGCGCGAGCCGTCCAACAGATCCAGCACTCGCGCGGCGGCCGGGTCGGGAAGTTCCATGATGACCGCGCGGGAGGGATCGGCGCCGAGTTGGATCGCGGTCTCGTCCCGCCACAGGCGGCGCAGGCCGGGCAGCAACGTGAGCCGGGCACGGCCGGACGCGCCGACACTGACACGCGTGGTCATGAACGTGAGGTTTGCACAACGTGCGGCCGGCGCGTTGCGCTGTCCACAGGCGATTGGTGAACCGATCCCAATCCGTGCCATCCGGGAGGGAGTTATCCACAACGCTCGGCACATAGACCGTGCTCGATTTGACAACGGTGCGGCGCGGCACACCATTCGGGTGCCGCGCCGCGCGATGTCGCCCGCCCGCGTGAGGTCACGCGGGTACGGACTCGAGAAGAGCTACGCCTTGCCGAGGATGCGGTTCATGGTGGTGCCGCAAACCGGGCATGGCCCCTTGGCCATGCGCATGCCGGTCTTGGTGACCGCGACGGTGCCGTCGAAGTCGCGCTTCTCCTTGCACTTCACGCAGTAGCCGTTGTACTTCTCGACCTTCTCGGCCTGGCCCTTTCCGGCCACAGTGCCCTCCTTGGTTGTGCAGCGGGCGCGTCGTGCTCGATGCCCGGGACCGCCGATGCGGCCGACGGATCTACTCTGCATCCGCGCGTGCCCGAGCGTGACACGTTCCGCCGGGACACGCCGGTAGATTACGCATGAACACGGCGTTTAGGGCGAAAACCGTCAACCAGCCGGCGTGCCATTTCATGATCCAAAAGAATCTTCCGGACTCGACGGTATCAATCTGGGCGAGACTGGCACGCCACGCCGAGTTGGCCCTTGCGTACCCCCGGATGTTGGCCGTTAGCGTGCCAGGGTGACTTCCCTCCCGGGCCTGCCCGGCTGACCGGCGGAGCACACGCGTGCGCGAGGTCGGAAAGCCGGATGTCGAAGTGCGGCGCAGCCAACGCCGCCACAGCACCGTGTCCGCCTACCGCGACGGCGGCCGCGTCATCGTGCTGATCCCCGACCAGTTCACCCGGGCCGAAGAACGCGAGTGGGTCGACAAGATGCTCAATCGACTCGCCGCTCGCGATGTGCGCGCCCGCCGGACGGACGCCGAACTCACGGTCCGCGCGCTGCGTCTCGCCGGCCGCTTCTTCCCCGACTACGGCGAGATCGCGAAGCCCGCCAGCGTGCGCTGGGTGACGAACCAGAACGGCCGCTGGGGATCGTGTACGCCGGACGACGCCAGCATCCGCATCTCCGACCGCGTCATGACGATGCCCGACTGGGTCGTCGACTACGTGCTGCTGCATGAGATCGCGCACCTGATCGTGCCGGTGCACAACCGGATGTTCTGGAATCTCGTCAACCGCTACCCCAAGTCCGAGCGAGCGCGTGGCTATCTGGAGGGCGTCGCCGCCGCCAGCGGGACCGCCATCCACGAGGACTGAGTCGGACTTTCGACGGGTCGCGTCGCGAGCCGACGCGATATCCACCACGATTGAGTGGTGACTCGCCGCGTCGTCGTTGTCGCGCTTGCCGCGCCGCGTTGGACACCGCCAGGCGTTGACGCGGAGCGGTGGCGGCGCGCGCTCGCCGACGATGCTGTCGACCTGCTGGCTACGCTCGCCGAGGTCGAGCCCGCACTCGCGGTGGTCGCCGTGGACCGGCCACTCGCGGCCGCGGTCGGTTGGCCATCGATGCGCGTGTACGAGGTGCCGACGCTCGACACTCGCGACGTGCTGGCGGCCGCTGCCGGCGACGGGTTCGAGCAAGCCGCCGTGCTGGTGCCGGACGCGCCGGACGTACCAGGGATGCTGATCGCGAAGCTGCTCCGACCGTTGACGACGCGGCCGGTTGCCGTCGCGCCGGACGCGCTCGAGCCGGCCGGCCTGCTAGGCGTCGCGAGCCGGCTGCCGGCACCGGCTTGGCTGCCGACCATCGACGTCGACCGTGCGACCGTCGCCTCGATCCGCGCCGCTGCACCGGCCGCGACCGACGTCATCGGTACGGCCGGGTGGCACCGGCTCCGTACGCCGGCGTCGCTCGCCCGACTCGATCCCGCGCTCGAAGGATGGGAGGCCACTCGCGCGTTGCTCTACCACGGCAGCTCGGCGCCGATGTCCTAGTCGTCGGTGCGAGTGGTCGTCGACGCCTCGCGGTGCCCCTTGCTGAGGTCGAGAACGCAGATCGGGTTGTCGTCCCGGTCGGCGAGCACGGCGCACCAGCCGACCTCGATTTCGAACGGCGGCTCGCGAACGGTCAGGCCCCGCTCCTCGTACGCCGCAACCGCCGTACGCACGTCGTCGACCAGATAGTGCACGCCCAAGTCACTCGTCAGATCCATGGTGTGCAGCACAATCTCGGCGTCGGTCTCCGGCATGCCGAGCCCGACCGAGGAAGCGTCGCTCCATAGCCGCCGCAGTCCGAATACGTTCTCGTAGAAGTGCGCCGCCGCGTCCAGATCGCCGACGCGGAGCATCACGCAGTCGATCTTCCTGAGCACGGCGGGTGCCGTGCTAGCCGGCGGGCTTGTCACCGTCGTCGGGCTTGTCACCGTCGTCGGGCTTGTCGCCGTCGTGGGGCTTGTCGCTGTCGTGGGGCTTGTCGTCAGGTCTGTCGTCGGCGTCGGACAGCGAGGAGTCAGCGGCGTCCGCTGTCTCGGCAGTCCGATTGCCTTGGCCGGCATCGGAGGCGAGATCCTCGAAACCCGGGAGGTCGGCAATCGTGTCGAAGTCCTCGAGCGACCCGAGGTCGAGGTCGGCTCTCGCATAGGCCTCGGGGTCGGCGAAGTCGTCGGCGGACGGCAGCAGGTCCGGGTGGCCCCAGATCGCGTCGCGACCGGCGATGCCCCGGTGCTCGGTCAGCGCCGCCCACAGCGCGGTCGCCTCGCGAAGGCGTCGCGGCCGCAGCTCGAGGCCGACCAGCGCGGCGAATGTCTGCTCGGCTGGGCCGCCAGCGGCGCGACGGCGGCGGAACGCCTCGCCGAGCGCGACCGCGTTCGGCAGTCGATCGCCGACCGCGGTGTCGACGACATGGCAGACCCAGCCCTCGATGAGCGCGAGGATCGTCTCCAGGCGGGAGAGCGCCGCCTGCTGCGCCGGAGTGTCGTCGGGCGTGAAGATGCCCTCGAGCGCAAGCTGCTGCATCGACTCCGGGTTTGCCGGGTCGACCTGGCCCATCGCCTCTTCGATTGCCTCGCGGTTGACGCGGATCCCGGCCGCGTATGCCTCGACCGCGCCGAGCACGTGGCCGCGGAGCCAGGGCACGTGCCCGAACAGACGCTGGTGTGCGGCCTCGCGAAGCGCGACGTAAAGCCGTACCTCGTCCAGATCCTGGGTGAGGCCCTCGCCGTAGTTCGCGATGTTTGCCGGCACAAGTGCGGCCTCACCGGCCGGTCCGAGCGGCAGCCCGATGTCACCGGCCGAGAGCACCTCGCCGGCGAGCGAACCGAGTGCTTGCCCGAGCTGGCCGCCGAACAGCGCGCCGCCGAGCGCGGACACCATGGACGACATGGGCCCGAGCTGATCGCGCATGTCCTCCGGGACGATGTCGCCCATCGCCGCCACCATGCGCGCGGCGACTGGGTCGCAGAGCTTGCGCCAGACCGGCAACGTGTTCGTGATCCATTCGGCACGGGTCCACGCCGACGCGGTTTTCAGGCCGGACGGCAGGGCCGACGTGTTCTCCAGCCACAGGTCGGCGAGGCGGAGCGTCTCGGTGACCGTGGAATGCTCGGCCGCGGAGACGGCGGGATTGCCGATCGGCTTGCCCGCCGCGTCGTCCCCGGCCGCCGGCGCACCGGGCAGCTCGGTCGCACCCGGGGCGCCGAAGCCGAACGGGATCGCCTGACCGCTGCCGGTCAGCGAGGCGAGCGCAATCTGGCGCGCGAGATCCCAGTTCACCGGCCCGTCGCCGGCGACAGACGTGAACATCTGCTGCAGCTGGCTGATGAACTGCTGCATGGCGGCAGGATCGTTCGGATCCGGCATATCGCCCGGCACGTCGAACCCGAATGGCAAGTCAGGCACGTTTCCCACGGTACGCGGTCCGGTCCGGCACCCGACCACCCGCGTGGCTCGCTTCCGCCCACGGCGTACCGAGGTCGGCACGATGGCCGGCCCGCGACGGCGCGCAACAGGCGTCACAGACTCCCAGCGGACGCCCAGCGACGCGAGCGCCGATTGTGTTTTGCCGCCGGATAGGCTCGCCCAATGAATCGCCGCCTGACGACACTGATCGTCGGTGTCATCTTGCTGGCCGGCTTCGGTGCGCTCGCGTACGCCGCTCCGGTCGACTACGTGGAACTGGTGCCCGGCCCGACATTCGACACGCTCGGCACAGTGAAGGGCAAGCCGGTGATCAGCATCAGCGGCGCACCCACCACCTCGGACTCGAACGGCCAGCTGCGCATGCTGACCGTCGGCGAGATCGACAAGATCACCGCGTTCGACGTCGTACGGGGCTGGTTCGACCGCGACAACGCGGTGCTGCCGGCCGAGGTACTCATCCCGCCTGGTGAGTCGGAACAGCAGCTCAACCAGCAGTCCACCGATCAGTTCAAGCAGTCGCAAAGCTCGGCGGTCACCGCTGCGCTGCGGCACGAGGGCTACCCGGTGCTGGTGACCATCGCGAGCGTGGTGGCCGGCAAGCCCGCGCAGGGTCATCTTCAGGCCGGCGACGTGGTGACCACGGTCGACGGTCAGCAGGTGCTCTCTGCCGACGACCTCGCCGCGTTCATCCAGGCGAAGCCGGTCGGTGCCACGCTGCAGATCGGCTACACGCGATCCGGCAAGGCGACGGTGACACCGATTAAAACGGTGGCCGGCAGCGACGGGAAGCCGCAGATCGGCGTCGAAGTCCAGCAGACGCAACCGTCACCGATCAAAGTGAGCATCCAGCTCGAGAATGTGGGCGGTCCGAGCGCGGGCTTGATGTTCACGCTCGGCATCATCGACAAGCTCGGCCCGACCGACCTCACCGGCGGCCGGATCATCGCCGGCACCGGCACGATGGACGACGACGGTGACGTCGGGCCGATCGGCGGCATCGCGCAGAAGATGATCGCGGCGCGCGCGGCCGGCGCTCGATACTTCCTCGCTCCCGCGGACAACTGCGCCGAGGCATTGCGCAGTCCGGTATCCGGTCTCACCCTCGTCAAGGTGACGAACCTCGACGGTGCGCTGACCGCGCTCGCCGACGTACGGTCGGGCACGCAGCCGCCGCTCTGCACGAGATAGCGAAATATCCGCCGGCCCCCACTCGGGGGCCAGGTCACGTACCGTGGTGACCTCGTACGGTAGACGCGGCTCGTACGGTAGACGCGGGCGACGGAGAGGTGACAGCAGACGTGGTAGTTCGTTCGCCCGTACCGAGGATCGGTCGCCGCGGCCGGTTGATCCTCGTCACGGTCGCGACCCTCATCGTGCTGCTCATCCTGCTGAGCGTGCTCGTCGACATCCTCACCGACCGCTACTGGTTCGCCGAGGTGCACTACTCGCAGGTGTTCTCCACGATGTTGTGGACCCGCGTTGTCATGTTCCTCGTGGTGGGCGCCGTGGTCGGCGGGTTGGTAGCCGGGAATCTCTATCTGGCATACCGGCTGCGGCCCTTGGTCCGCCCGCACTCGGCCGAGCAGAACGCGCTAGACCGCTACCGGTCGCTGTTGAGCGGCCGCATGGCGTGGTGGATCGGCATCATCTCCGGTCTGGTGGCGTTCTTCGCCGGGCTGTCCGGCGAGGCGCACTGGCAGACCTGGTTGCTGTTCGTCAACGGCGGCTCGTTCGGCATCAAAGATCCGCAGTTCGGCACCGACATCGGCTGGTACATCTTCGACTACCCGTTCTGGCGTTACCTGCTCGGCGTCGGTTTCACCGCGACCGTCCTGTCGCTGATCGGCGCGCTTGTCGTGCACTACCTCTTCGGCGGCGTACGCCTGCAGGGCCGCGGCGACCGCATCACGACCGCCGCACGCGCTCAGCTCACCGCGCTGGTCGCCGCGTTCGTGCTGCTCAAGGCCGTCTCGTACGTGCTGGACAAGCGAGGCCTGCTGCTCGACCACATCGGCAGCGTCAACACCACCGGGGCCGGCTACGCGGACGTCAACGCGCTCATGCCGGCCAAGACGATCCTCGCCTGGATCTCGTTGATCGTGGCGGTCGCGATCCTCGTGCTGTCCAACGCGTTCATCCGCAACCTGGTGTGGCCCGGCATGGCGATCGGACTGCTCGTCGTGTCCGCAATCGCGATCGGTGGCATCTATCCGTTCGTTGTGCAGCGGTTCATCGTCCAGCCGAATCTGCCGAGCAAGGAGCTGACCTACATTCAGCAGAGCATCGACGCGACGCGAGCCGCGTTCGGACTGGACAAGATCAAGGACAGTCCGCTCGACGCCACCGCCACCACGCCGTCGCCGGCGCTTGCCACCGACACCGGTACGGTGCCGAACGCGCGCGTACTCGACCCGGCCGTGGTTGCCGACACGTATACGCAACTGCAGCGCGCCCGCGGTTTCTACGACTTCGGCGAGAAGCTCGACATCGACCGCTACACGACCGGCGGCAAGACGCAGGACTACGTGGTCGGCATCCGCGAGATCGACTACAACAGCCCGGCCGGCCAACAGTGGAACTGGCAGAACGCCCACACGATCTTCACGCACGGCGACGGCTTCGTCGCGGCGCCGGCGAATACGACGGTGTGTCAGGGTCAGCCGTATTTCGTGTCCGGCGTAATCGCCACCGCGACGCCGTCGAACGGCTCGCAGCCGCCGCAGTCCGCTCCGCAGCCGAACGCCGCGGCCTGCACCGCGAACGACCCGCAATTCGCCACCCAGCAGCAGGGCATCTACTACGGCGAAGGGATGGGCTCGTACGCGGTCGTCGGCCAGCCACCGGGCTCGAAACCTCGCGAATACGACGGCCCGGGCCCGACCAGCGGCTCGCCGGAGAAGTCCGTGACCTACTCCGGCACCGGCGGCGTCTCCGTCTCGTCCTTCTGGCGACGAATGCTTTACGGGTGGAAATACAAGGAGCCGAACTTCCTCATCTCCGGGGTGTTCAACCAGGACTCCAAGGTGCTCTACGTCCGCGATCCGCGAGAGCGCGTGGAGAAGGTCGCGCCGTTCCTCACCATCGATGGCGACCCGTATCCAGCGGTGATCGGCGGCAAGATCGTGTGGATCCTGGACGGCTACACGACAGCGTCCACATATCCCTACTCAGACCTCGTGGACCTGCGGACCGCGACTAGCGACACCCAGGTCGGCCAAGGCGTCGCACAGCAGGCCAGCCGCCCGATCAACTACTTGCGCAACTCCGTGAAGGCGACGGTCGACGCCTACAACGGCACCGTCACGCTCTACCAGTTCGGGCCGGACGATCCGATCCTCGACGCCTGGAACAAGGCATTCGGCGGGCATCTGATCCAGCCGTCCACGGCGATCACGCCGGAGCTCAGGGCGCACTTCCGCTACCCGGAGGACCAGTTCAAGGTGCAGCGCGACCTGCTCACCCGCTTCCACGTGACGGATCCGGCGAGCTTCTTCTCCGGACAGGACTTCTGGCAGGTCCCGGTCGACCCGGCGAACGAGGCCGAGCAGCTCAAGCAGCCGCCCTACTACCTGCTGGCGGAGTTCCCCGATCAGAACCAGCCGACGTTCCAGCTGACCTCTGCGATGACATTGCGGAGCCAGCCGAACCTGTCCGCGCTCATCACCGGCTACTACGACGCACAGGGCGACCCCCAGCTGGAGGTGTTGGAGACGCCTCAAGTCGCCGGACCGACACAGGCGCAACAGAAGCTGCAGAACGATCCGACGATCCGCAAGGATCTGTCGCTGTTCCAGTCGAACACCTCGCGCGTCGTCTATGGCAATCTGCTGTCGCTGCCGATCGACAACGGCATCCTCTACGTCGAGCCGGTCTACATCGAGTCGACCGCGCCTGGCTCGTGGCCGCTCATGAAGAAGGTGTTGCTGAGCTACGGCGACTACCTCGCGTACGACGACACGGTGGCCGCCGGCGTCCAGGATCTGGTCGACGAGGCGAAGAACGGCACGAACACACCGACGCCGACCACGCCCACCACGCCGGCCCCGCCGACCAACGCCGCACCGGGCAACTCGGCCGCGTTGAACGCCGCGATCGCGCAGATCAACAAGGCCCTCGCCGACCTCAAGAAGGCCGAGCAGAACGGTGACTTCACGGCCATCGGCCAGGCGCTGACCGACCTGAACAACGCAACGGCCGCCTACGAGAAGGCCCAGAACTCTGCGTCGGCGCCGACCGCATCACCCACGCAGCCGACCCCCACGCCGTCAAAATGACCTGACCTGCTCCGACGGGAGGAGTCTGCCCGCGTCCGGGTGAGTCGGCCGCGCCTGGGTGAGTCTGCCGGCGTCAGCCGGGCGGGCGGTCGAGCAACCCGACCACGATCGCGTGTACGGCATCGAGGTCGGCCCGGTCGGCGAGGCGTACGCCGCCGTGACGCACCGCGTACCACTCGTCGGCGTCCTTGTATTGCACGTGCACCTCGACGTCGCCGTGGTCGTTGACCGTGGTCCGGATGGTGAGCCGGCCGGTGATCACGCCGACCTCATCGGTCATCACGCCGCCCGGCGGCGCGGTGATGTCGGTCGTTCGCGAGTCGCTCATCCCGTCATCATCACGCGACCGGGCGGCGTGGCTGCCACCGGTCGATCAGGTTGCCCGTCGGAGCCGATCGACTCGCCGCTCATGCGCAGGTGGCGAGCATGTCCTGCAATGCCGACTTCTCCGCCGTCGTCACGGTCAGCTTCCAGAAGGACTTCACCGTGATCCAGTCCTTGGCGTACGTGCACCAGAAGTCGTGGCTCGGCGGCTTCCACTGTGACGGGTCCTGGTCGCCCTTGGACTCGTTGTCGTGGCCGTCCACGGCGAGCAACTGCGGCCGGGTGAGGTCGTTGCCGAACGCCTCGCGCTGGTCGTCGGTCCAGTTCTTCGCGCCGGACAACCACGCGTTGGCCAGCGGCACGACGTGGTCGATCTGCAGGTCCTGCGGGTCGGTATAGGTCTTGTCGTTGTACGGGCTGGTCCACGTACCGTGGACGATCTTGCAATCCGCGGTGGCGTCGACGTTGTCGCCCTGGCGCTTGAGCACGAGGTCACGCGTGTCGCAGCCGCCGCCCTGCGAGGACCAGATGTGGAATCGCGCGCGACTGTAGCCGGCCATCGACAGACCGGTAGCCACAGTCAACGTACGGAGTTCGGAAGCGGCCGTCGCGGCTGACCCAGTCGTGGGCGTCGCTCCGCCCGCGGACTCGATGCCGACGTCTTTGCATCCGCTCACCGCGATCGTTGCGATCAGTGTGGCGGCGACCAGGGCGAGGCTTCGGGGAGGTCGCACATCGTCCTCGCTATCCGGCAGGAGCCGGCCGGATAGCGGTCGGCACCCGGTGGGGGACCGGGCGATCACACCGTACCCAGGACCCGCGCGCCGCTAACCTCGATCGCTGCGGCGTGTCGGCGATCCGAACCGAGTCGCCGGGTACGAGTCGTCTGTGTGTCTCCTGTGGACCGCCGGATCGTCACTCGACCGTCGTCCATTCTCCTGGATCTTGGAATCAGGGTGCCACATGGCGCCCGTACGATTCCAAGATCCAGGAGGGACGGTAGGCAACGACGATGTGCGGCTAGGTGGTTGGGGCCGGCTCCGGCAACTCGTCGCCCGCGAGTTCGGTCTGCTTCGGTAGCGCAGGCGCCGGGGCTCGTGCCGGATCGTGCGTGTAGTCGTCCGGCGATGTCGTGTCGACGCCGTCGGGCAGCCGTACCAGCTTGCACAGCAGCGAGATGATCACCGCGACGATGAGGTTCGCCAGCACCGCGACGAAGCCGACGTAGACGGTCGTCTTCGCGTTGAGGCCGATCGACGTGGGGTCGAACCATTTCGACAGGCCGAATGCAGAGCCGCCGAAGTGCTTGTGGTTCGTCGCCGGGTTGGGGATCTGGTACAGCATCCACATGCCGAGGCCCATGCCGGCGATCCAGCCCAGCACGAGGCCCCAACGGTGCAGCCAGCCGGTGTAAAGGCCGATGGCGACCGCGGGCAACGTCTGCAGGATGATCACGCCACCGATGAGCTGCAGGTCGATGGAGAACTGCGGGCTGATGAACAGGATCACCAGCACCGCGCCGATCTTCACGACCAGCGATGCGATCTTGCTGACCGCCGTCTGGTGCGCGGGCGACGAGTCGGGCTTGATGTATTCGACGTAGATGTTGCGGGTGAAGAGGTTCGCGGCCGCGATCGCCATGATGGCGGCCGGCACGAGTGCACCGATCGCCACGGCCGCAAACGCGACGCCAGCGAACCAGTGCGGGAACATCTGGTCGAACAGCACGGGCACGATCGTGTTCCCGTCCGCCTTTCCACCGGACACGATCGGCTTGGTGCCGGCCGCGATCGCCATGTAGCCGAGCAGTGCGATCAGACCGAGCAGCAGGCTGTATGCCGGCAGCGCGGACATGTTGCGCTTGATGACGTTGCGCGACCGACTAGCGAGCACGCCGGTCACGCTGTGCGGGTAGAGGAACAGCGCGAGCGCCGAGCCGAGGGCCAGCGTGATGTATTGCCACTGGTTCGCGGGACCCAGCAGCGTGCTGCTCGGGGTCGCCTGCCCGTGCAGCTTCGTCTGCGCGGCGTCGAAGATCTTGTGGTACCCGCCGAGCTTGTACGGGATGTAGATGATGGCGACGATGATCACTGCATAGATCAGCAGATCCTTGACGAACGCGATCAGTGCCGGTGCCCGAAGGCCGGAGCTGTAGGTGTACGCCGCGAGAATGGCGAACGCGACGATCAGGGCCCACGTCGGGTTGACGTGCATCGCCTTGAGCACCGCCTCGATGCCGACCAGTTGCAGCGCGATGTAGGGCATCGTGGCGACGATGCCGGTGATCGCGACGAGCAGCGCCATCGTGGACGATCCGGACCGCGCGCGTACGAAGTCCGCCGGCGTGACCAGACCGTGCTTGCGCGACACCGACCACAACCGGACCAGCACCACGAAGACCATCGGGTAGATGATCACTGTGTACGGCACCGCGAAGAAGCCGGCCGCGCCGGACGCGAAGAGCAGTGCTGGTACGGCGACAAACGTGTACGCCGTGTAGAGGTCGCCACCGACGAGGAACCAGGTGACCCACGAACCGAACTGCCGGCCGCCGAGGCCCCATTCGTCCAGGTGGGCCATCGTCGTCGGTCGCTTCCATCGTGACGCGACGAAGCCGAGGATGCTCACGAACACGAAGATGGCGGACGCGATGATGATCTCGGTTTGGTGCTCCTTCACGACCGGTCACCCCGATCCTTCGTCTTCTGGTACACGAACGTCGTCGCTCCGACGCCGAGGATGATGAACGCGAGTTGGAGCCAGTAGAACCGAGGGAATCCGAGGAAATACGGGTTGTTCCCGTTGTAGAGGAAGGTCAGTAGCGGAACGACGACTGGGATAAGCAGCAGCCAATGCCACCGACTGCGTCCAGTAGTTCGTTCCGGACCGCCCACATCGTGTTGCTCGGACATGGCAAGTCCTCCCCAAGCGGTCGATATGAAGTCGACCGAGAATCGGATCGTCGCATCGGCCTTTTGCGCAAGCTTCCGATCGAGTTAGTCGGACGTTACCGCTGTATGCACAAGCTCTCAATACGTCCGTACGACGTTGTTCGCTTGTGTACATTGCGTGACGCCGCGTTGCCGTACTGCGCTCTCACGATGCGCCATTGTTGGATCACGCTGCGCAGTCACGAGGCGGGATCCTCACACGACTAGGTCGCCTCCACATCGGACTCGACGCGTGGCGTCCAGCACCATCCACTGATACTCAGACCCATTCGTTATCTGGCCGTTATTGACGCCACCGGTTCGACTCCGGTTGACTCGGCCCACGGAACCGCTCCCGAAACCGCTTCCGGGGCTGCGAAGCGAGGCCGGACAGCCCGAGAGCCGGAGCCCATCCCGACGACGCCGGAGGGGGAGGCGTGCCGATCACCATCGCTGACGTCGCCGCGCGTGCGGGTGTCAGCAAGACAACGGTCTCCCGGGTCCTCAATGGCAAGGGCGAGCTCAACATCACTACCGCGGCCCGAGTCCGGCAGGTCATTGACGAACTCGGGTATGTGCCCAGCGCCCGCGCCGTGGGCCTAGCCCGCGGCCGGACGCGCATCGTCGGCATGCTCGTGCCGTCGTTGACGTGGCCGTGGATCGCGGACGTCGTGCAAGGTGCCGTCGACGTCCTGGAAAGCGATAGCTACGGCCTTTTGATGTTCACCTGCAACCGGGGCGACGAGTCGATGCGGCAGTTCGCTACGCACGTGTCGGCGAAGTCGTTCGACGGCCTGCTCGTTATCGAGCCGGAGAACACCCTCGACTACATCACCGAGCTGCACCAACGGGGGCTGCCGGTGGTCCTGATCGACGACCGTGGCCACCAGCCACAGTTCCCGTCGGTCGCGACGACCAACCGGGATGGCGGCGAGGCGGCGGCACAGCATCTGATCGGCATCGGTCGGATGCGGCCACTGGTGATCACCGGTACCGAGGCGTTCGGTTGCACGCAAGAGCGGTCGGACGGATTCCGCGCGGCTTATCTGGCCGCCGGAGTCCGTCTCGACCGGGCGCACTTCATCGAAGGGGACTTCACCTTCGACTGTGGACGGTTCGCCGTGAAGCAGGCCATCGCGGCTGGCATCGAGTTCGACTCGATCTTCGCCCACAACGATCTGTCGGCGGGCGGCGCGATTCAGGCGGTCCGGGAGAGCGGCCGTCGCGTGCCGGACGACATTGCCGTCGTCGGCTTCGATGACGTGCCGGCGGCGCTCCACACCGACCCGCCGCTCACCACGATCCGGCAGCCGCTGCGCGAGATGGGCGCGACGGCGGCCCGAATGGTGCTGTCCCAGCTGGCCGGCGCGCGACTCCCGGAAGAGCCCAACGTCATTCCGACGACGCTCGTCGTCCGGGGCTCCACCGTCGGCTGACCAGCGCAGTCAGTTCTCTTAACGACCCGGGCTGGCCGGGTGATGCGTCGCGGTGCGTCGGTCGGTTGCTAGCGACCGGTTGCTAGCAACCGGTTGCTAGCGGCCCACCGGCACGATGGCCCGGCCGGCGCGGTGCGCGCGGATGATGTCTGCGTAGCGGTAGCCGCTGGCCTTGATGGTCCGTCGCTGCGTCTCGTAGTTGACGTGGACGAGCCCGAACCGCTTGGCATATCCGTACGCCCACTCGAAGTTGTCGAGCAACGACCACGCGAAGTATCCGGCCACCGGCGCACCATGGCGCACCGCGCGCAGGCACGCCTCGAGGTGCTCCTCGAGGTAGTTGATGCGGTCCTTGTCTTCGACGTTGCCGTCCGGCTCGATCTCGTCCGGCCATGCCGAGCCGTTCTCGGTCACGTAGATGCGTCGGGCGCCGTACTCGTCGGCGAGGCGTAACAGCATCTGCTCCAGCCCGTCCGCGTAGACCTCCCAGCCCATCGCGGTCAATGTCCAGTCGGACACGCTGACCATGCGGGTATGCGGAGCCACGCCGGCCGGATCGTCGGTGACCACGTGACGGAAGTAGTAGTTGAGCCCGACGTGGTCCATGGGTGCCGCGATCGTGGCAAGGTCGCCGTCGCGTACCGGCGGCTCGATGCCGTACACGCGGATCATGTCGGCGGGGTAGCCGCGGCCGTAGAGCGGGTCGAGCCACCACCGGTTCGTGTGTCCGTCGGCGCGCAGCGCGGCAGCCACGTCACCCGCCGCGTCGCTCGCGGGGTCGCATGGACTCAGGTTCAGCACGGCGCCGATGCGCACGTCGTTCGGTGCGGCCGCGCGGAGTGCCGCGGTCGCCAGGCCGTGCCCGAGAAGCAGGTGGTGCGATGCCGGTATGGCGAGCGCGAGATCGCTGATGCCGGGCGCCATGCGGCCCTCGAGGTGCCCGATCCACGCGGAGCACAGTGGCTCGTTGAGGGTGAACCAGTCGCCGACTCGATCGCCGAGACGCTCGCCGACTACGGAGGCGAACTCCGCGAACGCATACGCGGTCTCGCGCGCCGGCCAGCCGCCCCGATCCTGCAAAGCCTGCGGAAGATCCCAGTGGTAGAGCGTGGCGAACGGCGTGATCCCGGACTCCAAAAGGCGGTCGACGAGACGGTCGTAGAACGCGAGCCCCGCTGCGTTCACGCGTCCGGTTCCCTCGGGCAACACGCGCGGCCAGGCGATCGAGAAGCGGTACGAGTCGAGCCCGAGGTGCCGCATCAGCGCGACATCCTCGCGCCAGCGGTGGTAGTGGTCGCACGCGACGTCGCCGGTGTCGCCGTTGTCGATCGCGCCCGGCACGCGGCAGAACGTGTCCCAGATCGACGCGCCGCGGCCGTCCTCGGCGACCGCGCCCTCGATTTGATAGGCGGAAGTGGCGGCGCCCCATCGGAAGTCCGGCGCCAGGCCCAGATCGTCGGTCATAGCTCTTGAACACCCATCGTCGGCGACTTATCTTGAGTCCTGAATTTAATGCTGAATTTAATCAACAAGGCTCTCGGCACGTCAAGGCAGTGCAGGCCAAATGGCGTGGCGGTTGGCATACAGCTCAGGCGCGTACGCTCGCATCGTCCGCGGCTAGGCTCCGTCTGCTGCGCGCCGGACCGTGCCGCCGGAGCCCCCGGTCAGACGCGAGAAATGTGCTCATGGATTCGACGCGAACCACCCGCGACATCCGCCGGCAGAACCGGGCGATCCTGTTGTCGACGGTGTTCTTCGACGGCCCGCTGAGCCGCCTGGAACTCGGCCAGCGCAGCGGCCTGTCGAGCGCGACGGTCAGCACCGTGGTTGCCGAGCTGATCGACGACGGGCTCATCGTCGAGGCGGGTCAGGTCGACTCCGGTGGTGGACGGCCGAGGGTCCTGTTGCGCGTGCGCCACGAGTATGGATATCTCGTCGGCGTCGACGTCGGCGAGACCGGCGTGACCGTCGAGTTGTTCGATCTGGCCGTGCAGCGGGTTGCTCGTGTGCTGCGACCGGTGCCATCGCACCGCCCGGAGCCGGCCACCGTGGTCGCCGAGATCGTCACCGGAATCGCGGATGTGCTTGCGTCGCGGGAGGCCGTCGACGATGACTCTCGTGCCGCCGGACCGATCGACCGGTCGTCGATCGTCGGAGTCGGCGTTGGCGTGCCGGGCATCGTGACCGGCCGACCGACGCCGTTGGTCTCCGCGCCGACGATCGGCTGGCATGCGGTGCCGCTGGCCGACATGCTCGCGTCCGACGGCGTGGCGGCCCCGGTGTTCGTCGGCAACGGCGCGAACACCCAGGCCCAGGCCGAGATGTGGTTCGGCGCGGCGCGCGGCGCACGGCACGCGGTGGTGGCGCTGGTCGGCAGCGGCGTCGGCGCCGCGATCATCGCCGATGGCACGCCATTCGGGGGTACGTCCGGCGGCGCCGGCGAGTGGGGACACACCGCGGTCGTGTACGGCGGGCGCGAATGCCGCTGTGGTGCGCGCGGCTGTCTCGAGGCGTACGCCGGCGCGGAAGCGATCCTCGAACGGTACGCGGCACTCGGCTCGCGCCCACCGCTGGCGGCCGCCGGCGAGGACGAGATGGCGGCGATCGCCGCACTCGTGGCGGCGGCCCGTGACGATGGCGAGTCGGCCGCCGCTGGTCTCGTGTCGGAGACCGCGGACCTGCTCGGGGCGAGCATCGGCAACCTCATCAACCTCTTCAACCCGGAGCGTGTCGTGCTCGGCGGCTGGGCCGGCCTGGCACTCGCCTCCGTTGCGATGGACCGGATCCGTGCCGCTGCGGAACGTCAAGCGCTGGCCCAGCCGTACGAACAGGTCACCATCGCGCCGAGTGAGCTCGGACTGGACGCGGTCGCGCTCGGTGCCGCCACCTTGCCGCTGGCTGAGTTGCTCCGCCGCGGCGAGGACATCCGCTCCCGATAACGCGCGCGGACTGGCGGCTCAGACGTCGCGTTTGTTCGCGCCACCGCGGAACGGGTCGTCGGAGTCGGTGAGGCCGAAGCTGATGATGCGCGTCGGATGCACTCGGATGATGGCGCCGTCCACGCCACGGCGCTGCGTCGGATCGGGTACGTCGGGCGGCGGCAGCGCCTCGGCCGTACCCCGGATCTCGACGCACCGGACTCGCCACGACGGTTCGGTCAGCACGTCGTCGACCACGAACGCGACGCGCGCGTCGGTGCCGACGTTCCGGAACTTCTGGCTGGTCGCCATGCCATGACCGGTGATGTCGATGGTGTCGAGGTCGGGGTTGTAGCGAAAGCCGACCGGGCTGTTCTGCAAGGCGCCGCCCGGCTGAATCGTGGCCAGCCGCCCGAGCCGCTGCGACGCAAGGTAGGCGATCTCCGCGTCGGTGAACTTCATCGAGCCTCCTGAGTGGTCGGCGGGTGCCGGCCACCCGGGCGATCATCGGCCGGTCGGGTCGATCCCGAGTTCCTTGAGGCGTGCGATGACTTCGTCCATCGGCCGCTGGGTCTTCAGGATCATCATCGTCAGGCCGGCGTGCTGATCGCTCAGCGTACGCAGCAGCGAATCCTCGCCGTACGTCCACCCGGTGCCGCTGGCTGGCGCCTGGTCGGCTGGCCCATCCTCGGCTTGCCCACCATCGGCTGGCCCAGTCTCGGGGGTTGCGGTCTCCGCGGCTGCGGGTTCGGGCTCGGCGACTGGCGCGACGTTCCCGCCAACCACCGCGAAACGGAGTCCGGCGACCGTCGCGACCGGATAACTTGCGATCGCACGGCCGTCGAGCCACGCGATGAGCCGCCCGCCGTCGAGCGTTGCCCGATCGGCGGCGACGGTCGCGAAATCTCGCGCGTCCTCGCGGTCAGAGGTACGCAACTCGATCGTCACCTGCGTCCGCCCGTGTGTCATAGCCGACATACTGGCACGGCGTACGAACGGCCGAAAGGTGCCCATCACGCGGGCCTTGACACGAGCGCGATGGCTTAGCCAAGGTGTGTTCGATTGCCATGACCGCATGCCGGACGACTGTCCGCCAATCGTCCGCCGGTTCGAACCACGCGATACGAAACCCGTTCCATGAGAGGTGAGCGAGATGGCGCCAGAGCACCCGTCCGACGTGTTCACCGAGGGTCGCCCGATCGTGTTCCGCGGCGGCACTGTGCTGCCAATGGACGGCACCGGCGTGATCGAGGGCGGTGACGTGCTCGTCATCGGCGACCGGATCGCCGCGATCGGCACGAACCTCGCGGCCCCGGAGGGCGCGGTCGAGATTGACGCGTCGGGCGGCATCGTCATGCCCGGCATGGTGGACAGCCACCGGCACATGTGGCAGACGGCGATGCGCGGGTACGGCGCCGACTGGACGCTCACCCAGTATTTCGTCTTCTACTACCTCACCTGGGGCAAAATCTTCCGGCCGGAGGACGTCCACGCCGGCAACGTGCTCTCCGCGATCGAGGCGATCGACGCCGGTGTCACGACGTCACTGGACTGGTCTCACGGCCTGCAGACCATCGGGCACGCGGAAGCCGCGGTGGACGCGTTGCGGTCCGTACCGGGCCGGTTTGTGCTCGCCTACGGCAACCTGCTCGGCGCGCCGTGGGAGTGGTCGAACAGCGCGGACTTCCGCAGCTTCGTGAGCCGGCTGTCGACCAGCGACATGTTCGGCTTCCAGATGGCCTTCGACGTCACCGCCGACCCGGCGTTCCCGGAACGCGGTGCGTTCGAGGCGGCTCGCGATCTCGGGCTGCGCGTGACCACTCACGCTGGCGTGTGGGGCGCCACGAACGACGACAGCATCCGCCTGATGTGGGAAGGCGGATACATGACCCCGGAGATCACGTATGTCCACGCCGCCACGCTGACCGAGGACTCGTACCAACGGATCGCGGCGACCGGTGGCACCGCCTCGGTGTCGACCGAGAGCGAACAGAGCGCGGGCCAGGGCTACCCGCCCACCTGGGCGCTCCGCAAGCACGGCATCCCGGTGTCATTGTCGATGGACACCAGCGTGTGGTGGAGCGCCGACCTCTTCTCGGCGATGCGTGCGACGCTGTCCGCCGACCGCTCACGTGAGCACCTCGAGGCGCATGCGCGCGGCGAGACCGTGGTGCACAACTACTTGCGGGCCGAGGAGGTCGCACACTGGGCGACGACCGGTGGTGCCCGGGCGCTCGGCCTCGAGTCGGTGATCGGCACGTTGACACCCGGCAAGCGCGCCGACGTCGTCCTCGTCAAGAACGACAACTCGCCGGCGATGAGTCCGATCACGCATCCGTACGGCACGCTGGTCTACCAGGCGGGTCGCGGCGACGTGCACACCGTGCTGATCAACGGCAAGGTCGTCAAGTACGCGCACAAGCTCGTCGGCATCGATCAGGCAGCGGCGAAGGCGGCCGTGGCGAACACCGTCGACTACCTGCGAGCCACGATGGGCGAGCAGGCGTGGCAGGAAGGCATGCGTCCGGAGCTGCCGACGCCGGACCACATCCCGAACCCGTACACGTACACGACGTACCACGGCAGCGACGACCGCCACACGCCGCGCCAGGAGGATGTCGCTGGCATACCGGATGCGGCTGGCGCGGCGGACGGGGCGACCGCCGAGGCGTAGTTGGGTCACTGAGCCAGTCAGTGCTGCCCGCCGCCGGCGGGCTCGACGGCCGGATGGCTCATCCGTACCCGTGGTTCGTGGTGGCCAGACGCACGGGGGTCCGGCGCCGGCGAAATCGGCTCGGCCGTCGGCGTGGCTGGCTCCGCCCGGCGGCGTCGCAGTGTGCCGACGAGCGCGAGTGCGGCGAGCCCGATCACCGCGAAACCGTATTCGCGCGCGGTCGTGAGGACGCCGCCGTCGTGGACGACGAGGAAGCCAGCGACCACCGCCGGCACGCCGAGCGCGAGGTAGGACACGACGAACGCGACGGACAGCACGCCGGCGCGTTCGTGCGGGCGGGCGAGCGGTACGACGGTGCGGATCGCGCCCTGGAATCCGGATCCCATGCCGATGCCGGCGAGCACCGTGCCGGCGAAGAAGGCAACGACCGAGCGATGGTCGGTTGCCACCACCGTGATGCCGACGCCGACGATGAGCGCGATGAGTCCGAACGTCACCACAAAGCGAGGACTGGCCGATCGGAGCGCGAACACCGCGAGTGCCGCGCTGGCCGCGAGCACCGCGAACGGTGTGCTGCCGAGCACGGGTGACGTGGAGCCGACGATGATGCGAATCGCCGCCGGGCTGAGCGACCCGTAGAACCCGGCGAGCGCCCAGACCGCGACGAGAGCGGGGACGGCGACGGTCATCGGCCGACGTACCGCGGCCGGCACCGCGAATTCCGGTCGCAGCGAATCGACCGCGCCAGGCACCGGTTGTGACGTCTCGGACATCAGCGCGACGCCGATTGCCTGCAGCACGAACACGCCGAACAGCACGAGGTAGACGAGGCGCGTCGGCGCCGGCAGGAACTGCACGAGCAGACCAGCACCGATCGCTCCGGTGGCGCTGCCGGTCATCGGCGCCACGGCGTTCGCGATGGTGCCCTTCGCCTTGTCCAGGTCGAGCATCGCGGCGCCGATCGCACCGAGCGCGGCGCCGGTCGCGAGACCCTGCACGACCCGGGCCACCACGAGGACGGGTACGCCATCGGCGGCGGTGAACACCAACATGGTGGCGGCCTGTACGGCAATCGCGGCGAGCAGGACCGGACGCCGGCCGATGTAGTCGGATAGCGACCCGAAGATCAGCAGCGCGGTGAGCACCGCGAGCGCGTACACGCCGAACACCGCCGTGGTCGTGATCGGCGAGAAGTGCCACTCGGCCTGGTAGAGCGCGTAGATCGGAGTCGGCGCGGCGGACCCGGCCAAGAAGAACAGGACAATCGACGCGAGCAGGTAGAACGCCACGGGCTCCGGAAGCCGGAGCGATCGCGTGGCCGGCCGGCGTCGGGCCGTCGGTGCGCCCGAGTTGGCGGTTGGCGGGACGCGGCGCCACGCAGTCGACAGTACGCGTCGCGTCTTGGGCATTAGGTAGACAGGTCGGTCTAGCACCTAGTGACAGTAGACAGACCGGTCTGTTAATGTCAAGGCATGCCCGGCAAGACCACCGCGTCGCGATCGTCACACCGACCGTCGACGCCGCCAAGATCGTTAAGCGGCAGCAGCGCACCGGAGCCTCGCCTGTCGGCCCGGGAGCGGCTCCTCGCCGCCGCGAACGAGCTGTTCTACGAGGAGGGCGTGAACAGCGTCGGCATCGACCGGGTGATCGAGCGTGCTGGCGTCGCGAAGGCCTCGCTCTACAACACGTTCGGTAGCAAGGACGAGCTCGTGCGAAGCTATCTCGCCCTGCGGCACGAGCGTCGCAAGGAGCGGCTGCGCCGCGGGCTGGAGCGCTACGACTCGCCGGCCGACAAGTTGCTCGGCGTCTATGACGTGCTCGGCGACCTGTTCCTGGAGCCGTGGTTCCGCGGCTGCCCGTTCATCAACGCCAGCGCCGACGCCCGTCCGGGCAGCGCCGTAGAGCAGATCCGCGACGAGTCCCGAGCGTGGATACGCGCCCTGTTGACGGACCTTGCCCGCCAAGCAGGGGCGACCGACCCGGACCGGCTCGGCCACCAACTCGTGCTGCTCTACGACGGCGCAACGGTCGGCGCACAGCTGGATCATGAACCGTCGGCGGCCGCGGCGGCTCGCGAGGCGGCAGCCGCGCTTATCAAGGCAGCCACCGGCGCCTGACGGACGTTGCGACCGACGCCCGATCAGCGCGGCGACCGGCGGTCGATCGGCGCGGCGACAGGCCTGATCGACGGCGACGCGACCGGGTTCGATCGCTGCCGGCGACGGGCATGATCGACGGCGTCCGCGACGCAACCGGTCGCGGACGTCACATATCTCGCGGTTGGGTGGCCCGCCTAGTATCTAAGCCGCCCGGGCACACCATTTGTGCCGGCGAATCGACATGGCCGGCGCGCCATGCCAGTGCAAACCTCGACCCGGAGATCGACCTGCCGTGACCACGTCCGTGACCGAGAACACCACGATCACGATCTCCGCTGCCGCCGCGCGGGCACGCGACCTTGGCGTCCTGCTGCTCGCGATGGTCAGTGGTGCCACCGACGCGATCGGCTTCGTCGCGTTGGGCGGGGTGTTCACCAGCGTCATGACCGGCAACATGGTGTTCTTCGGCCTGGCCATCGCGCGCGGCGATGTCGGCCAGCTGGCCAACGCCGCGACCGCGATCGTCTGCTTCATGCTCGGCTGTGCGATCGGGGCGCGGATCGCCGGTCGGCCGGCCAAGAACGACCCGCCGTGGCCACGGCCGGTGACCGTCGCGCTGCTGCTGGAATTCGGGCTGTTCGGCGCGTACACGATCGGCTACGAGTCCGCCCATCTCGGGCACGCGAACGCCACGTTGCAGCCGATCCTGCTGGCACTGACTGCTACCGGCCTCGGCGTACAGAGCGCCGCGGTCCAGCGCTTCGGGCAGTCGGGGTTGTCGACGACGTACATGACCGGCACGCTCACCACGCTCGTCGCGCGGCTTGCTACCGGCGGCTCGGCGCGCGATGCCATGCCAAATTTGCGACTCCTGCTGGGACTGATCGCCGGCGCGGTGGCGGGCGGACTGCTCGCGGTCTACGCCCGACCGTTCGCGCCGGTGCTGCAGCTCGGCCTGCTCGCGGGCGTACTCGTGATCGCGAGCCTTCCTCGGGAACGTCACGGGTAGCGGCGGCGCCGCGCCACTGCTCGTTCAGCGCGAGTTCATCGCAACTGCAATTGGTTTGCAATAGCGATTTGGCGCGCCTAGATTCGGGGGTGTTGACGCTCGCCTGCGTTCCACCCCGAGGTGCCGCCATGACCAACTCGCTCACGTCCCCAACCCTCACAGAGGCTGACGATCCGGTGGATCCGGCTCGCCGACGGTTGAGCCGCCGCGAGTGGATCCGCATCGGCGGCATGGCCGGATTCGTCGTGCTCCTGCACGTGCTCGGCTTCGTGAGCCTCTTCGCGCTGATCGCGCCGCATCACTACAGCCTCGGTGTGGACAGTGCCACGCACCGCGCCCTGGCGTTCAGCGTCGGGCTCGGCATCACGGCCTACACCTTGGGCATGCGGCACGCGTTCGACGCCGACCACATCGCCGCGATCGACAACACGACGCGAAAGCTGATGGCCGACGGCGAGCGTCCGGTCTCGGTCGGATTCTGGTTCTCGCTCGGCCACTCGTCGATCGTGTTCGGGCTGTGCTTCCTGCTGTCGGTCGGTGTGCGAACGCTGGCCGGCGCCGTGGAGAACGACTCGTCGACGTTGCAGCAGACCACCGGTCTCATCGGCACATCGGTGTCCGGCGTGTTCCTGATGCTGATCGCGATCATCAACCTGGTCATCCTGCGTGGCATCCTGCGGGTGTTCCGCCAGATGCGCCAGGGTGTGTACGACGAAGCAGAGCTCGAGGAACACCTGAACAAGCGCGGGTTCATGAACCGGATCCTCGGTGGCGTGACGAAGGCCGTGCGCAAGCCGTGGCATATGTATCCGGTCGGCCTGCTGTTCGGCCTTGGCTTCGACACCGCTACCGAGGTCTCGCTGCTCGTCCTCGCCGGTGGTGCGGCCGCGTTCGCCCTGCCGTGGTACGCGATCCTGACGTTGCCGGTACTCTTCGCGGCCGGCATGTCGTTGCTCGACTCGATCGACGGCTGCTTCATGAATTTCGCGTACGACTGGGCCTTCTCCAAGCCGGTCCGCAAGGTCTACTACAACATCACGATCACCGGGTTGTCGGTCGCCGTCGCGCTCGTCATCGGCGTCGTCGAGCTGGTGTCCATCCTCACCGATCAACTCGACATCACGACCGGGCCGCTCGGCTGGATCGGCAACCTCGACCTCAACTACGTCGGCTACTTCATCGTCGGGCTGTTCGTGGTCACGTGGGTCGTCGCGCTCGCCATCTGGAAGTTCGGCCGCATCGAAGACAAGTGGTCCGCCGACATGCGATCGGACACCGCCTGACCGCGTCCGGCAGGCGCAGCCGCCTAGGGCCGTGACCTACCGGCGTCGCGGACCGCGACCGAGTCGATCGGATCAGCCGAGTGGCGCGGTCAACTCACAGTGGATGCCGTCCGGATCGCTGAAGGACAGGATCGCGATGCCCCAGGCGGTGAGGTCGGTGACGTCGCCGTGTTCGATGCCTTTGGCGTCGAGCCGCTCGGCGGCGGTGACGAGCTCGTCGCGGGAGGCGACCATGAAGCTGATGTGGTCGAGTCCAGGCCGCGTTGAGTCGAATCGGTCGCCGTCCGGCGCGATCGGGCGCAACCCGAAGAGCGCGCCGCTCGGTGTCAAGTAGACGGTGCCGCCGTAGAGGTCGAAGCGCGACTCGGTGATGCCGGGTTCGGCGATGCGGCCGGACATGTCGGCCGCGACCTGCCATCCGAACACGTCGTCATAGAACGCCTTGGAACGAGCGATGTCGCTGACCGTGACACGCACATGCGCGAAGCCGGAACTCTCGACGATGGCCATGGCAGCACATTACGCGCGGAGCGGTCGTGTAGGGAGCGTTGAGGTCCGGCCCCATCGTGTCCGTTCAGCGACTGCACATCCATCCGCTCATGTGATTGGGTGCCTCAACCTGCCGATACCAGGTAACGGAGAGTCACCATGACGAATATCTTTGTAGACGGCCCTGCGTCGGAATGCGCCCGCCGCGCGGCACTCTATCGGGGCGATCTGGTCATCCACTCGCCGAAGCCGAGCGCACTGGCGCTCGCCGAGTTGGCACGCGACGCGCTCGAGGAGGCGTTCGCTCCCTACGATCCTCGCGAGGCTCAGTATCACTTCGACGTGGACGACTACGCGGCGATCCTCGGTCGCGTGAAGCCCGCGTTCATCCACGATCCGCGGTGCAAGTCGCTGATCGCCTCACTGATGGCCGAGATTGGCGAAGATCCCGACCAGACCTACTTCGACGTTCCGAGGCTTCGGTCGGCGACCGCGAAGGGCTATCTGACGACCGGCATCGCGTACGCGTTCCACCCGCACCGCGACACGTGGTATTCGGCGCCGCTCGCGCAGGTGAACTGGTGGTTCCCGGTCTACGACATCGAGCCGGACAACGGTCTGGCCTTCCACCCGCGCTACTTCGATCGGCCGGTGCGCAACAGTTCGGCGACCTACAACTACTACCGGTGGAACGCGCAGAGTCGGGGGACGGCCGCGTCGATGGTCGGCACCGACACTCGCGAACAGCCGAAACCGCTCGACGATGTCGAGCTGGATCCGCAGATCCGCGTCATCGCACCGGTCGGCGGCCTGCTGTCGTTCTCCGGCAACCAGTTGCACTCCAGCGTCCCGAATACCAGTCCGGTGACGCGCTTCAGCATCGACTTCCGCACCGTGAGCATCACGGATCTGGCCGATCGGATCGGTGCGGTGAACGTCGACTGCGCGTGCACCGGGACGACGCTGCGCGACTTCGTACGGTGTACGACGCTGGAGCCGCTGCCGGACGACATCGTCGCGCTCTACGACGACGACTCCTCGAAGGAGTACGCAACGTTGGTGTACGAGCCGGCGACCGACTGAGATCCCGCGCGGCCGAGCGTGCCCCTTCGGAGTGCGGCTCGGCCGGGTGCGGCATGCGTTGCGACGTGCCGCTCGCTGCTCGTCATAGCTACGCGCAGCGGCGGCCGTCGTGCGTCGGTGACCAGTCACCAGACTCACGGCTGTCGGCGGTGAGGCCGAACGCGCTCGCGATCGCGAGAGCGACAAAGAACGCGGCGAGAAACAGCAAACCGGACATGGCGTGGACCTCCTGCGACGACTTCCTGTCGTACGTTCCTGGAGTTCTGCGCCGGTGGCCACCGGTGTACGGATTAATGGTCGCCGCATCCATCCACGGCGAACAGTGGCAGGATTGCCCTTGTTCATCGATTTCCTGCCACGTATCGTAGGGCCATGATGCGGCGGGTGGCTGTGCTTGCCTTTCCAGACGTGGCGATGTTCGAGCTCGGCGTGCTGTGCGAGGTGTTCGGCACGGATCGCACGGCGGACGGGTTCCCTGGATACGACTTCAAGCTCTGCACCACGGACGGTCGACCCATCCGTACCCGCTCGGGTTTCTCGATCGCGCCACACGCGGACCTCACCGGGCTGGCGGACGCCGACCTGGTCGCGGTGCCGGCGTTTGCCTCGGCCGGCGACCCAGGTTGTGCGTCGACCGATCCGGCCGTTCTCGACGCGCTGCGCGCCGCTCATGATCGCGGCGCCTACGTGCTGTCGGTCTGCTCCGGCGCGTTCGCGCTCGGCGAGGCGGGTCTCCTCGACGGACGACGGTGCACCACCCACTGGCGTTACGCGGACGAACTCGCGCGCCGGTTCCCGCTCGCGGACGTGCGGCCGGATGTGCTCTATGTCGAGGACGGCAACGTCTTCACCAGCGCCGGCACGGCGGCCGGCATCGACCTGTGCCTGCATCTCGTCCGCCGCGTGCACGGCAGCGCGATCGCGACGAAGCTCGCACGCCGCATGGTCGTGCCACCGCACCGCGACGGTGGCCAGTCACAGTACGTCGAGTTGCCGCTGCCGCGGTCCGAGCGCGCCGCGACCCTGGAGCCCTTGCTGCAGTGGCTGATCGCGAACCTCCACCGGTCGGTGACCGTGGATGACCTGGCCGAACGCGCGCACATGGCACCGCGCACGTTTGCGCGACGATTCCGCGCCGAGACCGGTGTGACGCCACACGAATGGATCACCGCGCAACGCGTGCTCTTCGCCCGGCAGTTGCTCGAAGAGACCGATCTGCCGATCGACTCGGTGGCGGCCAAGTCGGGCTTCGGCGATGCGGCGATGCTGCGCCATCACTTCCACCGCCGGGTCGGATCGCCGCCGCACCTCTACCGCCGGACTTTCCGGGGTCGGCGGGCCGCCGCGTAGCGCTGGGCGGATCCACGCGGTTTGCCGGTCGCCAGCCGGCCTCGTGAGGCATGCTGGCGCCAAGGGTGGGTCCAGGCCGATGGAGGCATCGCTCCGCAATGACGGCAATCGATCCGCACGCGGACCTCGAGCTCGACGCGACCGACCGGGACCTCGTGGCCAGGCTGCCGCTCGCCAGCATGGTGGATGGCGAATGGATGCGGCGCTACGACGACCTCGCCCGGGCCATCGATGCGCCGGCCGTCGCCCGGGCGAATGGCGACCGGGCGTGGATCGCCGTCGCCATCCCGATCGACAGCAGCCAGGAGCAGGCAGCCCGTCGGCTCGACGCGGCGCGCGCACTGATCGGTGACGCGGACGAGGCCAACGCGCGCGCCGATCACTCGATCGCCGCGACCAGCACGGCGGGCGGGCGAGCGGCGACGCCGGCCACCAACGGGGTACGCGAGTGGTGGGCGGGTACGCGCCCGGAGAGCCACTGGCCGATGGGCATCACGATCGCCGCGGCGGCCGGGATCGAGCTGGCGTTGCCATCCCGGTTCAGCCTCGGCGGGCGGTGGATCGTGCCCGCGGTCCAAGGCGTGCTGCTGATCGCGCTCGTGGTTGTCGATCGCGTCCGGTTTGCTCATCGCGTCGCAACGGCGCGCGCCATCACGTTGGCGATCGTGGTAGTGCTCGGAGCCGACGCGGCGGGCGTGACCGCGCGGTTGATCGGCGACCTCGTGACCGGCGGCCCGGAAACGAATTCGGCGGGCGAGCTGCTCAGCGTCGGATTCGGCGTCTGGATCTACACCATCATCGCGTTCACGTTCGCTTACTGGATCTGCGACGGTGGTGGTGCGACCGCGCGCACGCTGGCGCCGCATGCCGTGCCGGACCTAGCGTTTCCGCAGCACCTCAACCCGGCGGTGCGTGCCAATGGGTGGCGACCGACATTCCTCGACTATCTGTATCTCGGCTTCACCAACGCGACCGCGTTCAGCCCGACCGACGTCATGCCTCTCGCCCGGTGGGCAAAGTTCGCGATGGCCCTGCAGGCGGTCATCTCATTGGCAATTCTCGGCCTCGTCATCGCGCGGGCCGTGAACATCCTGAAGTAGCCGTCGCTCGACGGTCAGGTGTCAGCGGACCGGCGAACGTTGGATCGTCTCCGTCCATCCACCGTCGACACGATGTCGGGGATTGCTCAGTAGCTGCACACTCTTCGCATGACCGAGGGACTCCGGCCCGAAGGCTCACCACGCAGCCTTCGTGTTCTTGCGTGGCTGGCAGCTGTGCTCGCCATCTCGTCGTTTCCGTTCGCTGTGTGGTGGTTGATCGGCGATGTGTCGACCGTGCCGGTGTCCGACGATCCGGATTACATGTTTCGGCCGCCGCAGGTTGACCCGGCGGTCGGCCGCACTGTCGGCGTCGTGGCCGTGGTCGTGTTTCTGGTCGGGATATCGGTCGTCGCCTTCGCCATGATCCAGCGGTCGCTTCACCGGCACTGGTCGGCGGTCATCGGTCCGCTGCTCCTTGCCGGATTTGTCGTCGGTGCTGGGGAACGAGTCGTGACCGCTGGCGTCATCGGTGCCGACATTGGCGGCGGATTTGTATTGCTCGTCGGTGGGCCGATCGTGGTGGCGACACTTGTCTGGTCGGTCGCATATCCCGTGTATGTCCGTCGGCGCCGGGCTCGCGGGCCAGCGCCAGCCCGCCAGCCCGCATATCCGCCTTGGCTGACCCCGCCGACCTAAGCGCCGTCGGGCTAGCCTCCGTCGGCCTAGCCGCCGTCGACCTAGCCGCCGTCGGCCAGATGGCTGTACGGGCCGGCGCACTGCGTGGCTGGCCGGGCCGGCGCGGGCGCAACGACCGGCGGCTCCGCGAACCGGTAGACGAGGATCGAATCGGCGAGTACGTCCACCGGGCAGTAGTTGCGCAGCCAGGCGAGTTGAGTGCGATTGGCACTAGTGAGCGCCGTGGCCGACACGGCAACCCAACCGGTCACGGTGCTGGGGTCGGCGCCGATCAGCGGACGCGCTCCCGGAATGTCAGCGACCGACAGCCCACGCGGCCCGAAATACGCGACCCACGGATTGCGGCCCTCGCTCCACGATTGCAACGCGTAGAACCCTTGGCCCCAGTCGATGTTGGAGTCGGTTGCTTCCGCGTAACCCGGCGTGAACGGTGGCGCGGCCCAGGCGATCGAATGCGGGTACGACAGTCCGGTGCTCACCGCGCCGGCGACGAGCAACAGTGATGCCACGGGGACGAGAGCGCGTCGCCAGCTTCGGGTGAGGCTCTCGAGCGCTGGCACGATCGCGCCCGCCGCCACGGTCCAGAGAGCCATCACCGGCAGCAGCAGGCGTACCCCGACGTCAAGCGAAGACGCCATCGTGAACCCGGCCAGCACGATCGCCGGCAACGCGACGGCGAGGAGCGCGCGCCGCCGAACCCCGCGATCCAGCCGCCACCACGAGACCAGTCCGGTGACCAGCAGCAGGAGGATCGCGGCCGGATATTTGACGACGAGGCTGACCGGCCAGAACCACCAACGGCTGCCGGTATACGAAACACCCACGAGGTAGCCGGGTATCGCGCTGGTGTTGTACGACGCCAGATATGACAAACCGTCGAGGTACGGCCGCGGCGCGATCACGGTTGGATGCGTGAGTACGGTCGGGTCCAGCACGACGTACGACAGCCAGACGCCGGCCCAGACGATGGCCGCGACGATGCCGCCGTACGCGAACGCTCGCCGTACCCCGGTCTTCCAGTTCACGCCGACGATCACGCCGATGCCGACCAATACGACGAGCGCCCCCGAGATCGACGTGCTCGCGGCCAGTGCCAGTGCCAGGCCGGTCCAGGCCAGCGCTCTTGTCGTTCGCAGCCGCAGCCATCGGGCCAGCGCCCAACTGCTCAGCATCACGGCCAGCGTGAACGGGATGTCGGTGCCGTCGAGGTGGCCGATCGCGAGAACGAGCGGCGCGGCGAGCCACAGCAGTCCGGCAAGCGCACCGGCGACCGCGCCGAACAACTCGGCCGCGAGCGCGTACGCCACCAGAGCCACCGCTACGGTCTCGATGAGCGGCACGATGCGCGCGGCGAACGTGACGTCCCGGAGCTTGCCCGCCGCCACCTGTGCTTGGACGAACTCGGTGCTGCACGTTCGTTCGTCGTTGCCGGCGCATGACGGATTCGCCGGTACGACCGGATGCGCGAGCAGCACCGGCAACGCTGCGAGCGCCTTCGGCAGCGGCGGATGCTCCGCGTTGAAGGTCAGGTCCTGATGGAGGACGGCGGCCAGCCCGGACGCTACGTAGACCGGCTCGTCGAACGTCGGCGCGTCGGATCGGGCCTCGCTGAATCCGAGCGCAAGAAAGCCGAGCGCGGCCAGCACGAGCAGGGCGAGTGGCAAGCGTCGGAGCCATGACGGGTGGCCGGCGTCACCGTCCGCGGCGGGACGCGGGTCGCGCGGAACGGTCACGTCGGTGGTCGGGAGCTCAGGCGCCAGATGATCTGGATACCTTACCGGTCGTCGGTGCTCGCGGTCGCAGGCGTGTGCGGGCCGCCGGGGCGTGACTACAGTTCTGCGTACGGGGAGCCGGCCGAGGAAGCCGCCCGAGGAACTGGAGATCACGTGACGACTGTCGAGGCCGAGCCGGCGACCCGGTCTCGGCGGCGATCCCGCACCATGCGATGGACCGGCACCATCACCCTGATCCTGGCGCTGCTGTTCGGTGTGCCATACGTGATGCTCGTCGTCTCGGGACAGGCCTGGCCGGTGACGGTCGTCGTGATCGCGACGATCGTCTTCGCCGGAGCGCTCGCCGCCTTCCCGTGGCTGATGTTCCGTGGCCACGGCCGTGGGCGTGACGGCCTCGCGATCGCCGGCGACACGATCCTGGGCGTCATCTGGGTGCTGTTCAGCTGGTCGGTGCTCGGCATCGTGGCTCGGATCGTGCTGTTTGCCGCCGGCGTCTCCGACCAGGCCGGCGCTCGGATCGTGGCCGGCGCCATCGTCGGTGTCGCGGTGATCTTGCTCGCCTGGGGCTACTGGGAGGCGATGCGGGTGCCGCGCGTGCGGACGGCAGACGTCCGGATCGCCAGCCTAGGGTCGGGCCTCGACGGCGTACGCGTCGTCGTGCTGACCGACACCCACTACGGACCGATCGATCGGGCACGGTGGTCGGCCCGCGTCACCGAGGCGGTCAACGCCCTCGACGCCGACATCGTCTGCCACACCGGCGACATTGCGGACGGGAGCGTTGCGCGGCGACGCGAACAGGCTGCGCCGCTCGGCTTGATCCGAGCTAAGCTCGCGCGCGCTTACGTGACCGGCAACCACGAGTACTTCGGCGAGCCGCAAGGCTGGCTCGACCACATGCAGGAACTCGGCTGGCAACCGTTGCACAATCGGCACATCGTCGTCGAACGTGACGGTGCCACGCTGACGATCGCTGGCGTCGATGACCGTACCGCTGGGGGATCTGGCCTTAGCGGGCACGGCGCGGACCATGCCGCGGCGTTGGCCGGCGCGGACCCCGCTGTTCCCGTCTTGCTGCTGGCGCACCAACCGAAGCAGATCGACGGCGCGGTTGGGCACGGCGTCGACCTTCAGGTCTCCGGACATACGCATGGTGGCCAGATCTGGCCGTTCCATTACCTCGTGCGCACCGACCAACCGGTGGTCGCCGGACTCAGCCGGCATGGCGCGCGGACGCAGCTTTACACAAGCCGGGGGACCGGATTTTGGGGACCGCCGTTCCGTGTCTTCGCACCGAGCGAGATCTCGCTGCTGACGCTGCGCGCCGCCTGACGCCCGTCCGGTACTGGAATCCCGATCCGCCCGGCAGACAGCGTTCTACGGACGTTGACCCTTCGCGGTCAGCGGTCGGCGGGAACCGAATCGTGTCTGGCCGATACGGCGGCACGCACCTCGGGATCCGTGATCGCACCCGGTGCCAGCGAGGCCAACTCGAAGAACATCTTCTCGAGTCCGCCCGGAACCATGAGCGCCAGCAGCCGTCCTCCGCCGCTGCCGGCGTGGATCATGTGTCTGGTCCCGCGCGGGATGGCGACGTACGAACCCGGGCCGGCCGAAATGCTGTCGTCGCCGCACGTAAACGTGAAATCTCCCTCAAGAACGTAGAAGGACTCCTGAGTCGCCCGGTGGATGTGCGGAACCGTCCAGGCGCCCGCGCCGCCGGTGAACTCGGAGAGCGCAAACTCTCCGTTCGTGGCCGCGTCGTCGCTGGCGAGCACGCGCATCTTGACCGATCCCATATCGGCGACACGACCGTCGCCGGGGCGTACCAACATCGCCACCACCAACCTATTCGTTCGGTCTGGCTCGGCTGTGAGCCAGCTGTCCACACCATCCGTGGCTGCGGTTGTCAATGCAACATCAAAAAATGAAGTTGCCAGCCGCGCAGCGTCTGCGACGCTGAAAGACATGCGAGCGTACGGCCAGTTCTGTCCGGTGGCGCGCACCGCCGAGCTGTTCGCCGAGCGGTGGACGCCGATCATCGTGCGCAACCTTCTCAACGGCTGTCGGACCTTCAGCGAGATCCGGCAGGGCGCACCCGGCATCCCGACCGCGCTGCTTAGCCAGCGCCTCGACACATTGCAACGCGCGGGGATCATCGAGCGCCAGCCGGCGCGGTCCGGTCGCGGTGCTTCGTACCACCTGACCGACATGGGCCGCGAGTTGAAGGCGGTGTGCGACGCGATGGGCCAGTGGGGTGCGCGATGGCTGGAGATCGAGCCACACCACACCGATCCCGCATACGTGCTCTGGGCGACCACGAAGTTGGTCGACGTGGCAAAGCTGCCCGACCGCACCGTAGTGGTCCGCTTCGAGATGCGCGACCGGCCTGCGGAGTCCTACTGGATGGTGCTGCGTAAGCCGAACCCGGAGTTGTGTACGAAGGGCTCCGGCTACACCGAGGACATCGTCGTCCGGACCGATTCCGCGTGCCTCATCGACATTCACCTGAAGCGCACGACCTACCAGGCGGCCGTCCGCGACGGGCGGCTCGCCATGGCCGGCACCCCGCAGCTCACGCGAGCGTTCGTTTCGTGGATCCGGCCGAGTCCGTACGCCGATGTCGTGCCGGCGCGGCCGTGACTGACACATCCCAGCGCGCGTTCGTTCGACGAGGCTTCGCGCTCGAGTACGTCACGCTCGGCTGGAACGTCGTCGGCATTGTCGTGCTTGCCATTGCGGCGCTGTCCGCCCGATCCGTTGCGCTCGCGGGATTCGGCCTTGACTC